>JBBQTL010000013.1:0-51109 GCA_038213285.1 Chitinophagales bacterium
GAACTTACCAGGCGTAAAACTCCCTGGTTGATTGAAAATGTGGTATGGGACACAGCTATGACAAAAAAGGCAGTTACGAATCTTGCATTGGCTGTTATGAAACCAATCCTGAAATTGACCGATAAAGATTACAACGAAAATGGATTAAGTGATTTACTAGCCTTGTATGGCCAGGCTTATGATATCAATATAAAAGTGTTTAACTGGCTGCAGTACACCATTACCGGTTGGCCAGGCGGAAAGCCTAATGCCGATGATAGCAACCGGCCCGAGCGTGCCAACCCTGCTAAGAAAAGAGCGTTGATTTTTAGCCCACATCCGGATGATGATATCATATCAATGGGAGGAACTTTTCAACGACTGGTGGACCAGGGGCATGAAGTACATGTAGCCTATCAAACCTCTGGGAATATTGCGGTAGCAGATGATGAGGCATTAAGGTTTACCGAATTTGTAGTTGATTTTAATGAAAAATTTTCCATAGATAACAATGATGTGCAGGCCATTTATAAAAAGGCATTGGAGTTTTTACGCATTAAAGAAAGTGGCGAAAAGGATATAGAAGAAGTTCGTTTTGTAAAAGGGCTAATCAGGAGGGGAGAGGCAAGAAGTACCTGCCGGTTTGCTGGTATTCCCCCGGAACATATTCATTTTCTTGACATGCCATTTTATGAAACAGGACTGGTGGAGAAAAAGCCAGTGGCAGAGGAAGACTATGCGATTGTACAGGATATTATATCAAAAGTAAACCCTCACCAGGTTTATGCAGCAGGTGATCTGGCTGATCCGCACGGTACGCATAAAGTTTGTCTCGATGCCATTTTTGAGGCCGTTCACCGGTTAAAAAACGAACCATTCATGGTTGATTGCTGGGTGTGGTTGTATAAAGGTGCCTGGGCAGAGTGGGATATTGATTTAATTGAAATGGCCATACCAATGAGCCCGGACCAGGTGTTGAAAAAAAGGCTGGGTATCTTTAAGCACCAGTCGCAGAAAGATGGGGTAGTGTACCAGGGCAGTGATTCCCGTGAGTTTTGGCAAAGGGCCGAAGAAAGAAATAAGGCAACAGCAGATCTTTACAATAAATTGGGCCTGGCAGAGTATGCAGCCATGGAAGCCTTTGTAAGGTGGAAGTTTTAAAGTTGTAAGATAACAGCAGGAAGTGAAATCATATCTGAGTTTTTTGAAAAGCGTGTACAACTTTCTAAAGAGTTGTACACGTTTTAATGTAAGTATTAAATTTCTTTTCTGTGTTTGACCAAATTGCTTTCCCTTCAATGCATCTGTGTCATCAGTGGCAAACCTTCATACTTCGGTTTTCGAATCAAGCATCTTTAAACGGGAATAAATCTATTCTTAAAATTGCTTTCCCTTCTGTGCATCTGTGTCATCTGTGGCAAATTTTTTACCTTTTCAATTGCATTCAATCCAGGCAGAGAAATAAAATGCAGGCCTGTTATTTTGAACAGTATGATTAGCTTACATTTATTCAATAATTCATTTCAAAAAAGTCAATATGCAAACGATCGCTTCTCCCGATAGTCAGGCTGCAAAAGGTGGCATCAGTCTTTTCGGTATTTCATTAATTGCCGCCTTAGCTGGTTTTATTTTCGGTTTTGATACCGTGGTTATTTCCGGCGCCAATCTTCCTATCAAAGAACTCTGGCATACATCACCCTGGTTTCATGGATTCTTTATTATGTCAATGGCTTTATGGGGTACCGTTGTGGGCTCTGTTTTTGGCGGTATCCCTACAGAGAAATACGGCAGAAAAAAAGTACTGCTGTGGATCGGTATTTTGTTTACTGTATCTGCTTTGGGCTCGGCGCTGGCACAGGACCCTTATACCTTTTCCTTCTTTCGTTTTATCGGTGGTTTGGGAATTGGGGTTTCTTCTGTTGCGGCCCCCACTTATATTTCTGAAATATCCACTCCCAAAACAAGGGGACGCCTCGGAGCCATGTACCAGTTTAATATTGTATTCGGCATATTGATCGCCTTCTTATCCAATTATTTTTTTGAAGGAATGGGTGGCGAAAATGACTGGCGCTGGATGCTGGGCGTAATGGCGGTTCCATCGATTATATATACTGTCATGGTCTTTGCTATTCCCGAAAGTCCGCGTTGGTTATTATCCATGAAAAAAGATGCGGTTACTGCCAAAGCTGTAATGATCCGTCTGGGTGTTACCAACCCGGATGAAGAGATTGCCACTATCTCAAAAGCAAATGAGCATGAATCAAGGCCGGGACAAAGCTCAAATATTTTCAGTGCCAAATATAAAACAATCATTTGGCTGGCATTTTTTGTTGCCTTCTTCAACCAATGGTCCGGTATCAATTTTATTTTATACTATGCCCCTGAGATTTTAGAAAGAGCAGGACTGGCGGCGAAAGAATCTTTGTTCAATTCTATTGCCATTGGTGGTACCAATTTACTTTTCACATTTGTAGGGCTGTACCTGATTGACCGTATAGGCAGAAAAACATTATTGATCATTGGATCGTTCGGGTATATCCTTAGCCTGGCAATGGTAGCATGGGCCTTTTATTCCGGTGCCGGTGCCGGCTTCCTGTTATTGTTCCTGTTGATATTTATCGCATCACATGCGGTAGGACAGGGTGCCGTGATCTGGGTATTTATTTCCGAAATATTCCCCAACAAAGTACGTGCAACCGGGCAGTCATTTGGCGCCAGTGTACACTGGGTGTTTGCAGCCATCATCACCCTGATTACACCGGCCTTTCTTGATAAAGACAATGGTATATTCAAAGACAATCCATGGCCCATCTTTGCCTTCTTTGCATTTATGATGGGGTTGCAATTGATTTGGGTGTTAACCAAAGTGCCTGAAACAAAAGGCGTGTCGCTGGAAGAACTGGAAAAGAAATTAGTGAAAGAATAAATAGTTCAAATGCAACCATAAGGTATATTGCAAAATGTTAGGGCAGTTAGTTTGTAAAATATGGCAGATAACTAATAACACTAACACACAGTTGCAGCATAAAAAACGATTGTAATAAAATTAAACCGAATTAAAACAGATTAAAAAATGAGAACTCCGTTTGCTTTAAAATGCATCGCCCTATTGTTAACTGCTACAGTTCTACTGGCATTGCATGCATTTTCGCAGGAGACGAAGAAAAAAAATGAATGGCGGTCGCTCTTCAACGGTAAGGATATCAACAATTGGGTAGCAAAAATCAATCACCATGAAACCGGCGATAATTATGGGAAAACTTTTCGGGTAGAAGATGGAATTATAAAGATTCGTTACGATCAGTATGATACATTCAACGAGCAGTTTGGGCACCTGTATTATAAAATACCATATTCATTTTACCATCTCAAATTCGAGTATCGCATTACAGGGGAATGGCGGAAAGATGCCCCCGGTTATACGATAATGAACAGCGGTGTAATGTTTCATTCGCAGGATCCTAAAACAATGCCGAGGGAACAGAACTGGCCCATCTCCATAGAGTTTCAGTTACTGGCTGGCTTAGGTGACGGCAAACCCCGGCCAACAGGTAATATGTGTTCGCCGGGAACGGACGTAGTGTTTGAAGGTAAAATAGATTCCAGGCATTGCATCAACTCCACATCCAAAACTTACCCCGTTGATGAATGGGTAAAGTGTGAAATTATAGTGCTCGGTGATTCGCTGATAACACATATTGTAAATGGTGAAACGGTGCTGCAGTATTCCAAACCACAGATTGGCGGCGGGGTAGTGAACAATTACGATCCTAAAATAAAACAGGATGGTAAATTATTGAAGACAGGATTTATTGCCTTGCAAAGCGAAGGACAACCGATTGATTTCAGGAATATAACATTGCTCGATCTCGAAGGAAAGATGGATATGAAATCAATAAAGCAACAACCGCGTGCCAACCATCTTCCCAATAAGAAGAAGTAGGCAATGTGAATGAGCATTTTGAAGTTTGCTGAAGCCAATTGGTTGAAAGGATGCAACCTGCACGCCGCAAACACAAAACCAAAAACACAAAATAGTAAATAAAAAAAACGATTGACCTATAAAATACTACACCTATGAGTAACTACCGCAACGTGTTAACACTTGATGAATTCAGGGTTTCTGAAGTGCGCAATTTTCCACTGGCCACCGGTGAACTAAGCAACCTGTTGCGAGACATTGGCCTCGCTGCCAAGCTCATCAATTTAGAAGTAAATAAAGCAGGCCTGGTAGATATGTTGGGTGATACAGGTACCGTAAACATACAGGGCGAAGTGGTAAAGAAATTGGATGAGTTTGCAAACAACCAAATGATAGCCGTATTAAAGCGTGGGATTAGTTGTGCCGGCATCGTAAGTGAGGAGCTGGAAGATGTAATGGTATTTGAAGACGAGATGAGTTGCAGAAGTAAGTACATCGTAGCGTTTGATCCGCTGGATGGCAGCAGTAATATTGATAATTGTATTTCTATCGGAACCATATTTGGCATCTATCAAAGAACCAGCGAAATAGGGCAGCCCTGCAACATGGAAGACTTTAACCTGGAAGGTAAGAATATGGTATCGGCCGGGTATGTAATTTACGGTTCTTCCACGATGTTTGTATTTGCAACAAAGCGAAGTGTAAACGGTTTTACGCTTGATCCCTCCATCGGTGAGTTTTACCTCAGTCATCCCAATATCAGGTGCCCGGAAAAAGGTCATATCTATTCCATTAACCAGGGTAATTATTATCATTATTCCAAAGGCATACAGCAATACCTTGATCATATTCTTGAAAGAAACAGGGAAAAGGAAAGTTCCTATTCACAGCGCCATGTAGCCAGTATGGTAGCCGATTTACATCGCAACCTGATCAAGGGGGGCGTATTTCTTAACCCGGCAACAAGCGCATTTCCCAATGGTAAACTCCGGTTGATCTATGAGTGTAATCCATGGGCGTTCATCTTTGAAGTGGCAGGTGGAAAAGCAACCAATGGGAACATCAGAATTTTAGATATACCATTCAAAGATCTGCACCAGCGAACACCCTTATTCATTGGAAACAGTTCAATGATGGATGAGCTTACAAGTTTTCTTGAGGCAGATGTAGATTTTCAAAACAGTTGACACCTGATTTGAAAAAAGATATTCAATGAAATAACAGAAGTAATCAAATTGAACATGCAGGTTGTTTTACAACTTGTTGGTCTTAACCTTGTGCCAATTTAACAGATGATTTTCTGATCGTTAATTCAACCGGTAAAATTTTCTTTTCAAAATTGGTTTCCGGCTTCTTGTTTTCAATTTGTTTGATTAAAATTTCAGCAGCAGTTTTGCCCATTTCAAAAGCCGGTTGGCAGATGGTGGTAAGGGAAGGGTTGAATAATTCCGGCGAGCTGAAATTGCAGAAACCCGCAATGGCCATCTGGTCCGGGATGAGTATATTTTTCTTGTGTAAGAATGCGAATGAACCGATGGTGATTCTATCGGATGCGGTAAACAAAGCGTCAGGTGGTTCCTTCATATCCAGCAGCTCCTGTACGGAGCTTTCAATTTCCTCGATACTCATTCCACCATGATCACAATATTTGATATAATCTTCATTGAAAGGAATGTCAAATTCTGCCAATGCCTGCCGGTATCCTTCCAGTCGTTCATTGGTGATGGACAAATCGTGCGAACTGGTAACCTGGGCAATCTTTCTAAAGCCGTTTTCAATAAAGTGTTTGGTAAGTTGGTAAGCTCCCCCGATATTATCTGCTACCACCTGGTGCGTTTTTATGCAATCGCTTACGCGGTCAAAAAAAACAATGGGCACACCCCGATCATGGATTTTTTGAAGGGTACTCATGTCCATTGTTTCGGTAGATAGGGAAACGATCAGTCCGTCTACCGAACGCCAGCTCAGGTGCTCTAAATTCCTGGCCTCCCTTTCCTGCGATTCGTGGCTTTGGGTAATGATGATATGATAGTCACGGTTAAAAGCGATGGACTCAATTCCATTGATTACTTCCGCAAAAAAATTGTTTGGGATAGAACAAAGCAGCAGGCCGATACTCTTACTTTTATTACTCTTAAGGCTTTGCGCCATCAGGTTGGGATGGTAACTATGTTCCTTCGCATATTCTTTTACGATTCGTTTGGTTTCTTCACTGATCTGGTAGCTATCTCTCAATGCTCTTGAAACAGTGGCAGAAGAGAAATTCAGCGCCTTTGCAATATCTGTGATTGTAATCGATTCGCTTTTCATTGATGGCATTCTTTTATTCGTTGCGGATATATATCGGTTGCGGAAACTAAATTACACCATTCCGTGGCAAATAAAGTATCCGGCAACAGTAAAAATAGCGGATGTTAAACACTTCAGTTATGGTATTATAAAAACAACTCTGCAGGCAATATTCTTTTTACTTAAAATTGACCGGCATTTTTTATTTTACCCAAATTATTACTAACAAATTTTGCAATATCCATCTGCAATTGTGTAACGTTCCCGCTATTTTCACTGTTCCTTTATACCTTCAATTATCATAAAGTCTTTTGAATATTCATGGCCATCAATAGTCTATAGAAGGGTCTGTCATTTTGTTGGTAACCTAAAACCGGATTTGTGCACATATTTGCGCAAATAAAAACCGGGGTGGTTATCAAATCAACCCCATTGCGTTTTAAGAAGCATGCGATATATCGAATTTTTGCACTGTTTTCTGCTTTGATTGCATCTGTATGCTTAAATGGTCGGCATAGCTTCCGGCATCAAAGTAGCCGTCCTTAAATCAGCTCCGTTGTTTGAGAGGCCTTTACATCCCGTGTATTTTTCTGTACGGCAATGGCAGCAAAAAGGCTAAGTACAAAAGCCATGGCATAAAACCCTTTTTCACTTTTTTCAAGATCGGCATTCCATAGGCCGATGGTCAGTAGTACGATGGATAAAATAGTGCTGAACCAGGCAAGGCCATAATAAATGTTGGTTACAGGAATTCCTTCCAACTGGTCACGCACTGCTTTTTGAACAGAGATGGACGCAAAAAGTCCAAACATTAATACGGTAAAATAATAGCCCTTTTCATTCAGTTGCATATCTGCATTCCATAAACCAATAATGAAGGCAACGGTACCAATAAAAAAGGCTGACCAGGAGGCTGCGATAAAAGCGGCAGAAGGCTGTTGTGTTAATTTATGTTCCATAATTATTTTTTATACAACAAAACTATCTGGATACCTTACTTTAATTTTTGACAATAATCAAAAAGAAGAAATGCAATTGTTAAAACTGGCTGCGTATTCTGCTCAATGTTTCCTGGCTGATACCGAGGTAGGAAGCAACATATCCCAGTGGTACCCTTTCCAGTATATGGGGCGTTTGCTGCACCAGGTTTTCGTATCGTTCCCTGGCTGTTTTAAACTGGGCATTTACAAATCTTTCTTCCAGCCGGATATAATATTTTTCATACGCAATCCTCACCAGCCTTTCAATTTCATGATACTGGTTAAACAAGTCGGCCACAGTATCTTTTGAAATGGCCCATAAAATACTACCCTCCATCAACTGGATATTTTCTACCGCAGGTTCACGGGTGGTAAAGCTATGAAAGGAAGTCACAAAATCATTTTCAAAACCAAACCAGTGCGTTATTTCTTTTCCATCCAGGTTATAAAAACCTCTCAGCGCACCGTGTTCCAAAAAATACAACTGCCTGCACACCTGGCCTTCATTTAGCAGGTATTCATTTTTTGCAAGCATCACTTTTTCAAAACAATGCCCAAGTGCATTTTTTGCTTCTGTACTTAGCGGGTAATAATGGGTGATATGGGTTAACAGGTGTTGCATGTGATATTAAAGATAGCGAAGCAAAAGCCAGGAAGGTTTTTTGGCTATGAATTTATTCTATAGATTAATTCAAAAAAAAGCTGCCTTCAATTAAATTGAAGACAGCTTCGTAAAAAAATGGATATCTATTTTGTAAAGCCCTGTTGCAAAATATCGCCATCTGCCTGCACCACCAACCGATACATACCAGCGGCTAAATTGCCAATGCTAATACGGTTAGTCGTTAATGTGGATGCCGTAGTACGCATAACCACTCTACCGGTATAATCCATAATTGAAACACTCGCTCTTTTATTTGTTGGTATCCCGGTTATTACATACTGAAGCATGCCATTGGATACCGGGTTTGTAGCGATTGATAAGGCCGCTGCCGATATTTTATTATTAATCCTGATGGTATTGGAGTAAGATAGCTGGCCATCTGTATCTACCATTTTTAACCGGTACAAACCATAGGCAGCATTGTTGACCAATTGGATATCTGTAAAATTATATTTGGCTGCCAGGTTGATTTTTTTAGCAGCCACTGCTCCCTTATTAATCCATGAGCCGGGATTCGTTCCCTGCTGTTCTATTTCATAACGCTCAAGGTTTAATTCCTGTGTACTTTCCCATGCCAGCATCACCTTGTTATTTTGTTTGTAGCCATTAAAGTATGCCAGCTTTACCGGTAAAACCAGGTTGCCTAATTGTGCTCTTATTTCACCACCCGGGAATGATTCATTATGAACATTGGCATAGGTAAGGCCACGAATCATGGAATCTGCAAAGGAAGGCTGAACGGTACCATTCCCGGTTAGGGTGCCGGAAGTGGATGCCGTGGCAGACAAGGATACCACTACTCCTCCATTTGCCCCTGCGGGTCCGCGGTGAATATGGCCGGCGGAAGCATCGGCCGCAAGGCCACTGAAATTGCCGGTTAGGAAAACTTCTCCCGAGAGCCTGTCAAGCAAGGCCGTTACGTTGCCTGTTGCAGCAGAAGCATTGGCCGGAACTTCCTGTGCGCCGGAAAATTTACCGGTTAAATAATAAGTCTGACTTCCCCCGGTAGTGGTAGTAAGTTGTCCCCTGATTTCGCCTCCCGGAAAAGTTGTATTATGAACATTTACATAGGACAATCCTCCTAAAAGGTCAGCTTCCTGTCCAGCCGTTAAAGTAGCAGTTGTGCTCAAAGTGCCGGAGGTTCCACTTGTATTGGTTAAAGTGAAAACCGCTGGCGCATTTGCGCCGACAGCAGCCGGTAAATGAATATGTGCTGCACTAATATTAGCAGCAATATTTTGATAATCGCCTATTAGTTCCAGCAATTTTAAAGCTTTATTATATCGCACGATCACTGTGCCTTTGGCTGTGGACGCAACTGGCGGAACCTGCTGACTGCCCTGCAAAATGGCTTTCAGGTAAACTAAATCTGATTCAGGAATCAATTGTCCCCGGATTTCCCCTCCAGGGAAAGTAGCGTTGTGAACATTTACATAGGTATTGCCCGCAATCATCGTTGTTTGATCACCAGCACTGATAGCCGATGCCACATGAATTGTACCTTGCGTTCCTGCAGTAACACTCAGCGCAATAATAACTCCTCCGGTTATATTGGGAGCGCCAGGATGAATATGAGCTCCACTGGCATTGGCTGCAAGCCCGTTAAAACTACCTGTCAAATATACCATACCAGTTGTTTTATCCAACAGTACTATGGCACTACCCTTGGCACCAGATCCGTTTGGTGGCACTTCCTGTGCGCCCTGTATCCTTGCAGTAAAATAATCTGTTTGACCGGCTGTAGTGGTAGTGAGCTGTCCCCTGATTTCTCCCCCTACAAAGGAGCCGGTACTGTGTACATTCACATACATATTGCCAGCAAGCAAATCTGCTTCCTGTGCTACTGTAAGGGTCTGTGAACCGGATATGATGCCGGTGGTACCCCCGGTATTGGTTAATGTAACAAGCACCCCTGCATTTGAGCCGGGAGCGGCCGGGGAGTGAATGTGTGAGCCTGATATCGTGGCTGAAAGGTTTTGGTAGTCGCCGGTTAATTGCAGCAACTTGCTTGACTGGTCGTACTTTACAATGGCAATACCGCTGGCGTCGGAAGCGTTGGGTGGTACTTCCTGGGAGCCATCCAGTACTGCTTTTAAATAAATCACCTGCGAACGTGCCGCAACAGAAAATAGTAAGAAAAGGAATAAGGTAGTAAATCGTTTCATGGTGTTTTGTTTAGTTTAGTGTAGTAAAATATAAAAAAAAGATGAGATTTTTTTTTTAAATAAAGATTTGATATGAAACAAGCGCAACAAAAAAATATTCAATTTGTTGAACCACGTCACCACAAAGCGGAAGAAACAATTGTTATACGTAAAATATGGAGTTGGGGATGCCTGTGTCAACGTTTTTATTTTGTTATTTCGGGTTGTTGTTTTGTATCCCGGGTATTGTAGTGAACTGATTTGATTCAATTTTTTTGCCGGGTGAGCCAATGTTCAGAGGATATGCTACAACGGCATTCCTAAGGTGCCATGCTAAAGGATATTACGAGCATAGTCCCTATTAGCCGCCTTACCGGTATCCTTTGATTATTGAGCAATGTTTATTCAATAGTTACTTAGCAGTTGAGTTGACTGATCCGCCGTCGCGTGCCTGTAAAAAATAATACAATGGTAAAGCTGCTTTAGCCGTAATAGCTATTTGGATAAAGCCGCTAAGGGAATAATATCTCCTTATCACCATCCGCTACGGCGAATGGTGCAATTCAATTGCCAGGCTTAAAATGATAATGAATATTTATTGCGGCTGTTGAAACAAGCACATGCCTTACAATCCAAATATGGGGGCTTGCCGAGACCCGCCAGCGGATTTTAAATTTAAGGAAGCCAGCGGTGGATGTAACAGGGATGTTTTAATAAAGTATGTAAAGCCTTAAGCCGATGGCATAAAGCGGAAAATCACTTTCCAGCAAATCCTGGTCTGTATTTGTTGGTTGTACAGTGGTTTTTACCGGTGAAGCATTTAGCGTTCCGTTTGAATAATTCATTGAAAGCAGCACGATTCCTATAAGCATAATACCGGCTGCAATCATCCATTTAAATGATTTCATTTTTTTAATCTTACTTGTTGTAAAACGGTTAGTTGTGCCCCTTACTGATGAAGAGGAATGGTGTTGGTTGAAAATCTTTGTGTTTGAAAACGTTTACAGGTTGAAGATATTCCCGGGTGGATTCTCCCTTAATCTTACAAGGGTAAATTTTTGCTCCAGAAATTTATTGTACATATTAGTTGAGGATGTGCTCCTGTTTTTATTTGAAGGAGTAAAGATATATCCGGTGATGGAATGGCAGATATCCAATCGGTACAAACGGAATCTGCCCTTTCACAAGTGGTAAAGTTCCGATGATGAATGGTATGTTAAGTTAGGCTGAATGGCAAATAAGATTGTTCAGCGGCAGTATAGGTATTTAAACAAGGTAGCAAATTTAAAAAACGGTAATCAAAAAACAGGAATGACAGAAACAGTAGTAATGTTGATTTGTAATGCCGGCTCAAAAAATTATGGGGCTGCATTGCTTCTGCAAAGGCCTGATAAGTTTGAATACACTTATGACAACGATGGCTATTCGGCGCAGATGTTTAAAAGTCATAAAGGATTTTAATCACATCTACATCTGTACCGAATTAAGAAAACGTATACCTGTCAATGTGATATCATATTCGTTGATAGCCTTTCCACGGCAGTGTTGTCTTTTTAACAATTTCGTTCCCGTATATCTCATTGATGTTTATTTTTAGTGCATATTGATATGCTGCTTTTTTTTGTTGAAATTTTCGTTTACCGGTGCCTTATTCTAATGAATACAGATTAGTGGGATATCCCAGGCCAAAGAATTATCCGGGTTGGTAGTTTGTATGCTTTGATCGGTATGCAGGGTTTTAAATATAATTTTTCTCCGGACGCCACTTCCTCCATCGTCTGACCCGGGATGGAGATTTTTATTTATATCGTTATGCATTAAATACCGGCTGCATTTTTTTAATCTTCTGCGTCAGCCGGGTCAAAAAAAATTATAAAACATGGGAAAATAACCTGGCTAATTTTTCCGGTAGTTGCTGATAGGCGGGCCGCTTGCACCATTTTTTTGCATCTATTTTTTCCGCATCTTCCAGATCGCTAAAAAAAACAGCCCGTAGCTTTTCGGCAGAGGTGGCATCATACAGTAAAACATTCACTTCGAAATTTAATTCAAAACTCCGGTAATCCATATTGGCGGTTCCTATAATGGATAACTTGCCATCTGCTACAAGTGTTTTGGCATGTACAAATCCTTTTTGGTAAAGGTATATTTCTACGCCAGCCAAAAGCAATTCTTCATAGTAAGATTTCGAGGCTGCATTTACAAGTTTGGAGTCACAAATACCCGGTACCAGTAGTATTACTTTAAGGCCACTCAGCGCCGCGATCCTTAGCCCTTCCAGGATGCTATCGCCGGGGATAAAATAAGGTGTGGTAATTAGGATTTCTTTTTTTGCCAGGTAGATGGCCTGTAATAATGAAAAGAGGATGGAAGGCTGGAGCGAATCGGGGCCACTGGCAGCCACCTGCAAAAATGTATCGGCTGTGTTTTTTGTATTGGATACAAAATGAAGTTGGTCAGGCTGCAGTTTTTTATTACAGCAAAAATTCCAGTCAGTCAAAAATAAGTACTGCAAATAAAACACGCCCGGGCCGTCTATCCGCAGGTGGGTATCCCTCCAATATAATTTGTTCTTTTTAGTATTGATATATTTATCGCTTACATTTATCCCCCCGGTAAAACCTGTTCCCCCATCGATTACAATTATTTTTCTGTGATTGCGGTAGTTAATCCTGTTTGCCAGCAGATAAAACAACACTTTATGAAAGGGATAGATTTCGACTCCGGCCTTTTTCATTTTTTCCTCCGTTTTCTTTTTAATGGAAGGACTGCCAAAGTCATCATAAATGAAACGCACCTGCACGCCCTCTGTAGCCTTTTGCACCAGGATATCCTCTATCTGTTCGCCGATTTCATCTTGTTCGTAAATATAATATTCAATGTGGATATGGTGCCTGGCATTACGGAGTGCTTCCAGTACTTCCGGGAATTTTTCTTCGCCATTAATCAACAATTTTACCTTGTTACCACGTGTAAGCGGGCTTTTTAATTCCTTTACCAGCAATGCAGCCAGTTCCTTGTTGTCATCATACGCCATGTCAGCAGGAGTACATGTTCCAGTACTGTATGCTGAAACCTGCTCTTTTAGGATCTCCAGCATTTTGTCATTTTCAGCAGATTTTTTATCGTATAGTTTTCGCCTCCAGTAATTGATGCCGAATGCAGCATAAAATACAATGCCAGCCACTGGTATAAAAATGGCCAGCATCAGGTAAGCCATTGTTTTGGTGGCACTCCTGGTTTCATAAATAATCCTTATACAAAAAAGGATCACCAGCAGGATATAAAAAATGACAATCAGTAATGTCCAGTTCATAAATGATGCGGATGATTAAAGTCTGGCTTCATTACCAAATTAAACATCACAAATGGTAAGATACAGTTTTATAATCAGGCTATGATAAAACCAGGTGTGTACACATTTAAATGAAATTGATGCAGGCTGCACGAGGTATTTTATTTTTATGGCGTACGCTTTATAGGTAGCTGTATTATCCGTATTCAATGCATGGCCAGCTGGCAGGATGAGACAACCGGATGGTATAGCAAAAGTGGCGGTCTTCCTGGTGTTCTGACAATGCACAAAGGGTAAACGGAGAAAAAATATGTTTCCGGTGGGTTAAGATAATCAGTGGTAAAGTAAGCATTGACGCAAAACACCCGTCTTAATTTCGGGCAGGAGTGTGCTATTTATATGATCATTTAATTTGGGAAAATATTTGATTAAATCCAATGAATTCCGTGGCTCATTATTCCTAACTCCTTACTCATCCTCAAGGCACTCCCGACTCCTCATTCCTCATTCATCATTCATCATTCATCATTCATTACTCATCACTGATCATTCATTACCCATCATCCATCACTCATCATTCATCACTCATTATTCATCCCATACTCAAACAAGCATAGTAGGAGGCTCCAATCAACGGTGCTTTTTCATTCAGCACAACCTTTACCGTTACTTCTTCCAAAAGCTGCCTCATTCGGCCACTGCCTTCAAAAACTTCTTTCCAGGTGTCCGCCTTCAGCAACGGTAGCAATTTAGGTGCAATGCCTCCTGCAAGATAGAGCCCGCCCGTAGCTTTTAATTTCAAAACCAGGTTTGCCCCTTCAATTGCCAGGTAGCGGTTAAACATTTCGATTGTTTCCATACAAACCGGGCAGCTACCTTCCAATGCGGCTTTACTAATTACTGGTGCCGGATCGGTGTTTTCCATTTCTTTCAATAGCCAATCCTCACTTTGTTTTTGCTCTATCTCTGTAAGGTATTCCCAGATCGCAAAAATACCCCTGCCACTCAAAAGCCGCTCCCAACTTACCCGTTCCAGTTTGCCCAACATAAAGTTCAATACCGCCATATCCCTCGGCGTACGCGGTGCAAAATCGCAGTGGCCACCTTCAGTTGCAAACGGGTGATAATGATCGCCGTCAAAAAAAAGCCCGGCTTCGCCCAGCCCTGTACCAGCTGCAAGTATGGCAATATTGCCGGGGGTATCATTGCAACCCCTGATGAGGATACTCAGGTCTGATTCTTTAAGGGCCGCCAGTCCAAATGCAGTGGCTTCCAGGTCGTTTAAAATTGCTACCGGGCTTCCGCCAACATGTTTGCTGATTACATCGTCGTCTACCTCCCAGTCGAGGTTGGTAAACTTTACCTTACCATCAACGATGGGCCCTGCTACAGAAAGACAGATATTATCCGGGTAAGTCTGTCCTTCCAAAAAGTTATTCAGGATGTCATTGAAAGATGAATAGTCTTTACTAACGTATCTTGTTTCTTTAATGGTTTCCAACTTTCCTTCTGCAAAGCGGCTCAACATCATATTCGCTTTTGTGCCACCAATATCACCGGCTAAAATTATGGTTTCGCTATCATCAGGTGATGATAAATTTTTAAATGCTACCGGTATCAGTAAATTTAAATTCTTCATAAGTTGAAAGGTAAAACATAAATCATAATTCGAAACAATTTCACCTTATTAAACCCGGTAACCATTCAAAACATGCATACCGTTATCATCCGTGGAATCAGTAGTCATTCTCCCTTTTCTGCGTGGTAAGCCGGTCTTTAAAGATTTGACCGCCGAAAATCACCTGAAGGGACATTTGAGTTTTTCGGTTTGAGAGGACCAAGGGGTTACAAACTTTGCAGAAGTATTACCCATCGTTACAATCCGGCGATAAAGGTTGACAGCCTTATGCTACAATTGAAATGCGTTCCTTAACGGTGCATCTTCTAAAAATCCCGGC
Organism: Chitinophagales bacterium; assembly: GCA_038213285.1. Classification (GTDB taxonomy): domain Bacteria; phylum Bacteroidota; class Bacteroidia; order Chitinophagales; family Chitinophagaceae; genus Ferruginibacter. The sequence continues at coordinate 15,232 of JBBQTL010000013.1, forward strand.
AATTTCCTATCTTGAAGAATGAAGAAAATTCAGTATGGAATTATCGGCTTTGTTACAGGTATACTGCTAGGGCTGTTAATAGGTATTATTGAAATGAAATTAATGAAACGCCTGCAGCGTGAAACTTTTATGCCATTTGTTATAGGGATTACCGTTATAGCCAGTGCGGTTACCGGCGTGGTTACCGCTATCAAATTATCAAGACGGTTTTGAAATCGCCTGATCATTTTCAAACATCACCGGGGCTTGCCAAATTTGATTCAGATAAGGCCGGAATAATAAAAACATAAAATGCCTGGAGCAAAAAAAGCAGCACGTATTTTGACAATTTAATTTACTATTTTTCAAATGCCACGGCATCCGTTGCAGCACCCGATTGCTCTAGTATTTGTTGCATGGCAGCGATCATTGCATCCGGTCGGCAGTTATAAAAGTGTTGATGAAATCAGTAATTTTTTGTTTCATAAAATCTTCATCGATGTGCCGCTTTTATGGTTGGGCTTTTCTTCTTTTGTAAGAATAAATATGGCGTCATCACCTAACATATCAGAGAAAGCTCTCCTTCGCAAAAAATATCAGCTGCTGTTTTATTGGAAAAGAAAAGTTTGTTTCCTTCCAGTTTATGCACTTTATGGAATTGCCGCAGGATGGAAAGACAAGGTGTAATATCGGCGCCGCCTGCAATAAAATAGCCAGGACATTTATATTCGTAAAATTATTTTTGAAACTTATAAAGTAAAATTAGAAAATTCGGGTTAAAAAAAGATATTCAGTTTAAGTTACCTGTATCATAATCTAAAAAGCACTCCACCCTTTTTTGGTGAGTATTAATACCATGTTGTGGTATTGATAACGTGCCATCTGCACAACATCTTTGCATCATTAAATAATCAATAAAAAAAATGATGTTATGAAAAAGATGTTTGTTTTGTTTTTATTCTTTGTGAGTGTTTTTGGGAAAGCAACATTTGCAAACGACCCGCTAAATATTACCAGGCAGGCAAAAAGTACTTTTGAAAGTGAATTTCCGAATGCCCGTTTTGCAGAATGGCGACAGCTAAAAAATGCAGACGTTTACCAGGTAGTTTTTGTTTATAGTGATCAGCGGGTAATAAGCTTTATTGATGCGGATGGTAAATTACTAGGTTTTGCCCGTAGCGTATTCGGCGAAAGGTTACCCTTTCATGTAAGCGATGTGATTGCAAAAGCGTATGGTAATTGCCAGGTATTGTCTGCCGATGTACTGGTAATGGGTAGGGATTTATCGTATATATTCTCCCTGCAAAATGAAAAGTTCAACATTGTTTTGCGTTTGAATGTAGATGGCGAAACGGAATTAATTAAAAAGAGCCGTAGATAAGATTATAAGGACCTGCAATATCACACTGCCTGCACTTAGTTGTTGCAGGCTTTTTTTGTTATTTGTTCAGGGAAAATAGCCGATAGCTGATTACCGGATATATTCACCAGACCTCGCATTATCTGTACTCAGTGATCGAACCTGTTATCTATTTATGATGTATGAAAAGTTTTACAACTTAAAAAAGTAGTACAAACTATTCAGGTTTTAAAAACCTGGATGTTCGGAAGTGATTATTCAGGTACGATTTACACTGGTTGATCTAATTATCACTATTTAAATGGGGGCTAAAAGGAAACGCATTACTTTTTACATTACTTTTAAACCGTTAAATTTGAAAATTATTCAATTCCAGCCCAAACCTACCCTAAAATGATCAGATTTTTTTTATCTATTACCCTGCTATGCGTTAGCGTACTTCAACTGCATGCCCAGCGTGAATTATTAAATCCATTGGTCGACAGTAAAGAAGTGATTGCCAACGGCGTTGCACTACATGATGCAGGAAAATACAAGGAAGCCATTGCAGAATATTTAAAAGTGCCGGCCAGTGATACCGGCTATGCTGATGTGCTACATGAAATAATATTGAGTTATTACAATGACAGCAATTTTGTGGAAGCCGAAAAGTATGGCAATATAGCCATGTCGCTTTACCCACATAAAAATACAAAATGGTATGGTCTGCTGGCAGATGTATATGACGAGACCAAAAGAAGCGAACTTGCTTTAAAAGCCTATGATACCATCATTGCGAAAAATCCCTACAGCTATCTAACCTATTTTAATAAAGGCATTTCGCTTTTCAGGCTGTTGCGGTACGATGAAGCCACGGCTAATTTTCAGCATTGTATCATGCTCAATCCTTATTATTCATCAGCACATTATTTTTTAGGACAGTTGGCCATGTTAAAGGGCAATATGGTTCAGGCGATGTTGAGTTTTGCAACCAACCTGGTCGTAACGCCTGGTAACCGTTACCAGAAAAATACCGTAAGTTTTTTGGCTACCATTGCTGAAATGAACACGACAGCCACGGGCTACCTTCAAAAATACAAACCAGGTAAGGAAGATAATTTTGAAGAAGTACAGGAGATACTGGTAGCAAAGATTGCACTGGATAAAAAGTATAAATTAAAGGCAGACCTGGAAGACCAGATTGTACGGCAATTGCAGGTAGTGATAGAAAAGCTGGAATTCAATGCAAATGATAAAGGGTTCTGGATGCAGTATTATGTTCCGTTATTTAAAAATTTATGGGATAGCCGCCAATTTGAACCAATGATATTTTATATGTTCAGTGAGTTGGAAATTAAAAATGTGAATGCCTGGGTAAAAAAAGAAAAGAATACAATAGAAACCTTCACCACCGCAGCCACAAATTATTTGAGTGAGATTAGGGAGAGCCAGGAGCTGCCTTTCAATAAAAGAGCAACTGCCACCACCAGGTATTACGTAAAAAACTTTTTGGTTAATGGAAAAGGAGCTTACGGAAAGAACGCGAAAAATGAAGAAGTAGTAGCGGGCCCCTGGGAATTTTATTTCGAGAATGGGCGCTTAAAATCATCCGGAAATTTTGATGGTGAGGGTATGCGTAACGGTGATTGGATTTATTACTATGAAAATGGTATGTTAAAAGAGACATCCTTTTATTCAAAAGATAAAGCCAATGGGGCAAGCCAGGTATGGCACGACAATGGGTTGCTGTACACCAAAACAACCTATCTCGAGGATGAAATAAATGGTTCCGAAACTACTTATTTTTATAGTGGAAGATTGTCGTCGGTTATTCAATACAAAGCGGGAAAAAAGGAAGGTATTGCAAAATATTACAATATCGATGGGTATTTAAAAACAGTTACCAATTACGCCAACGACCAGCAGGAAGGCGAAGAGACCATCTATCATGCCAATGGGAAAACGGAATCTGTATTAAAGTATGCGAAGGATAAACCGGCAGGTGAATACAGGGAGTATTTTGATAACGGGAAATTGAGAATGTCGGGTAACTACCTCGAAGGAAAAAAGACCGGGATATGGAACACTTATTACATTGATGGCAAGCCGGAACAACTGGAAAATTTTATAAATGGTGAACTGGAAGGAGAATGGATATCTTACTACTCCAATGGCAAAATTGAATCCAAAGTATTTTACCGGAAAGGGGAATTGGATGGTAAAAAGGAAGATTTTGACGATGATGGTATCGTGTATTGCGAAACTATCCTTGAAAAGGGCCGTCTGAGAGATATCAGGTTTTTTGATAAAAAAGGAACAGTAATCAGTAATACAACCAGCCGGAAAGGCAATGCGGATATTTCTTTTTATGGGGCTGATGGAGAAAAACAAAGCCAGGGGTATTATTCAAAAGATGGTTTTGCTGAAGGTAAGTTTATATATTATTTTAGAAATGGCCAGGTATCCTCCGAAAATTTTTATAAAAACGGGTTGAAGGAAGGTAAAAAGATTTCTTATTATGCCAACAATAAAATTAGCCAGGAAGGTAGTTACAAGGAAGACAAAGCGCACGGTTATTTTGTAAATTATTATAACAATGGCCAGGTAGCTGATGAAGGATGGTATGTGGATAACCAACGGCAGGGTACATTTATCAGTTATGATCTTTTGGGAAAAGTAACCAGTAAATTCTATTACCTGGATGATAAAACACATGGTATCTCTGACTACTACCGGCCCGATGGCAGGCTGGATTACAAACAATATTTCGATAATGCCTGGCTTAATAAAATTGAGCAGCATGATACTTCCGGAAAAATCGTAACAAGCACGGAGCTGAGCAAGGGAGTAGGAAAAGTTCTCTTTAATCATTTTAATGGCAAGCCCTATGTTGAAAGCAATTATAAGTACTACAAATTAAATGGTGTATATATAGCCAGCAATGGCGATGGAAGCAGGAACAGCATTAGTTATTATAAGAATGGCAGGATCGATAGTAATTATATCGCCTGGCATCCCAATGGTAAAATAATTGCAGAAGGAAAATATATAGAGGGAAATAAAACCGGCGCCTGGAAATACTATAATTATGAAGGCAGGATATTTGAAACGGAGCAGTACGTAGATGGAAAATTGGATGGCCCGGATATTCAATACAATGAGCAGGGTGCTATTGAAATTGAAAGCTTCTATAAAAAGGGCGAATTGGAAGATGCTGTAAAGTACTATGGTGACAACAGCCAGTTGATGTTGGTGTTTTATTATAAAGCGGATGATTTAAAGGGATACAGTTATGAAGACAAAACCGGTAAACTGTTACCAATGATACCAATGGCAAATGGCACAGGAAAAGTGGAGGCATTTTACAGGAACGGCAACAAAAGTGTTTACATGGAACTGAACGAGGGCCTTGTAAACGGGGAGAGGATTTTCTATTACTCAAACGGAAAACAACAGGGCATTGGAAGTCGTGTAAACGGCCTTGATAACGGCAGCAGGAAAGAGTTTTATGTAAGTGGAAAGATCATGAAAGAAGAAAATTACTATTACGGTGATCGGCATGGCAATTTTAAATATTACAACGAAAACGGTACGCTCATTTCTGATCTTAACTATTACCTTGGTAGCCTGCACGGCGATAGTAAATCTTATATTGAAGGTAAGCCGGCACAAACTTACACCTACTATTACGGAGAACTGGAATCCAAAAAATAAACCAATTATGAAAATCCTATCGTCAATATGGCTTGCATTTATACTGGTGCTGTCTGCAGGCACAACTGCACAATCCGTGGAACAAATGCAGCGGCTTTTTCCGGATAAAATGGCGGTATTCTCCAATATCAACCGATCAGTGGAGATTGCCTTTAAAAAAGGCGTTCCTTATGCACAAGCCAATGAGGTATCTGAAATGATGATATTGAACGATAATGCAAACGGGATGTTTAATAAAGACAACGTTTACCATAGTTCGTTTAATGAACTTAAAACCGTGGAAGCTTACACATTGGTACCGGAAGGCAATAGTACAAGGAAGATAAAAGTGACCGAATATAAAACGCAGTCGTCGCCGGGAAAAAATGTATTTTATGATGACGCCAGGCAAACCACATTCGATTATCCACGAATGTTGAAGGGCAGTATCAGCCATGTGGAAACGGAACATTACAATAAAGATATCCGTTTTTTATCCAGCTTTTATTTTAGCAATTACCTGCCGGTACACAACGCCGCATATACCATCACCTATCCTGATGATATGGATATTCGCTATATTATAAAGAATGATGACAATAAAATTGTCAGCGTAAAGGAAACGGTAAAAGGGAAAAAGAAGAAACTGGAATTTACTGCATCAGATGTAAAGAATTACGAACACTTTGGTAATGGCACTACCATACCTTATTATGCACTGCATGTTATTGTATATGTTGCAAGTTATAAAGGCGAATCAGGAAGCATTCCGGTTTTTAGTTCACTGGATGAACTGTATAAATGGAATGCCGGATTTCTTACCAATATCAATTCGGTTGCAGATGATAATTTAAAAAAACTGGCAGACAGTATTTGTATCAATAAAAAAACAGAAAGGGAAAAAGCGCAGGCCATTTTCGGGTGGGTACAGAATCATGTAAAATATGTAGCTTTTGAAGCCGGGCTGGAAGGCTTTGTTCCAAGACAGGCCGCAGATGTATGTATCAAGCGATATGGCGATTGTAAGGATATGGCAAGCATATTAACGGCCATGCTAAAGCTGAGCGGATTAAATGCCTGCTTTTCCTGGATCGGCACCCGGTCCATACCCTACAGCTATACAGAAGTACCATTGCCCATTACCGACAATCACATGATTAGCGCAGTAAAAATTGATCATGCATGGATATTCCTGGATGCCACCGACCCCAATTGTATTTTTGGGATGCCCACCTGTGGAATACAGGGTAAAGAAGCGTTAATCAGTATCAGCCCGGAAAAATATGAATTGGTAAAAGTGCCGGTAATGCAACCAATAAAAAGCATCATTACCGATAGCACGTTTTTAACCATCAATAATAATACCCTGAATGGTAAAAGTTCAGTTGATTATAGCGGGTATTTTGGAAGCGATGTTTATAACAATTTATTGTACAACAAAGGCGATGATGAAAGAGTGTATGCACGCAGGCGCATGGCAAAGGGGAGTAATAAATTTATCATGAATGATTACAACATCCGGCTGACTGACCCGGCTAATAAAACAGCCAATATTTCTGCCGGTTTTGAGATTCCGGATTATGCCAAATCAATAGCCGATGAAATCTATATTAACCTGAACCTCGAGAAATTGTTTGGCATTACTCTCATTGATACCAGCAAAAGAAAAATAGCCATTGAGAACGATTATCTCTTTACCATCAACCAGGTACATTCGCTAAAAATACCGGAAGGGTACACTTCAGACTATATTCCTAAAAATACCAAAGTGTCAAATGATGTACTTGAGTTTTCCATCAGTTACAAACAGGAGGCAGGCGTAGTATCTGCAACACAGCAACTGGTGATGAAAAAATTATATGTACAACCGGCTGATTTTGCCGTCTGGAACAATGCCGTATCCACCATATCGCCTGCCTATAAGGAACAGGTAGTTTTAAAAAAGAAATAACCCTCCAACCATCAATCAGCAATTATGAATATGAAGACGTTAGTAATGGCCGCCGCTGCTATTTTTTTTACGCTCCAAAGTATATGCCAGGCAGATAACCGGTACAGCGATCTACGACCCTGGGATGAATCGCCGGTATTGCATTCATGGCCAGCAGCATATAAGGACCAGAGTGCTGTTTTTTTAATGGACAGCCGCACCTTTCAGTATAAGTTTGAAGGAAAGAACCTGGTGCAGTTTAATTATGTGTACCGTTTGATAAAAGTGAAGGATGATAAAGGCATTGAAATGTATAACAAGATATATCTGCCCATGTTTCGAAATGCCTTAATGTATGATATTAAAGCAAGGGTGATTACTTCCACCGGAAAAGTGATCAATGTGCCTGCAAATAAAATTTTAGAAGAAACGGAAGATGGCAGGCAGTATAAATTGTTTGCCATGGAAGGCATTGATAAGGGAGCGGAAATTGAGTACAGCTATATTGTAAAAAAGGAACCCTCCTTTTTTGGCAGTGAAATTTTTCAAAATAAGAATGTTCCTTTTTATAAGGCAAGGCTATTGGTGATCACCCCTAAGCACCTGAAGTTTGAAGCCAAAGGGTTTAATGGTTTTACTGTTTTGAATGATAGTCTTATAGGCGAAGAGCGCCTGATACCAGGGTTTTCAGAAAATATTAAAGAACTGGATGATGAGAAATACGGGCTGCGGGATGCGTACCTGCAACGGGCCGATTTTAAACTAAGCTTTAACCTCGCTCAAAACAATGACGTTGAATTGTACACCTGGAAGGAACTTGCCAGGAAAGCGTATGCCAATGTTAGTACGTTTAGCGATAAGGAAATAAAGGCAGTTGCTAAATTCATAGCTGGTGTTGATATCCCTGCTGATGCGACAGAAGAGAAAAAGATTATGCTGCTGGAAAATTATATGAAAACCAGGATCAACGTGGATGAAAAATTAGTAAGCGAAGATGCCAATAATTTGGAAGCCATCATTAAAAACGGGAATACCAATCATTTTGGTGCAGTACGATTGTTTGTGTCGTTGCTGGAAAATAAAAATATCAAATACCAGGCAGTTTTTCCATCTATACGCAACCAGGTGCCGTTAGATGAAGAATTGGCCAACTGGAACAGGATTGATGAAACGCTGATCTATTTTCCCGGCACTGGTAAATTAGTTCAGCCGACTGCCACCTCGTTACGCTATCCATTTGTAGATGCATACTGGGCTGGAACAAGGGGGTTGTTTTTAAAGGGCACTACCATTGGGGATGTAAAAACAGCCTTTGGCAAATTTGATGATATCCCGATTGAAGCATTTGAACAGAATGCACACAACATGGAAATACACGTAAAACTGGATGCCACCGGCGATTCGATGATTATTGACAGCAAACAGATTTTAAAGGGTTATGCCGCTATTTATTACAGGCCAATCTGGACCTTTCTTTCCAAAGAAAAGCAGGATGAAACTGTAAAGGGTATTATTCAAGGCGTGGCAAAGAGCGAACATATTGAAAATATAAAAGTTGAAAATACCAGCCTTACTGATAGCTGGGATAACAAACCGCTTATCATCAGCGGCACTATCCATACGGCGGAATTATTGGAAAGAGCGGGCAATAAACTATTATTTAAACTAGGCGAACTCATCGGCAACCAGGAACAGATGTACCAGGAAAAGCAACGACAGTTGCCCGCCGAAGTTCAGTATGCACATGTTTTGGAAAGAAAAATTTTATTTGATATACCAGTAGGATATAATATAAAAAATCCCGATGATATAAAAATCGATGTACAACATAGGAAGGACAATTTGGTAACCATGGGCTTTGTAAGTACCTACAAAGTAGTAAACAATGTGCTGGAAGTATCTGTACTGGAAACCTATCGTGACCTGAAGTATCCCATCAGTGAATTTGAAACATTTAAAAAAGTGATCAATGCCGCAGCGGATTTTAATAAGATTGTATTGGTGATGGAGAAGAAGGGCTAGTGTATTGACAAATTAAATTTGTAACAGTGAAGATGAATTTTAAAGTTCCGTAGGGCATCGTGTTTATAGAAATATTTGTCAATGATTCATATTCTGCTCCTTAGGTGCCACGTAGTTTACGAGACACCTATGGAGCCAGTGTTTAGAATGATAGTTAATTATAAACACCACGTCCCAATGGAGCTTAACTAAATGATATGTTCTACGCCACATTATCCGGGATGCTTTCTTTGGGTAATGCCTTCCTCACTTTGCTGCTTATTTACGGCATAAAAGTGTATTTATGATATCAGTCCTTAGCAAACCATACAAAAAACGCAAATTTAATTCAGGCATTATATTAGCACCCTTGTACGAAAATATTATATTATGGAAAAAATTGAAAAAATGCACATGATGGATAAGATGCTCCGTGAACTGGAAGATATTACGAATAGCCAGACATCGTTGCTAAAAAAGATTTCCCAGTTGGAAGCAGAAAATATTAACCTTGGAAATAGCCTGCTTGATAAGCGGCTCCCCGACATTCATGAAAAAGTTGACCAGGCACTGGAAGAGGTTACAGCCGTTAATAAGGAATTTGCAGAAGCGAGGGAAAAGTTTGTAACTGATAACAAATTAAGTGAAGTGTTACCGGAAGCAACCAATAGTTAGGAATACAAAACGGCGTATAAATCTTTCCTGTTGCGATGCATTTTATATGTCGTTCCAGGAAAGATTTGCTTTTATTCGAGTATACTTTTTTTTTTAAGAACAGAAGGGATATTTTTAAATGCAAACTCATTGCTTTTTCCGCATATACGTTGCTATTTCACGTTCGGAGGAATGATTGCTTTTTCCGAGGGCATCAATAATGCGTTGCCTTTCATTGTAATTTTTATTCTGACTTAATTTTTCCTTCGCCTGGATATCGTTTACTACAATCCGAAAAGGCACGATACCCTTGAATAATTTTAATTTTACATCCATCGGGATGTTCTTCCATTGCTGCATGAAGGCTTGTTCATACTCATTGATCATTTTTTCAAGCTCCCTGATTCCTTCGTATTCATCCGCGATTATTTCCGCCTTGCCGTAAGTATGCACGGAAACATAATTCCAGGTCGGAACATTTATTTCACTGTCGTAATGTTTAGGGGAAATATAAGCGTGTGGTTCGCCAAAAATTACCAATACTTTATTTCCGTTGGTTAGTTGATGCCATTGGGTGTTAGCTTTTGCAAAATGAGCAGAGAGAATAATTCCTGACTCCGCTTCATTCACCACAAATGGAAGATGGGTTGCCGTTGGGATATTGTCTGCAACGGTAATAATAGTGGCAAATGAATAGGCTTTCATAAAACTTATGATGTTGCCGTGCTCATTCATTTTGTATTGTTTTGGCGTATACATTATGCTGGGGTTGAGTATGCAAAAATGAGTAACTATTCCGGTAAATATCGTCGGATCAACGGATATTATGTTCAGTGGTAAATTGAAGCCTTTTGCGTAAATGGAATTATTTAATAAAATTAAAGAGAAAGGTCGCTCTGCAACAGAACGAACGGCCTTCATATTAGTTAAAGATTAAAACTGCACAAGATTTAATTCCCTCGATTCTTTATCATAATAAGCATAACAATACTGGCCGTTGATTATAAACAGGTTTTCCCCTTCGCCTGGTATCCTTATTTGCCGGGTATATTCTTCAATCTGGTCGTTGATAGAAGAAGAAATTTTGCCATCAAAATGTTCAAAGGTTTGCGCATCCAGTAGCATTTTAAACCGGGCAGAAATTGTCCAGCTGTTCCTGGTAAATCCACCAGTAGGTACAAATGCCATTGATACGCCGGCACCTACAAGTCCTCCACCAGCCATCCACATTCCACCATTATTGTTAACTTCTTTGTAGGAGCCAGCTAAAATTTCTACCCGGTTGTTGTCATCATCGGGTGTGGCGGTAATTACAATATTGCTATTTACCATTTTACGAAGTAGCTGACGTGTTTTTCCGAGTTCCCTGGTATTATTGAAAGCACCGCCTTCCTGTGTAATGGAAGTATTTTTAAAATCAATTTCGTCCGCACTGCCTGCTTTAAATTCCTTTACAATTTTACCGGTGTAAAAATCAACTACCTGTATTAGCAGGTGGCCTTCACTTGCAGCGGCATAGTACAATTTATCACGCATCAGGAAAGAATTATACACCTGCATCATCGGGTAGTTCCCTTCCTGATCATGGTGTATAAACCGCTGATCAGGTTGATTCGTTTTTAAATCAAAGCTAACGATGGTGGTTAAGGCATTTTTGTTGTTGATCACAAGGTAAAGGGTATCGTTGCGAACATATATTTTATTGGGACATTGCGCCAGGTTGATATCACATTCTCCTTCCATATCAGTCTTCTCAATATTTACCAGGGGAGTACCAAACATCCGGTTAGTTTTACGCCTGATGGCCAACATTAAGGCAGGACTGATTTGGTAACGAAGCGTATCCAGATGTGTTTCATCATTAAATTTATAAATAACAAACTCCAGTGCTTTTTTACTAACTGTAAAATAGAAAAAGTAATTGTTGCTGCTAAGCCGTTGAACGATCTTTTCGTCTTTTATAGCAAAAGGGATGCTGTGCTCCTTCAATGTCCTGTCATGGAGTTGGAACGACCAGGAGTGCAGACCTGGCTTTTGCCCGTTGTTTAAAAAAAGATAAATATACCCGTTTTTAAAAAAGCCTCCCAGGAAGTCTTCATCCATTCCACGGCGGATAGTATAGAGTTCAAACATGGCGGTATTGCCGGTTACCAGGAACGCTTTTATACTATCCTTACTGAAAACAAAGGAGCATGATTGTTGTTTGTTGCCAATGGTATGCAGTTCTACCCGGTTGCCTTTCCAGCCAATATATTGGGTTGATTTTTTTTGTTGGGCCGGGGCAATGAAATAAATAACACTAAAGAGGATCAGCAGGGAAGGACGCATGGATAAAAATTATTTTGTAAAGATACTGTATAAAGGGCCAGGCAGCAGGCGTAAATTGTCTGTGCCAGTTGCTGCTGTATTTAAGAAAACAGGTTGACTGAAACCGGAGTTTAATTTTTTATTTCTTTTCTTTTTCCAAATAAGAACCCACCCACGCCGGTATTCATCTACTTTACTGGCTTTACACCGAGATATGAATGACAGCAGTTATTTGTAGAAAGAAGTTGCTATATGTTTTTCGAAAATGATGAACCTCTGCAAAAAAAACCTCACAGGTTTTTAAAACGGGTGAGGTTTGGCGACAGTATCACGCTCATTAAAAAAATGAAAGTGGTATTGGAGGTGGACAATGATGATATTAAAAAGATTTCAACCAATAATGATATTGTTCAGGATTTTAATAACAGACAAACCCTGGAATGGCAATGGACTATTAAACCACTGATAAAAAAAAGAAAAAACAATTATTACTTTCAAGTTTTATGGCATTGATGAATATAATAATGAATTACCTGTACTGCAAAAATTAATGAGCATTGGGGTAGAAATAAATATGCGTACGTTTTGGGACAGATGAATTGATTTTTTATTTGATGATGCCAAAACACCCGTCACCGCCATCCCGATTCCGTTAATTACCTTCCTGGGGTGATGATGTTTATCCGGGTCAGCAAGGTTTGTATAATTTTGGGATGAAATCCAACAAAAGAATTTAGCTTCGTACAACGAATAAATTTTAGCCCACTAAACAAAAATGACCATGAAAAAAATCACTTCCTGTTACGTAATTGTTTTTTGCCTGTTTGCTGTTTCAGCATTTACACCGGGCGATCATAAAAATGAGTGGAAATCCATATTCGATGGCAAATCACTCACCGGCTGGAAAGTGGGCGACAATGCAGGAAGTTTTAAAGTTGAAAATGGAATGATTGTAGCGCATGGTAATGTGGCCCATTTGTTTTATGATGGCAAAATAAATAAGCACGTTTTTAAAAATTTTGAATTTAAGGCAGATGTAATGACCACGCCGGGGTCCAATTCCGGCATTTACTTTCATACTGCATTTCAGCAGGGCGGCTGGCCTGCAAAAGGGTACGAGGTACAGGTAAATAATTCGCATACCGACTGGCGCAAAACCGGCAGCCTGTATGCTATAGATGATGTAAAAGAAGTGCTGGTAAAAGACAACGAGTGGTTTACCGAACATATCACTGTAACCGGTAAAAGAGTTGTCATTAAAGTGAATGATAAAATAGTAGTTGATTATACAGAACCGGAGAATGTGCAACGAGGTAAAAATGACTCGCTCCGGATTCTCTCTGGCGGAACTTTTGCCTTGCAGGGACACGACCCTGACAGCAAGGTGTACTTTAAAAACCTGGTAGTGAAAATCTTGCCTTAACCCGGATTTATAAGGCGAGCTTTATAATAAAATCTGCATCTGCCTGCTGATAACCAATCCTTGCCTTGGAAAGATATTCATTTGCTGATTTTTCATCACCCCTCATTTTTTTAATCCGAGCCAGCAACCAGTAGGATCCCGGGTATTCAGGATCATGTTTTGTCATATTGATTGCTGAGCTTTCCGCCAGCTCCATGTTGCCGGTTTTGATACTCATCTGGGTAAGTAATTGTAAAAAATAGAGCGCATCTATCCATGGATCGGGGCCGGTTTGTTTAAGTAGGGTGGCCTGTATTTTATTCATCTGTTTCATTATCGTGGTATCGTAAGGATGTTGTAACAGGCCAACCCCCATATCAACAATGCCAGCCATGGCATAACTAAACCGGTATTGCTCTTCCGCGTCGGCTGCCCTCGTTCCTTTCTTAATATCTCTTTCTTTCAGGCTGTCAATAATATGCATCACGCTGGCATAGCTAGCCCTGGCGCCAGCGATATCCTTTTGAAATACCTGTGCAAGTCCCCTGATAAAAAATCCTGTGAAACGGTTGGAAGCTTCTTTTGACCGGATCAACGGTTCAGCCAGTTGACTTGCCTGTGCAGGCTGGTTGTTCTGTAAATAAAAATACGGATGCCCCTTACGGATTCGGCCTTCCATTTTGGAAATAAATGCTGTCAATGTATCCAGTTTACTAAAGATAGCTTCTGCTTTTTTAAACTGCCCTTTATATTGATAGCAATAGGCCAGGAGCTCCAGGTTGTGCTGGTGGTGCCAGTCGTAATGAGCCGGCATTTGCTCGGTTGCATATTTTTTTTCTTCAAGACCAAATGCATAATTAAATTTTTCAATCGCCTCAGATACCTTCCCGGTTTTCATCAGGTCGTGGGCATACATGTGCCAGGCATGAGGAATGGCGGGGGCTGCTTTCGTATACATTTTTCCATAATCGAGGGCTTTTTTAAAGTCGGAAGCACCTTCGTTAAAATGTATGAGGTAGTGCCAGGCACCAAAATGATTGGGCGATAATTTTAATGCCCTGGTAAAATAATAGTCAATTGCCTGCCTGCATTTTTGTGCATAAGTTTCACCCTCCGGGCCTTTAAAATCTCCGTAGGCACGCATCACACCGGTGTATATCCACATTTCCGGGTCGTCCTTCAGTACCAGGTTGGCAGTGTCCATCATTCCGGATATTTTTTCCCGTTGGTGCTTTACTGCTATGCTGTCATGGGCAGGCTGTACCAGGGCATGTTGCAATTTGATAAACTGTTGTTCTCTTGTGCTGCTGCCAGCGGACAAAGACAACGCTTTTGCCGCCATGTTACGGCTTTCTGTTGAGTCGTTCAGGTTTTCGTAAGCCTGGCTTAGCCCCCAGTATAGCATTGCATTGGTAGAATCATATCCGGTAGCCACATACAAAGATCTTGCGGCCTGCACATATTCAAAATTGAAGAGGTAAGTCATTCCCTGGTTGAAAAAAATCTGGGCGTCATGTGAGGCCGCAGAAATTGGAAAATCAATTGAACCAATTCCTTTTTTAAGACCGATCGGTCTTTTCAGAAAGTCTTCCGGAACATAAGAAAACGGTGAGCAGGAAATAGCTGCCCGCAACCTGTAATTGGATGGTGCGGATATATTGGCCGTAACAACAGGTTGATCTTTTTTTGGAAAAAGGGCGATGCCCAATGGTAGTGTGAATATCATCCATAAAAAAGGAAAGCGCTTAAACATGGGATCAATTTTTTAGAAATTATCGTGATGAAACGGGGATTTTCAGAAAAGAAAATTGGAAGTAATATTTTTTAAAATGGCAAGATAGTAAATAAAACTGCAAAGTATTACAATAAGAAAAATATAAAGAATAGTGCAAATTAACAGAGGTCCTTCGCTATCATCCAGATGATCCGGCCTAAAATCTTTGGTATAAAACTTGCCTGTACCATTAAAAACATTTACCCTCATGAAACGCTCTTTTTTATTTATCCCACTTACCTTTCTTACTCTTCTAATTGTATTAGCTTCCTTTTCACCAAATGACAACACTCAGTTAACAGACGATGTATTACGCCAAACCAATCAATTCAGAAGATCAAAGGGGCTTACTGAACTGGTTATGCGGGACGATCTGAATGCGATTGCCCAACAACATAGCGCAAATATGGCTAAAGGACGTGTTGGTTTTGGCCATGGTGGATTTGATAAAAGAAATACAATGGCCAGCCGCAAGATTAAATCAATGGGAAGTTTTGCAGAAAATGTAGCTTATGGCGCCAGGAACGCAACGGAAGTAATAACCATGTGGAAAAACTCCTCCGGCCATCGGCGGAATATGCTGGGCCATTATAAATACATTGGTATTGGTACAGCAAAAGACAGGCAGGGACGCATATTCTACACCCAGGTATTTGCAGGTTAGTGTTTAATCGGGGAACCCAATTCTTTCCAATAGTTTTTTAAAACGGCGATCCTTTCTAAGCGATGGAGGAACTCCCTGGTCATATTTAAGCATCGATAAAATCGGGTCACGGTCAATGAAGGCCTGCTCCGGGAAACCGAAGGCTTCTTCCATATCATTAAGATAGGCAGCAGACAGGCCGGTAAAGGTTTTCGCAATATATTCGCTGGTAGATCTTTCTTTCAACTCATTCATCAAATCACGGGCATTATCAAAGTACATGATGATGCAATAAGTCCATATCAATGCATTTACAGTAAAGTGGTGCCTGTTCGTCAGTTTCATGGCAGCTTCAAAAGAAGCGATGGCCTCCCTGTAATGCTTCAGGGCCATCTGTGTGCGGCCGGCAATTACATGGCATAAAAATGAATTGGCATCCGGTTCTATACCCGTTTTTGCTGCAGCAAGTGCTGCCTTATATTTGCCGGCAGTATTTAATATCATGGCATAATTGGCATAGCATATCGCACTAAGCGGCTCCATTTTTATTGCAATTGCCCCATGTTTTTCCGCCTCCTCAAACTCGCCTTCCACACAGGCCAGGTAGTTCATTCCGTACCGGTAATGGCCGACGAACTACGGCTGAGCATAACACACCATTTGATAGCATTGGTGAGGAAACTGACCAGGGAGGCCTTCAATAAAAAGAATTAATTGGTTGTAACGTTAGTGCCGTTTATATTTGAACACAGCCACAGCATAAAACATTACAGCGCATCTTAAAGGCTTAATAAAATGACGCAACACAAAAATGATTTATAAGTACACTATATGAGCCTTTACCAAAAACTACAGCAAGCCAGCAGCGAAGAAGATATAAAAGATGCGTATATAAAAGCACTTGGACTAAAAGAATATCAAAAAAACCTGATTGACATTCAAACCAAAGAAATTTGGTTTGAGGCAAAAGACAACAGCAGACAATCCTCCTACCAGATGTTTACACAGTTAATGCATTATGTGCAACATGCTTTAAACAAAGGAGACTATGTGCCGCCGTTTTTATGTGTGATAGATACCAAAAAAGCAGCCATTATGAAGAGTGCAGATGTGCTGCCCTTTTTGGCAAAAAAAACAATCAAGTGGGGTACATCGGCCAGTGGATATACACCCGAGGCGTTGGATGCAGTATCTGCCTATATCGGTACTTACTTTGTAAGTTTTAAAATAGAAACCCACGAGGAGGAATTTATCAGCACCATCAAAAATGCCATCAAAAGCGGCGACATCATTCGCACTCAAATAACACCCGACAACCTAAAGCAGGTATTCGATAAATGGGTGGCGATGATTGGCAGAGAAATAAAAGGCGTGCCGGAAGATGATTATGCTTTGTTGTTTTTTGCAGACATTATGCATGATGGCACTACCAGTACACATGATAATCTTACCGCCCAATTAATGCACAAAAATGCAGCTCCCGTTTTTAGTTTAAAAGGTAAGCTATACGAACTGGGCAATAAAGAAGGCTACCGGCAGTTTTGGGCCATTTACCACAAACCGCCCAAGGCAGAATACCGCAACTATTTGCTGGAACGGAGGGACAGCCTGATACCGCTGGATGAACGCAGCTTTAAAGGCGCCTACTACACGCCATTAAACGTGGTAGATAAAGCCTACGATAAATTAACCGAAACACTCGGCAATAACTGGCAAAAAGAATACATTGTTTGGGATATGTGCTGCGGCGTGGGTAACCTGGAAGTAAAGCATAGCAACCCACGAAACATTTACATGAGCACCCTCGACAGCGCCGATGTAGATGTAATGAAAGCCACCAAAACATGCGTGGCAGCAACCCGATTTCAATACGATTTTTTAAACGATGATATTACCGATTTTGGACAAATAGATTATACCCTTACCAATAAAATACCCGACAGCTTACTCAAAGCAATTGCAGAAGGAAAAAAAATATTAGTGTTAATGAATCCGCCTTATGCGGAAGCTACGAGTGGAAATAACACTGCAGGTGGTGACTACTCAGACAGTAAGGTTGGTGTTGCTAAAACAAAATTTGCTCAAACTGCCATGGAAAAATATGGAAAAGCAAGCAACGAATTATTTATGCAATTTCTTGCCAGAATAGCACAGGAAATTCCTACTGCAATAGTTGCAATGTTTAGTAAACTAAAATATGTAACAGCGCCAACTTTGATTGAGTTCAGAGAAATTTGGAATGCCCAATATTTGGATGGTTTTGTAGTAGACAGTAAATCTTTTGATGGATTGAAAGGTAATTTCCCTATTGGTTTTTTAATTTGGAAAACAGATTTGCTTGCGATGAAAAAAATATCCTTTGATGAAATAAGAACCGAAATATTAGATAAAAAGGCAGAGCCTATTGGAGAGAAAATTTTCTACGCAGCACAGAATCATGAGTTGCTTACAAATTGGATTGAGAGACCAAAAACAAACAAACAAGATATAGTGCCTCTTAAAAATGCAATTACTCCTGCTACCGCTACTAAAGATTTAAGAGGAACTAAATCGTCTGATGGAGCTATTGGTTATATGTTAAGTGGTGGTAACGATTTACAACATGCAGGAATACACACCGGCATATTTTCTTCAGAATACGGAAGTGCAAGAGGTTATTTTATTAATCCAGAAAATATTTGGCAGATTGCAATTGTATTTACAATTCGAAAAATTATTAAACCAACCTGGCTCAACGACCGGGACCAATTCCTCCAACCTACAGCACCATTAACCGAAGAATTTAAAAGCGATTGTTTAATATCGATGCTCTTCAACGGCAGCAACCTAACCGCCAGTGCCAATGATTTGGAATGGAATGGTAAAAAATGGAGCATCGTCAATCATTTTATACCGTTTAACGAAGTAGTAGTAAATGCTCCCGATCGTTTTGAAAGTGATTTTATGGTCCAGTATATGGCCGATAAAATATTCAGCAATGAAGCACTGCGGGTATTGGCCGAAGGTAAAAAATTATGGCAATCTTATTTTACCCAAACAGATGTACACACCGTGAGAGATGAGTTAAAACTAAACCGGGCAGATGTAGGCTGGTACCAGGTTCGCAAAGCCCTGCAGGCCCGCAATACCAGTGGCGATAATGCTCCTGTAAGCTTTAAGCCTTTTGAAGAAGCCTACAAAGCCCTTACAGAAAAGCTGCAACCAATGGTGTATGAGCTGGGTTTTTTAAGGGTGTAAATGAAATTTAAACCACCCCTGGCACCTCCAAAGGAAGGGCATGAGAACACCGTTACACCGCTAAAGAAAAGAAAACATCTAACAATAGCAGAGTCCAATTCCCCTCCCCTGGAGGGGTTAGGGGTTGTTATCATTAAAACAAACAAAATACGGAAACACTCACAACCATACACGGTATTGATATAAAACGGAATTTCATAAAATCGCTGCCCTACAATCCAAATCTAAAGCTACTTGCAAGAGAAAAACGAAAAGCAGGTATTTACAGCGAAGTATTATTTTGGCTACAGGTAAGAAACAGACAATTTCATCAAATTGATTTTGACAGGCAAAGAATTATTGGAAACTACATTGTAGATTTTTATGTAAAAACATTAGGATTGGTAATAGAAATAGATGGCATTAGTCACGAAAATAAAATTGAATACGATGAAGCAAGGCAATTGTTTTTAGAAAATTTAGGGTTGAAGGTATTCAGGACAACTGATGGAGAAGTTAAATTTAGAATAGTAGAAGTAATGGAATTGTTGGAAAAGTATATTATCAATGAATTTGGTATCAACCACCCCTAACCACCCCTAGCCCCTCCAAAAGAGGGGAATTGGAACCTCGTAAAGTACACCGATCTTAAAAAAAGTGTCAAAACAAAAAAACGGTTACAGCTCATAAAAAGCTGCAACCGTTATTGTAGAAACTGGTACATCAGCTTAATTTTTTATCAAGCCTTCAATTACTATCGCACCCAATACCAGATAATTCCAGGGTCTGGCATTCCGCAACAACCCAACCATGGCACCGCATTCCAGCCACCCGCTGTAATTAGCGTTCCCCACCAATTTTCATTAGCATCGGCGCTGGTGGTAATAATAATACCCTGGCTGCCCTTTTACTGAACATGAATGACGCATAACAGATTAGTGAATGTGAAAACGACTGCAGGAGTCATCAGCAGTACACGCTTTTCTATTTGGAAAGTACAAAAAAATAGTCCTCCTGTAGAAACAGGAGGACTTTAACGATTGCTTGCTATATGAAAATCTTGATATGCTATTTAAATAAATGCTATTCTAACCATTTGCACTTTATGCGGGATTTTTATCATTGTGCTTTCTCTTTTCTCAAAACCTCTTCTTATTTCCCGTTTGCTGTTGTAAAAGTAATCAGACAATTATTTATTTAAAATTAACTTCGAAACGGTTTTATGATGTTTAAAAGATGGTTTTGCCAGGAAGAGCCTATGGGGTGTACATTACACGTTTATACTTTAATGATGGCCATGGTGTAAATCATTTTTTATACTGTTGATTTTGTTTCAATTTTAGATAAAAAAGCCAGGAAATCATTTACAACTTACCGGTAGGAGTGTTTGTTGAAAGAAAAATAATCCTTTTACCTGTCAGTTAATTCATTTCTTTATAAATATTATTGACATCTATTTTTTTCGGACTATTCAACGCCATTGTTTTTTTTCGCTTTTACGATCGTAGTGTCCGAAACTAACCGCTTAACCAGGTAGCCACCCGTATCAATACTGGTATATGGAAAGGTGGTTTTCAAACTACCATAGTCAGCGTTTTTAAAGTTCGTATGGTAGAGGTAGATGTTTTTTAGTTTAGTCAAAGGCTTTAGTTGCATTACCCCTGTTGCCGTAACCTTTGTACCTGCCAGGTTTAAGTATTGCAGATTTTTTAGAGCTGCCAGTTGCTGCAGGCCCTTGTCGGTAAGTAATGTATTGGAAACGTTCAGCCGTGTTAACGCCGTTAATTGTGCCAGGTCGGTTGCGCTTTGATCACCAATATTGGTATTATCAAGTCTCAGCCATACCAGTTGTTTTTTCAACTGCAGCAACAATTGTAAATCTGTTTTGTCAACGATGGAATCCGTTACGAAATTTGCCACCAGGTAATTACTGTTTTGCGCTACCGGCAATACCATGATGCCATGTGCTTTTAACTGTGCCATTGCTTTCTCATTACCCTTTTCCACGGGTACAAGCGGAACATCATCCGGTTCCTTTTTTGTTGGTACATCCGATTGTTGCAATGCAATCAATATCGGTTTCAGCTTTGCCGGTTGTTCAAAAGCGTTCACTTTTTTTGTAAAGTCGGCGCCATTGTTTATCCACCAGTGCAATAAAGCAATCTGGCTTTCTGTGGGCTGAGGTTTTTCTTTCGGCGGCATGTGCTTGTCATTATCCGTGGGCAACAGTAAACGCTTTATCATTTCACTTGCATCCGCATTTCCAACCTCCAGGATACTGCCATTTTTTCCTCCTTTCATCAACTCATTTATTTCATCCATTCTCAATCCGCCTTTTTGTTTACCGGCATTGTGACAACCAATACATTTTGTTTGTAAAATGGGCTTTATCACATCAGTGTACACCAGCGCTTCCTGTACATTTGCCAATGGTTTGATGGTGAAATTGACCGTACTGTCTTCTATGAAAATATCTTTCAATGGTTTAGTAATATACTCTGAACCATGCGTAAGCGAACCACCCAAATGACCGGTAACCGAAATAAGGATCAACAGCCCGACTGACAGCATTTTTTTATTAACCGCAAACCGATCATTTAACTCTTTAAGGTATAATAAAAAGGATACGAATAATACGCCCAGTGCCATCCACAAATGCCAGCTTACCAGGCTTTTGTCATAATCATCGCTGATGGATAAGCTATAGCCGGTAATACAGGAAATGGCAGATGCTATAGTACCGCATAATAATACAATGTGAACTGCGGGCTTCAATGCCGTATATTTTTCCTTGCGACAAAGCCACAATAACAATAAAGCGATCAATAAAATACCGATGGGTAAGTGTACAAGTAAGGGATGGAAATGGCCGATGAATTCGGTAATGGAAATAAGAGTCAATTGGAAGCTGATTTTTATTGAATAAAAAATTTACGGTTTTGGGTTTACTGTTTTCTTAATTCATGGTGTACTTGTTTCAGGTTGAAGTCATTTATCGAGACTTCGTTTTTTAATCACATTCATTCCTGGAGCTGGTAATTAGATTCATCGAATAATCTCCGAAGTTAAAAAACTGAAAAGTGAAAACTGAAAACAGAAAATTAACAGGCTCTGCCTTTGTCAAATCTTACACTCCAAGGTACCTTTTCTTAAACAGGTGCATCATATACACATTGATGGCCCATTGATCTGCCAATGGTTGCCTGGTGTAGGGCAGGGTAGGCATGTAATCGGCCGGGCCAAATTCTGTTAGTACAGTCAGTACTTCTCCTTTTTGTTTTTTTAGTGCTACTATTTTGTCCCACCATTTAAAGTGAGCTTCCATGGCAGCCTGCCATTCGGGAGCCCGGGGATCATTTACCTGCGGTCCTTCCGGGTGGCCAATGCGTGCATGGATATGATCTGTATGTTGTATAGCCAGCTCCATTGTTTCCGGCTGGTCCTGCAATAAACTTTCACTTACATTGCACCAGTGCGACACATCCAAAGTGATCCTGATCCCCGGAATGGATTCAAGAAATTTCCTGGCAACGGGTGCCGCAAACAACATCCTGGAACGATGTGTTTCGTGATTAATTTTTATGCCAGACTGTTTGGATAAACCGATGGTATAATCAACGATTATTTTATTGTCCTCGTAAGAAAAGTAATCCTTTCCTGAATGACAATTTATGTACAGCGGCTTTTGTATTTTGTTACTCACTGCAGCCTCAATCATTTTTTTAAAACTGGCAAAATGATCATCGAAATTGGTTTCATGCCCGGCTGTGAGGAACCCAACTTCGAGGTTGTGTTTTTTTAAGGTGGCAAATAATTCATCCTGGTCCTTTTTTTCGGTGGGCCACCAGATTTCAATGCCATCATAACCATCCATTTTTACTTTGGTACAATAGGCATCCAAATTGCCCTGGAACCCCCAGTTGGTCGCCAGTATTTTTAACTGAAAATTTGAGTCCATGTTTATTGTAGTTTGAGGTTTTGCAAATATATCCAAAGAGGAAAATAATAATGCTGTTGTTGCTGATGTAGTAGTGGTGATAAAATTCCTTCGCTTCAAAATGAATCTTTTTAAGTACCGTAAGTTTATACTTTTTTAAAAGAAGTAAACCCTGGTGTGATAATTATTTAAAAACTTAGTAAATGTTCAACAATGGCATGAGTACAAAGAACGTACCACCACCGGCCAATATTTAACCGAAGTGGCAACGATCATGTTTAAAATAAAAAATCCGGCAATAATTATCTTTTAAAATTTAACCATTAGCCTATTATTTCATTGATCACTTTACCCCTGGTATCAGTTAACCTGAATGGCCTTCCCTGGAATTCGTAGGTTAACTTTTCGTGATCAAAGCCAAGCTGGTTAAGGATGGTAGCCTGTATGTCAAATGGTTCCACCTTTCCGCTGATGGCACTGTATCCTATTTCATCAGTTTCTCCATAACTAAATCCTTTTTTGATACCGCCACCTGCCATCCACATGGTAAAGGCTTCTGTATGATGATCCCTTCCTTTAAATGGATTTTGTTTTCCTTCCCTGTTTTCCATCATGGGCGTTCTGCCAAATTCTCCACCCCATACTACCAATGTTTCTTCCAACAGGCCCCGTTGTTTTAAATCAAGGATTAACGCAGCAATCGACTTGTCTACCTCCCGGCATTTGTTTATAAATCCAATATCAATTGCACCATCTGCTGATGTTCCATGGCTATCCCAGCCCCAGTCAAATAGCTGCACAAAGCGTACACCTTTCTCCACCAGTTTCCTGGCCAGCAGCACATTGTTGGCAAAGCAGGCCTCTCCTGGTTTTGTACCATACATTTCGTGAATATAGGCTGGTTCACCGTTTATATTCATCACTTCCGGGGCCGATATCTGCATCTTATATGCCATCTCATATTGGGAGATACGGGATAATATTTCCGGATCGTTGTAGTTTTTATACTCCTCAGCATTTACTTCATTAATCGCATCAATGGAAGCCTTACGTAAGTCCCGGTTTATGCCATCCGGGTCCCTGATAAATAATACCGGGTCGCCTTCACTTCTGCATTGAACGCCCTGGTAAACGCTTGGTAAAAAGCCGCTGCCCCAAACACTTTTACCGGCATCGGGATTTTTACCACCACTGGTTAATACTACAAAGCCAGGCAGGTTTTGATTATCGGTTCCTAAACCATAAGTGGCCCATGAACCCAGGCTTGGCCTGCCTAACCGGGCAGAACCGGTATGTACCATCAATTGTGCGGGACCATGATTAAACTGATCAGTAGTAACCGCTTTCAAAAAACTTATTTCATCTACTATGCCTGCGAGGTGTGGCATGTTTTCACTTACATAAGCGCCGGAGGCTCCATGTCGTTCAAATTTTGCCTGTGGCCCCAGCATTTTTGGTACACCCCGTATGAAGGCAAAACGTTTTCCTTCCAGCAAAGAGGGAGGGCAATCCTGCCCATCCATTTTCATCAGTTCGGGCTTGTAATCAAACAACTCCAGTTGAGATGGAGCGCCGGCCATGTGCAGGTAAATGACACTCTTTGCCTTGCCTGCAAAATGCGGAAGCTTGGGCATCAGTGGATGTGCGGGATCAAATACTACGTTGCTTTTGTTGCCTGTTTTACTGCCGCAGCTTCCCAAAAATGTTCCCAGTGCAAGCGCACCCAACCCCATCGCACTTTCTTTTAAAAAATGCCTGCGTGATTGCATCCGGATCACAGCCTCTTCTGCTTCCCTTACCAGGCGTTGGTTATGTAATTCTTTTTGGGTCATATCCTATTTTTAAGCGTCAATGGTGTCCCGATAGCTATCGGGAGGTGAATGGTCAATTGTAAATGGTCAATTGTGAAATGATATCTCATTCGCCATCTTGCATTCATTATTTAAATTTTGTTGGTTGTTGAACGTTCTATAATGGTATGCTGTACAAGTGAGTTACACAACCCTGCCTGACTGCGTCAGGCATACATTGATGATGCCATGACAATAATTTTTCTGTCAGCAAAATCCTGATCAAATAATAACAATGATGAATACCAATTGTGTTTACCAATCACCAATGACCATTCACGCCATCACCCCATCAATTCTTCGTCAACACCTCATCCAGGTTCAATATTACATTTGCCACTATTGTTAACGCTGCTGTTTCTGCATTTTGATGACCTGGCATTCCTCCCATCATTTTCCGCATTTTCTCCGGATCGTTTTTGAATTGGCTGTACGCCTTGTTATATAGATCCGTCAATGGTTTTAACTTTTGATCCGTTATCATTTGATTTGTTGCCAGCGTGTACCCGTACCCGATCTGTTTCGCTGCTTCCTTTATTCCGGTGCTTTGCATGCGAACGGCAAAATGCCTCGAGAGATCAATGTAGACAGAATCATTTAAAGTAGTGAGTGCCTGCAATGGTGTATTGGTGCGTATGCGGCGCACGGTGCATACTTCACGGGACACGCCGTCAAAAGTAATCATTGATGGATAGGCGGCTGAACGTTTCCAGTACGTATACAAGGCACGGCGGTATTTATCTTCCCCTTCGCTGATGGACCAGTCGGCACCATTCCATGGGGAAAGCCAGATGCCTTCCGGCTGGTAAGGAAATACACTGGGCCCATACATTTTTTTACTCAACACGCCGCTGATCGATAATGCCTGGTCACGTATTTGCTCGGATGATAAACGAACCCTTGCAGCTCTTGCGTACAATTTATTGTAGGGATCCTTTTTTAAAAGTTCAGGTGCGACTCTTGAATCCTGTTGGTAGGTATTGCTCATTACAATTTTCCGCACCAGTTTTTTTGTACTCCAGTTATCGCTATTCATAAACTGGTAACTTAACCAATCCAGCAATGCAGCATGTGTGGGGGTGCTGCCCTGCGTACCCATGTCTTCCAGTGTTTCAACCAGGCCGGTACCAAACAATTGTTCCCACACACGGTTTACCATTGTACGTGAAGTAAGTGGGTTCTTTTTGTCTGTGATCCACTGCGCCAGCCCCAGCCTGTTCCTGGGCATGGATGATGGAAATGGATTTAATGAATGCGGTACATCGGGTTTTACTTCATCGCCCTTTACCAGCCAGTTGCCCCGTTCAAATACATAAGATGCCCGGTGCATATCGGTAGGGTTATCCATCATTACCGGTGTGGTTGTTACTTCCGACGGAGTGGCGATCAAGTTCCAGTATTTATTTTTTACAGCAGCATAACCTTCCTTGTCTTTACCCGGTAAATCCTGCGTGAAATAAAACCAGTCGAAAAATGCACCGTATGCATCCGGCTTTAGTAACTGGTTGTTGGTATAGGTGAAATACAGATCATGTACACCACCGGTAGCAGTTAAATTGGTTTCACTTACACCCCATCCCATTTTAGTGAGGGGTAGTGTAACGTTGGCAATAACTGCACCGTCAGGTTTATCCAGGTGAATTTTCCAAATCCCCCCAGGCTTGAATGCCTGGTAACGAAAAATGAGTTTTTCTTTATTTTTGAGGTCCACATTTTTTAGCCTGCACACCGCATTATTCCGGAAAGAGAGCCACTTGGTATCCATCAGTTCACTGTTGGTAAAACTATCACAGATCAGTGAATTAAATGCGGGTTGCCAGGTTTTTAAAAATGTATACACTTCTGCAGCTTTTTGTGGCGACACATTTTGTTTTAGCCAATTCTTTATATTGATTACTTCCTGCTGCAAACTATCATTGTAGCTGCGTAATAAGGGATAATCTGCTTCCGTGTCTTCATCACGGGAGTTGTTGAAAAAGGCGAGAAATTTATAATATTCATCATGTTTAAAAGGATCATAAGGGTGACTATGGCACTGCACACAACCAAATGTGGTACCCATAATGGCCTGCCAGGTGGTATTTACCCGGTCCATTACGGCGGAAGTCCTGAACTCTTCATTGTCGGTTCCGCCTTCATCATTCGTCATGGTATTGCGGTGAAATGCAGTGGCTATATAATCATCGTCGGTGGCATCGGGTAAAAGGTCACCGGCCATTTGTTCGGTTAAAAACCGGTTGTATGGCATATCGGAATTAAAAGATTTTATCAGCCAGTCGCGGTACTTCCAGATGCTTCGGCTATCGTCCCGTTCATAGCCCTTGGTATCGGCATACCGTGAAAGGTCCATCCACATAGCCGTCCACTTTTCACCATATTGCGGTGAAGCCAGCAGCGAATCCACCAGGTCTGCATAAGCATGGTCGCTATTGTCTTGTAAGAATTTTTTTGCAAGCAATGCAGGTGCCGGTAAGCCGGTGATATCTAAACTAATGCGACGAAGCAAGGTAGGCTTATCTGCCACCGGCGATGGTTTCAATTTTTCTTCGTTTAGTTTTTCTTCTATGAAACGATCCACTTCATTTATAGCCCAGTTGCTGTTCGACTTTATTAATCCAAAGAATTTAGTTTGCTCCGGAACAGTAACGGTTTTTACGGGTACGTACGCCCAATGTTCTCCCCATTTGGCGCCCTGTTTTATCCAATCTGTAAAGATGCTGATTTCTTCTTTGCTCAGCGGGTCATGTTTGTATGGCATCCGTTCCTCCGGATCTTTATAATTAATGCGCCTGATGAGTTCGCTATTTTCCGGGTCACCTGGAATGATAGCGAATTTTCCTGAGGTGGTTTTGGCCAGGGCTTCTTCCATAAACAACAAACTGAACCCGCCTTTTGCTTTTACGCCACCATGGCAGCTGATACATTTATTATTAATGATGGGTTTTACCTGTGTACTGAAATCAATTTTATCTTTATGCGTGACATATAAATACAGGAAGGCCATTAACAGGATAGATAAGGTTACCAGCAGGATCTTTGGGGTAAATAGCCAACGCATATTTCAATCGTTTTTAAGTAGTATTATTTCCAAACTTACGTTTATTTTGCCGCAATTCAATGTATAGCAAAATGATGGAATGTAAAGGGGTTAATAGAGATTCCCGTAACGGTGAATTCAAATTTAGTGCCCTGTTTAGATTTTCCTTTGCACAGAAAGGCAGGGCTGGTATATAAGGGGGATTACCCGGAGGGGTTTTGCTAATATTGATCCTGGATGGAGGGCGCCCTTTTAGTGTTTCAGTGCCACCACGCTGCTATCCCAAATGCACTTAAAGCAATGGACAAACATTTATCTTCTGAAAGTTTAGCTAATTTCGCAACGTATGCACGAATTGTTTTTTAATAAACTGAATGAAGTTATTTCACTTACTGGTGAAGAAGAAGAAATTATCCGAAGTTACCTGTTGCCCAAAAAATTACGTAAAAAGCAATATATTTTGCAGGAGGGCGATGTTTGTAAATATGGTGTATTTGTAGAAAAGGGGCTTTTAAGATCGTATACGGTGAATGAAAAAGGAAATGAGCAAATTGTACAATTCGCATTGGAGGGATGGTGGATTTCAGATATGTATAGTTTTATAACAGGTGAGCCTGCCCGGTACAATATTGATGCATTGGAAGATGCAGAACTGCTTTTAATGACTAAAACTGCTTCGGAGGAACTGATGAAAAAGGTACCTAAATTCCTTGAGTTTAATTTTATTCAAATGCGAAATGCTTTTGTTGCTTTTGAAAGACGATTATCCAACATGGTGAACCTGAGTACTGAAGAGCGATATAAAAAACTGGTAGAAAGATATCCTGATATTGTGCAAAGGGTACCGCAACACATGATTGCATCCTACCTTGGCCTTACCCCGGAAACGCTTAGCCGGGTAAGAAAACAAATGACCACCCGAAAATAATTATTTCCGGTATTAAAAATACCTGAATTGACATTTGTCAATGGTTTTTCTTATCAGGCCTCAATGGATCATTCACCGGGCTGTTTTACTTTTGCATCATCTGTCATTTGCTTATTTTTTTGTGTTGGATCTTAAAAAAAACAGCATTATTTAATAAGCGGAATCATTGGATATTTAAATAAACTGGATATGCTTACAAAACAAACCATTCTCGTCATTGGAACAGGTAATTCGGCAAAGTTGATGACAGCCCGTTTAGCAAAAGGGAATTATAATGTATTGCTTTGCGATAAGGATTTTACAAAAGCCGAAGCTGTTGTAAAGGAATTGGCAGATAACAATGGTTGCTGCAACCTCGAAGCAATGCAGTGTACTTTCGATGGTGCATGGGAGGCGGATATCATCATATTCGCAGTAGATTTTCAGGAACAAAAAGAAGTGGCCCGGCTAATAAAAGAGGTGGTGAATCAAAAGATATTGATCAGTGCCGAATTGCCCTCCGGCAATCATCATGGAGATCATTCTCCTGAAAGTTGCGAGGCCAAAGCATTACAGGAATTACTGCCCAATACAAGGATTGTTAGGATATTCGGAGAGCAGCCCGGCCAGTATGACCCGGCAAATGACAAAAAACTTCCCCGCTTTTTAATAGGCGGCAACGATAATTGTACAGTTAATACAGTAATCGAAATGCTTGGTTCAGTTGGCTTCAATATAGTAAGGTCAAAACAAGCCGGCGCTGAAAGTGATGTAGAGCGTCAGTGAAATTCAAGAAGCTTACCCGGTTCTTTCTTCCGTTCCGTTAACTTAGGTCAATTCAAACTATTGACTTTAATCAATACAATTTCTTATTCATCCTCAATGGAAGGAAGCGTTCACCTGGAATAGCTTTGCACTACAAATTTTAAAAAATAAACATTAACACAAATCAAAAAAAACATGAAAAAGATCAGCATTTTATTAGTTGCAGCAGTAGTTGCATTTTCATCTTTCAAAGCACTGGAAACATGGAAATTGGACAAGGCGCATTCTCAACTGGCTTTCTCCATTACTCACATGGGTATCTCTGACCAGTCAGGTATATTTAAAAACTTTGATGTGACGATCAAATCTGAAAAGCCTGATTTTAGCGATGCGGTGATTGAACTTAACGCAGACGTAGCGTCCATCAACACGGGTATGGAGATGAGAGACAAACATTTAAAAGGGGATGATTTCTTTGACGTAGAAAAATATCCAACCCTTAATTTTATCAGCACCGGTTTAACGAACGTTGGTAAAAATAAATATAAGCTAACAGGTAACCTCACTTTGCATGGTGTTACAAAACCAGTTACGCTTGATTTATCGTATAGAGGAACTGTAGCTAACCCACAATCTAAAGCTCCTGCGAGTGGTTTCCAGGTTACAGGTGTTATTAAGCGTTCTGATTTTGGTATTGCTGCAGGTTTTCCAACTAACATGTTAAGCGATGAAGTAAGTATTAAAGCTGATGGGGAATTTGGCAAATAAATAAAAGATGAATGAGTGAGTGAGAAATGAGTGATGAGTTTTGAGTGAGAGAGAAATGAGTGATGAGTGATGAGTGAGTGAGAAATGAGTGATGAGTGAAGAAGGACGCATCATGCTCGTAATGAATTTGGGAGTAGGGAATGGCTATAGTGTTCATATTGATTTTGGGATTGATTCATTACGCCTTATTCATTACTCATCACTCATCATTCATTACTTATCATTCAAATTTTCTGGAATAAATAAAATAAAACAAAACAAACAATTATGAAAAGGTCATTTTATACAATAGCAACATTAGTTGTATTGGTTACAGTATTTGCTTTTACTGTTCCTACGCAGTGGAAAATAGCTCCGAAATACAATATTAGTTTTAGCACCAGTGGCGTAAGCGGCATATTTAAAACTTTTACAGGCAACATCAGTTTTGACGAGCAAAGCCTGGCAACTTCAAAGTTTGATATCACTATCGATATCAACAGCATCAACACCGGCAACGGCATGCAAAATAAACATGCCAAAGGTGCAGATTGGTTTGATGCGGCGAAATATCCGGCTATTAAATTTACTTCGAAAAAGATTGATAAAACAGGAACTGGTTATACAGCCACAGGCGATCTGCAGGTACACGGAATAACTAAGACGGTGAGCCTGCCATTTACATTTAAAAGAAACGGCAATGGTGGCACTTTTGAAGGGCTGTTTAATATCAACAGGAATGATTTTAAAATAGGTGAGGCTGGTGGGGAAGTTGGGGAAGTAATTAAAGTATTGGTATCTGTACCGGTTACAAAATAAACACAAGTATCATGTTAAAAAAATCTTTATTACTGGGCGCAGTATCGGGTATACTGGCAGGTATCGCATCTATTATTTATCAGAAGGTATACGCAGGATCACTGGGCGCCGATTTTGCGGCGATCGCAAAGCCGTTGAATATTATGATCACCTCCCTTGTGGGCAGCATGATTGCAGCAACCGGTTATTGGTTATTTACCAAATGGTTTAAAAGCAAAGGGGAAATCATTTTCAACCTGGTGTTTGTGATTTTGTCGTTTGCCAGTATTCTCGGGGCATTCGCATTCAGGCTACCTGTTGATATTGAAATGCCGGAACTATTTCCCGGGTTGGTAGTACCTATGCATTTCTTTCCTGCATTGGCATGGTTTACCCTAAAGCCGTTATTTATACCATCGAACGAAACCTATAAAAAGGTATTTGCATAACCTGGTATCTTTTACAAAAAATGAAATCCCGGGCCGGAAAATTTTGTAACCGTATCGATATGCAACGCAAAAAATTTATTCAATCGATGTTCACTCGCATTGAACTCGGTAATGTTTGAGTAGTGATAAAATTATCCGAAGCAAAAGCTTCACAAATTTTCGCCTGGCTTTATTGGATGATAGCAAAGAAAATATGTTTGTTTCCCCACTTTAATCGTGAGAATTTTAATTATCAATTATTATCCAGGCAAAACGATTATTACACGGGTTACGAATTCTTCGTGTGAAAAAAATTGTAGGATTAGGTAGGTATTTCGCAAGCTCACTACCGGCCTCAAAAAAGGCCCATCCGAATGGCAGGAAATGGTAGCGGGTTAAAAAGAGGTGACACCTTTGTGAGCAGCTATTGGAGAAATTGCAGGCTCTTCAAAAAAGGTGTCACCTCTGGTTTGGCACCATGCAAAAGGTAAGATTGATTGATGAAGTTATCCATTAATTATATGGCTTAACAGAAGCTAGAATAATAGTGGCAGCGACTTAAAAAGAGGCGACACCTTTGTGAAAAGCTGCCGGGCGGAGTTTAAGAAAAATTGAATGATTGGCAAGCACTCCTGATCATTTATCGGGATTAAAAAATGAATTGATTCCGATATAGGAACCGATGTTCGGCTTTGCTATTGGCTCGTAAGTCCCACTAATGCCCGTCCATATTTCGATGTTGTGACTTATTTCATTTTAGCCAGACATTCATTTTTAGCCTTTTTTATGCAGCCCTGTCTGCTTGACGCAGTCAGGCAGGCTTGATTTTTTTGTTATCCCGATTCCTATCGGGATTAATAGAGTCTAACCCATACCAACAAGCCCTTGCGAACTACTTACCAAATCCTAAAGAATTAATCAAATCTTAATTTGTTTTGTCCCGTTTCATATCAGTTTATATTTTTTATTTTCTGTGTTTCGGTAAATTCTATAACGATATTCCTTTCCACTGTTTGCGATGCAATCAAACACCAATCAATTACGGTAAATTTAGAATTATTCTATATTGCCGCCATTAATAGAATATTAATTTTAAATAATCGAATAAATTTGAATTTAATTCGGAATATTTATATTTTTACAGAATGGTATCAGAAAGTGAAATTGTGTTGGATAAACTTGATTTAAGTATATTAAGGCTGATGCAGGAGAATGCCCGTATTTCAAATGCGGATATTGCCCGGGAGTTAAAAATGGCGCCATCCTGCATTTTAGACCGGGTAAAAAAACTCGAACAAAAAAAAGTAATATTACAATATACAACCCGGCTTAATCCTGCACCATTGCAGCAAAAGCTACTGGCTTTTGTTTTTATGAAGGCTGCCGATGGCCTCGGATGCAGTACCACCGGAAAAGAACTGGCTAAAATCCCTGAGGTTCAGGAAGTTCATCATATAGCCGGCGAAGATTGTTACCTCGTTAAAATACGAACTGCTGATTCGGCCTCCCTGATGGAGTTGATGCGGACACAGTTCAGCAAACTGCAGAATATCACCTCCACAAGAACCACTATCGTATTGGAAACCGTGAAAGAACAACAACAATTGATCATACCTGAAAAGTAGTTAAATGAATACCTTGAACAAAAAACCAGCATCCCCTTTGCTGGTGATCCTGGCATTTGCCATCGTTTATATTGTATGGGGGTCTACTTATTTTTTTATACAACTCGCAATGGTAAGTTTCCCTCCATTCCTGCTGGGAGCCGTACGGTTTTTAATTGCCGGCATTATCATGCTGGTATGGGCAAGATTGAAAGGAGAATTGATAATTGTAAAAAGAGATATTAAACACGCAGCGGTAAGTGGCATATTGATGTTGTTTATTGGAACAGGTGCTGTAATATGGGTAGAACAATACCTGCCAAGTGCCATGGTAGCCATCATGATTTCTTCGGGACCGCTGTGGTTCATATTACTGGATAAGCCAATGTGGGCGCAAAATTTCAGGAGTAAAGCAACCGTTGGCGGTTTGATACTGGGATTTACCGGAATTATTTTACTGTTTAGCGAAAAGATCATTGGCACATTTTCAACTGCCGGCAACCAGCACGATTTGAGCGGGGTGCTCATTTTGATCGTGGGGTCAATAGCCTGGGCCGGAGGTTCGCTATATTCAAAACACTATTCCACCACCGGATCTGTTTCGGTAAACATCGCCTGGCAAATGCTGGCTGCGGGCCTGGCATTTATACCCGGAAGCCTGATCAATGGTGAACTGAATGCGTTTAACTGGCAGGCGATTACCCCCGGTGCATGGATGTCGGTGTTGTATTTGGTATTCTTTGGGTCCATTGCGGGCTTCAGTGCGTATGTATGGCTGCTGAAGGTAAGGTCTGCAATGCAGGTAAGTACCCATGCTTATGTAAACCCCGTGGTGGCGGTATTATTGGGCGTATTTTTTGCCAACGAACATATTTCCCTGGTGCAGTTTTTGGGGCTGGCAGTTATACTTGGAAGCGTTTTAATCATTACGCTTGTAAAATACAGAAAGGGCAAGGTAGCTGCAAAAAGAGAAAACCAGTTAGCAAAGGAAGAGGCAATTAAAGAACCTATAAAAAAATATCGACCGGTTTTACCCGATGCGGTGCAGGATGCGGAACTTTTATAATTGACCGCAATTGACGACAAAGGCAGCCCGGCCTTTCCCGCCTTTTTATAGTTAAATTTTCAATTAAAAATACCATGGAATACAGGCAGTTAGGAGCATCCGGATTAAAGGTTCCGGTGCTCAGTTTTGGAACAGCGACTTTTGGCGGCGGCAATGAGTTTTTTAAGGCATGGGGCAACACACAGGTTGAAGAAGCCACCCGGCTGATTCATCTTTGTTTGGACGCCGGCGTAAATTTATTTGATACTGCAAATGTTTATTCACGCGGTATGGCTGAAGAGATATTGGGAAAGGCGTTGAACGGTCTTCGGGATAAGGTGTTGATTTCCACCAAAGCAACCTTCCCCATGAGTGATGAAGCCAACGACCTGGGCTCTTCCCGTTTTCATTTAATAAAGCAATGCGAGGATAGCCTGAAGCGATTGAATACCGATCACATTGATATTTACCACATGCATGGATTTGATGGTAATACACCGGTAGAAGAAACGCTGAAAACCCTCGATAACCTGGTGCAGAGCGGTAAGGTTCGTTATATTGCCTGTTCCAATTTTTCGGGCTGGCATTTGATGAAATCCCTTTCCGTGTCGGAGAGATATGGCTGGTCAAAGTATATTGCCCACCAGGCTTATTATTCATTGCTTGACCGGGAGTTTGAATGGGAGCTAATGCCACTAGGCGTAGATCAGAAAGTTGGTACCATTGTGTGGAGCCCGCTGGCATCCGGTCGCCTGGCTGGTAAGTACCGGCGCAATCAGCCACTGCCCCAGGATAACCGGGTACAGCAGGGAGGTGGACATGGGCCCGCATTGAACGAAAAACGGTTGTACACCATCATGGATATGCTTGATATAATTGCCGCTGAAACGGAAAAGACGGTAGCACAGGTCTCGCTCAACTGGCTGTTGCAGCGCCCTACGGTTGCTAATATTGTAATTGGTGCCAGAAACGAAGAACAGTTAACACAAAACTTATTGGCAACCGGCTGGAACCTCACCACAGACCAGGTAAAAAGACTGGATAAGGCAAGCGATACAGATCCAATTTATCCATACTGGCACCAGCGTCAGAATGTGACATTGAATCCGCCGCCAAAATTTTATTAGGTGGAAATGTGGGCGTATAAATGATATACCGCCTGCCTTTATTGCATCCTTTCTATAGCTGATTGTGTAATCCGTTTGGCTCTTGTAATTGTTTGGGTTTCAAAAACAGCACAGTAAGTAATTAAAGCTTATCATGTGAAAATTTGATACGACTTCTGGCGTATATAAGGGATTAAGATTAGGTGATGAGATTGCAATCAGAAGCTGGTAGCGGCCTCGAATAAAAAGTGCTAGAAAATTTCAACATGATCCGTTAAGAAATCATCCGCCGCGGCGGATTGATTTTTTTGTTTGCCAGCTCACTAGCGGGGAAAACGTAGTATAACCTATTATTAGGTTTGCGAATGTTATATCTAATGGTTTTCCTCAATCATTTTAAATTCAGAACTCCTGATCCTTCGCAAATTAAAATGGTTGGTTAAATCCGCCGCGGCGGATTAATTTGAATAGCCCCGGGTAAAACCCGGGGATAAACCGTTCCGGTTATAACAACACGCCGCGGCGGGTTGTTGAAATATACATGTTAACCATGGGTTTCACCCACGGCTACTCAAATTGAAGCCCGAAGGGCTTTTGCCTGTGTTTTAATTTGCGAATGTCATCGCTTTCTAATACTTGTTTAATGATACTTCTAAGGATTTCTGAATTTCCGTACAGTTAACAGGCATACCAGTTTAGTGCATTTTAAATTGTCG
>JBBQTL010000014.1:0-46288 GCA_038213285.1 Chitinophagales bacterium
GGCAATCACCAACAACTTTGCTTACGCTTCATGTTATAATGCTTTCACTCTTACCTGCTGGTTGTAGGTGTTGCCGCCATGCAAAACCATCCACACAAATACACAACAACGGCGGAAAGAGGGTGTTCCTGCCGTTGTTGGTGTTCGTGCCATTGGATTAGGCCAGGCAATCACCCTTCTACCCGGGAATAAAAAAATGTATGCACAAAAAAATGGGCAACAAAAAATGCAGCCCATTTATATTTAAAAAACAAAAAATTATAACTCCATTTTCTTCTTCAGGTTTTCATCAATTGCATCCAAAAATTCTTCTGTGTACAAATAATGGGCGCCATGACTTACTTTATTGCCATGAATACAAACGGCCAGGTCCTTGGTCATTTTTCCACTCTCCACCGTTTCAATACATACAGCCTCCAGTGCCAGGCAAAAGTCAATCAATGGCTGGTTATTATCCAACTTACCTCTAAATGCCAAACCCCTTGTCCATGCAAAAATAGATGCGATTGGATTGGTGGAAGTAGGTTTGCCTGCCTGGTGATCCCGGTAGTGACGGGTTACTGTACCATGTGCGGCTTCTGCTTCCATGGTGCTGCCATCGGGTGTTATCAAAACGGAAGTCATCAGTCCTAAGCTGCCAAAGCCTTGTGCTACGGTATCGCTTTGTACATCACCATCATAATTTTTACAGGCCCAAACAAAATTGCCATTCCATTTTAATGCGCTGGCAACCATATCATCAATTAAGCGATGCTCGTAGGTAATGCCTGCTCCTTCGTAAGCCGCTTTAAACTCAGCCTGGTAAATGTCTTCAAAAATATCTTTAAAGCGGCCATCGTATTTTTTAAGGATGGTGTTTTTGGTAGAAAGGTACAGGGGCCATTTTTTGCTAAGCGCCATATTGAAACAGCTTCTTGCAAAACCCATGATGCTTTCATCTGTATTGTACATGCTCATTGCAACTCCATCGCCTTTAAAGTTGTATACTTCAAAAACCTGTGGCTCGCCTCCACCTTCCGGAGTAAAGGTCATGGTTAATTTCCCTTTGCCTTTTATAACGGTATCCGTAGCACGGTATTGGTCACCAAAAGCATGACGGCCTACAATGATAGGAGCGGTCCAGTTGGTTACCAGCCTCGGTACATTCTGCATTACGATGGGCTCACGAAAAACAGTGCCATCCAGGATGTTACGGATGGTTCCGTTAGGGCTCTTCCACATTTGTTTCAGGCTAAATTCTTTTACCCTGGCTTCATCCGGGGTAATGGTGGCGCACTTGATACCTACACCAAATTCCTTGATGGCATTGGCTGCATCGACAGTAACCTGGTCGTTGGTTTCATCACGATACTCCATTCCCAGGTCGTAGTATTTAATGTCCAGTTCCAGGTAAGGAACAATCAGTTTGTCTTTAATAAATTTCCAGATGATTCTTGTCATCTCATCACCGTCTAATTCTACTACGGGGTTTGCTACTTTAATTTTGGCCATGTTATTTTTTAGCGTTTGAAATTGTTGCTATTGTTGTTGCAAATATTTTTTTATCAAAAACAGCTTCTACAGGGATGGTGAAGCCCTTAATTGTTTTACTGCTAATATCTCCATTGGTGCGCTTTTCCTGTTGTGCAAATTTTTCACCTATCAATAAAAACTTTTCAATTATTTTTTGACATGGATCAATCAGCCAATATTCTTTAACACCATGTAGCGCATAGTCTTCAAACTTAATGCCTCTATCAAATTTTTCTGTGCTTTTGCTTGATACCTCAGCGATAAAATCAGGCGTCGGAAATAACTTTTGACCTTCTATAAATCTCTTTGCTTTAGTCTTGTTAAAAAAGCAAATATCTGGCTCATAGCTGTTACGGGTTAGTGCTATCATAATCTTTTCATGCGATACCCGTCCATTATCTTTCATCGCAGAAAATACATTGAGCAAGGTAAACAGGTTGCTGGAAGCTAAATCATGTTCATCGGTAACAGGCGAGTGTATTTTAACTTCGCCGTTGATAAACTCTGCCTTTATATCTTCTGTTATAAAGTCATAAAAATCATTTCTACGTTGCTGTTCCTCTTTTATGTAATCCCTAAGTTCCACAAAATACTCCTGCAGTTTGGTTGATTCCAACAAAGGAGTAAGTATATTATTCATGGTTTTTATTCTTCAGGAACAAATTTACAGAAAACCGCTTATCATCATAAATTCTTTATAATCGCATCCGCAAACTCACTCGTCTTTAATAGTGTGCCTTCTTTCATTAAATTATAAAAATCGATGGTAACCGTTTTATTACGGATGGTTTTTCCAACAGAGTTGGTGATCAGTTCTGCTGCATCTCTCCAGCCCATGTACTCCAGCATCATTACGCCACTTAAAATTACAGAAGAAGGATTCATGGTGTTGGTATTGGCAAACCTGGGTGCCGTACCGTGGGTAGCTTCAAATACCGCATGCCCTGTCAGGTAATTGATATTGGCTCCCGGGGCAATACCGATTCCGCCTACCTGTGCTGCCAGTGCATCACTGATATAATCGCCATTTAAATTTAGTGTGGCAATTACCGAATAATCCTGGGGTGCCAGCAATGCCTGTTGCAAAAAGTTATCTGCAATGGCATCTTTAATAATTACTTTACCTCCTACGGCGCATATTTTCATCTCTTCATTGGCTACCGCTTCACCACTTTCTTTTTTGGTACGTTCCCATTGGTTCCAGGTATACACCTCGCCGGAAAATTCGGTTTCAGCCAATTGGTACCCCCAGTTTTTAAAGGCGCCTTCGGTATATTTCATGATATTGCCTTTATGTACGATGGTAACCGACGGAAGTTTATGTTCAATGGCATGTTTAATGGCGCTGCGTATCAGCCGTTCGCTGCCTTCTTTACTCACCGGTTTGATACCCAGTGAAGTTGTTTCGGGGAAGCGAATGTTTTTTACCCCCATTTGATTGATCAAAAACTCAAGTAGCTTTTCTGCTTCCGGGGTGCCAGTCATGTATTCGATTCCGGCGTAAATATCTTCAGTATTTTCACGAAAAATGACCATGTTTACTTTTTCCGGCTGCCACATGGGGGAGGGAACACCTTCGAAATATTTTACGGGGCGCAGACAAACATATAGATCCAACTCCTGCCTTAAAGCCACGTTCAAACTCCGCATACCACCGCCAACAGGTGTTGTAAGTGGCCCTTTGATTGACAATAGATATTCTTTAAAAGCGTCCATGGTCGCTTCCGGCATCCAACTTCCGGTTTCGTTGAAAGCCTTTTCTCCTGCCAGTACTTCCAGCCATTCAATCTTTTTTTCACCTTTGTATGCTTTGACTATCGCCGCATCAAAAACCCTTACAGAAGCTGCCCAAATGTCCGGTCCAATTCCATCACCTATTATGAATGGTATGGTTGGATGGTTGGGAACATTGAGTTTCCCAATACTGCTCATGGTAATCTTTTCTGCCATCGGAAATTATTTTAAGTTGTAGAAATCAGGTTTATTGCAAAAATAGGAGAACTGGACTAAGTTTTTGAAAGTTTCATATCAGCATAAAACAACAATTGCTTCACTGTATCAGGGAAGCAATTGAAAAATAAGTTTGAATCTTTTTTATGAGCTTCGCCTTACCCTGAAACTACAGGTTACATTGTAAGCCATATTTCCGGGAGCCGGCCCGGTAAGCGTACCGGTGAAATTACCTGCAATAAACTGCCCGATAGCCCCGTATTCCGTTATTTTTACAGTGATGGGATTTGGAATTGTTGCCATAGTAGTTATTTGGGGGCAATTAAAAGAAATCAGGCTTTGTGAACTGTTTACCCCTATTCCGCTTTGCAGAAAATACAGCCCCAATTGTTGGGTAGAATTAGAATTCATTGCAGAAGCGGTGATAATCACAGACGGTGGCGTATTTTGTGGCTTGGCATATTGGTTCAAATTATCAAGGGGAGCTGTAAAAGAATAGCTAACCCCATTCACTGTATAATTGATAAACTGCTGGGTACTGATTTTACAGGCAATTAAAGTTCCCAGGTCTTTGGCACCGGCAATTAAGGTGACCGGTATAGCGTCACTCGCCTTTAAGGCAGTTTTGTCCTCGGCAATGAAGGTTGCATTACTACTGCTGGCACACAGAGTGGTGGTAAAATTAAATGTGCCTGTTTTAGTTAACGGCTTAAAATAATTGAGTCCGTCTTTATACATTAAAAGATACCCGTTTGTAACAGGGGCGTTTGCGCAATCATTTACATTACCGCTGATGGTGGAGCTGTTGGCTATAGGAATCACTATTTTACCCAATGAAACATTGGAAGTAGTGGTAGTGAAATTTTTGGCATATAATCCGGTTAAACAATTGTATTCGCTAAATACTTCTAATAATAGGGTTGCATTTGCAGGCACTGCTCCGCCGGTATAACCGGAAGAATCGGTGTAACCCAAGCCGGCATTTTGCGGGTTATTTACCACGGATACCTTTACCAGTGCGTTTTGAACAGGTATTCCCTTGGCATTGGTAATGGTGCAGCTAAAACGTACATAATTAGATGGTACATCACAATTCCAAAAGGAAAAATGGCTCACTTGTCCTACATAACTGTTGCCTGTTTTTATCGCCATACCTTGTTCCTGCCATAAGCCGGTGGTTTCTTGAAAATACCAGAGCGGAATGGAGGTCGGAGCACTTGCCGTTAAAACGGGCGGAAGCGGAAATGTAAGCGTTGCCTTTTTGCCGGTCGCAATCTGTAATAGTTCGCCACCTGTGCCGGTTAGTTCAACCGCCGCCATCCCATAAGTGGTTAATATTTTTAATGCGCCTGCAGTATCGGTTCCCCTTAAATCGCCAGGCATTATACGGTTCAATTCTGGAGAAGTTGGGCTGATCCAATGAGCCGCCACATTTACTTGTCCGGCATAGGTTGCATTGGTTATACTGTTTACTACTGCATTGGCAGGGAGGCTGACTACCAATCCATTTATGAGGGCAACATTTCCGCCAATGTTTGCATTAATTGTTCCCACAATGGTTTTGGGCAATAATTTTATCCGGAAAAAAGCAGCTTTACCTGGAGTTGCGATAAAGGTTTTAATTCCTTTAAAATAACCGGGCGTAGCCACACTAACCACGGATGCTTCTTTTATCACCGAAACATTATTAAATTCAAAGAAACCATATTTGTCTGTAGAGGTTGAGCTGCTGCCAAAATCAACTACCGCGCCATCAACTGCCAATTCGTTTTCATCCGTTACAAAACCGGAAACTGAAGCATTAATCTTTGTAGTGAGATTTGGTGGATTAAGGGCAATCCCCTCACCCGTTAATTCCTTTTGGCAGGAGTAAAAAAATATGACCGGGATGGCTATGATCGAAACAAAAATGGCAGTCGCTTTGTGGATACGGGCAAAGAGCATCGGGTTAAAGTTTTAGCGTATTAAAAATGAAAACATCTTGATTTATAAATGTAAGCTATGCAACTCAACCGAAGGATTTATATTAGTTCAGTACTGCAGTTTACCCAGCCATTGTCAAAATTTACATTTCCCAGTTTTTTATAAAAATTAATAGCCGGTTCGTTCCAATCCAATACCTGCCAGGCAATGCCGCTGAATTTCTTTTGTTTCGCTTCTGCAAAAAGCTGGTCAAATAACAATTTGCCAACTCCCATTCCTCGAAGCTTTTCCGTTACCAGCAAATCTTCCAGGTACATTCTTTGCCCTTTCCATGTGCTGTACCGGACATAATAAAGAGCGAATCCTTCCACACTTCCATTAATTTCAGCAACAAAGGCCCACCAAACCGGGCTGTCACCAAAGCCGCTTTCTACAAAATGATCGAAGTCAACAATTACGGCTTCCGGTTCTTTCTCATAAACAGCCAGTTCCTGCACCAGTTCCATCATTCTTTGGCAATCTTCTTTTACTGCTCTACGTATTTTTATTTCCATTGTTTTTTTGTTTAAACCTTTTCAACTTTCCAGGTAGTAATGTTTCTTTTCTTCATGCTAAAACTCACTCCAATCAAAAATATAATTTTATTTAACTCAAGGTATTTTTCATGATATCTCATTTCTTTTATTTGCTGTATTGCTTTACTTGCCTTGTTAAGTTTAAATTCAAAAAGAAAAACTTTTGGATTGAGTTCGATGATAGTATCAATTCTCCCAACATTGGTTGCCTCTTCTGATTTGGAATTACTGCTTATAAGATGGGCTACTACATGAAAAATAGTGTGAAAAGACGATTCCGTTTTCGAGTATAGATGATATGGCACAGAGGCAAAAATGGTACTTACAACACTGAAAAAATCGTCAAATTTTTCGATAAAAAGACTGTCCTTTAACCTTTTAATTTTGTCTCCTTCAATTACGGAACAAAACATCCTGCTATCTTCATACACGAATTTATCAAAGGTCAAATCTTTTAAGGTTAATTCCAGTATTTTTTTATAATAATTCAAATGCTCATTCATCTGATTTTTTGTGTATGCTTCAAATGCATGTTGCTTTTCAATAAGTAATACAGTTTCCTTTATAAAATCGATTCTTTCTTTAATAGTAAAATTTTTGCCGACCTCAATAATAGCGTCAACAATCCACTCTGTAAAAATCTTTGTAAACATTTCATCATAAGATTTCCAGATTATATCATTTTAATTTTTAAAAATTCTTGATAAACATGCTCAAAGGAATCAAATTCAACTTTCTTTTTTTCAAAATCAACTATCACAATTTTATTGTCACCGGTTTTCTGCATATTCTCTTTAAGATACCCTTCCAACCATTCCATTTTCATTGTTGCTATTGAAGTGCTATTGACAGCAAAATCGTAAAGGCTTTTAATTTTGTTCACTATCTCTTCATATTTTTTTTCTGCGATGAGCTTATTAAATATTTGTCGCAAGATTTGGTTGTCTGCTTCTTTCGTAGCTTCTCTAAAGTCATCCCTTATCCGTTGAAAATGCTGTCTTTCAAATTTTATGAGGCTATTTTTTTCATTCTTTGGGAATTAGTTTTTGAAAGTAATATAATTTCTTCCGGATTTTTACCAAATAAAAATCCACCTGATGTTCACATTATTTTATACCAGTTTTTACTGGCAGTATTTGGATTATCTTGCGTCCATGGAACAATACCAAACACTTTTAAGACATGTTTTTTCAAATGGTATCCCTAAAGAAGACCGGACAGGGACAGGCACACTTAGTTGTTTCGGCTATCAAATGCGATTTGATCTGAATAAAGGCTTTCCGTTAACGACAACAAAAAAAATTCATACTAAATCTGTCTTTTACGAAGTTCTTTGGTTTTTAAAAGGTGATACTAACATAAAATACCTTAAAGACAATAAGGTTTCCATCTGGGATGAATGGGCCGATGTAAATGGCGATCTTGGCCCGGTGTATGGCAAGCAATGGCGAAGCTGGCAAGGTGCGGATGGGGTAGAAGTAGACCAGGTAAA
The DNA here is from genome assembly GCA_038213285.1 of Chitinophagales bacterium. Taxonomy (GTDB): domain Bacteria; phylum Bacteroidota; class Bacteroidia; order Chitinophagales; family Chitinophagaceae; genus Ferruginibacter. Next base: position 7,453 of record JBBQTL010000014.1, read on the forward strand.
AGACCTGGTTCATCAGTTAAAAACCAACCCCGACAGCAGGCGGATGATCATCAGTGCCTGGAACGTGGCGGATTTGCCAAAGATGAAACTGATGCCTTGTCATTGTTTGTTCCAGTTTTATACAACACCCCCTAACCTTCTAAAGGGGGAACAGAGACGTAAACTCTCCTGTCAATTGTATCAGCGTTCGGCGGATGTATTTTTGGGAGTGCCTTTTAATATTGCTTCGTATGCTTTATTAACGATGATGATTGCCCAGGTTTGTGATATGGAACCGGGAGAATTTATTCATTCCTTCGGCGATGTGCATTTGTACAACAACCATTTTGAGCAAGCCAATCTCCAGTTGACCCGAACACCGTTTCCTTTGCCACAAATGAAAATAAATCCCGAAGTAAAAGATATTTTTGATTTTAAATTTGAAGATTTTGAACTGGTAAACTACCAGTCTCACCCGGCAATTAAAGCGCCGGTGGCGGTGTAAATTTTTTTTGTCATTGAACTATGATGAAGTCTAAGCAGGATTGATATGAACAAGTTCCTCAAATATTTATGGTTTAGTAATTAAATGACATCCACTCTTACCAACAATGATAGAGACTAACGATATAAAAGCTACAAGAACCCCCCTTCGGGGGGCAGGGGGGCTGGGTGGCCCCGACATTGCCATGGTGGTTGCCGCTTCCACCAATAATGCCATCGGCAAAAACAACCATTTGCTTTGGTGCCTTCCCAATGATTTGAAGTTTTTTAAAAATACCACCTGGGGATTTCCGGTGATCATGGGCCGTAAATCATTTGAATCGGTCAACAGACCTTTGCCGGGGCGTACCAATATTGTGATTACCCGTAAACCCGGCTGGAAGGCAGATGGTACAATTGCAGCGGCAGATTTGGAGGATGCCATAAAAAAAGCGGAGGAAACAAATGCCAAACAAATATTTATAATTGGTGGTGGAGAAATTTACAAACAATCCATGGCCATTACTGATACTATCTATATTACAAGGGTACATGCGGTTTTGGAAGGAGATACTTATTTCCCTGAAATAGATGAAAAGGAATGGGAACAGGTTTCAAATACTAATTTTCCGGCGGATGAAAAACACGCCTGGCCCTTTTCATTCCAGGTATGGAAGAAAAAATAAAACTGGTGAAAAAACACGAATAAAAAACAGTATTATTTCCAGGAATATAACCGTTTTTTTATTCATTACTCATCACTCATTACTCATTACTCATCACTCATTACTCATCACTCATCATTCATCATTCATTCCTCCTTGTACAACCATTTTCAACTAGCAAAAAAATACCTGCAATATTACTTGTCAGCATCCAACGGAAAAGGTCATGGCGTGCATTCTCCGTTTGTTTTTGATTTTATTCAACAGGTATTGAATGACAACAAGCAATATGATTGCTATCACCTGGTAGAAAGCCAAAGAGAAAAATTAAAAGCAAATGACCGGTTGATTGAAGTAGAAGATTTTGGAGCAGGATCTACGGTAATAAAGACCAACCGGCGAATCATAAGAGACATCGCCAACTCCTCCCTTAAGCCAAAAAAATACGCACAGTTATTATTCAGGATGGTTCAGTATTACCAACCTGCAGCTATCGTGGAATTGGGAACCTCGTTAGGCATTACCAGTTCCTATCTTTCTTTTGGCAATGCAAATGGGCGGGTGTTTACCTGCGAAGGATCGGAAAATATTGCAGCAATAGCTGCGGAAAATTTCAGTTCGTTGCGAGTAAATAATATTGAATTGGTAAAAGGAGATTTTGCAAAAACGCTTCCCTTGCTTTTTCAGAAAATAGGTACCCTTGATTTTGCATTTGTTGATGGTAACCATCGCAAAGAGCCAACGCTTCAATACTTTCAACAACTACTAACTCATTCTACCCATTCTACTATAATCGTTTTTGATGATATCCACTGGAGCGCCGAAATGGAAGCTGCATGGGATGAAATTCAGCAGCATGCAGCAGTTACGCTTACGATCGACCTTTTCTTTATTGGTATCGTTTTTATCAACCCCGATTTTAAAGTGAAACAACATTTTACCATACGGTTCTGATTTTGCTTTACCTTTGCGCCAACTTTTTTTCCTTATGACTATTGGCGTTTTAAAAGAACCATTTCCGGAAACCAGGGTATCCATTTTACCTGAACATGTAACGATCTTAAAAAAATGGAAAGTGGATGTAATGATTGAAAACAATGCCGGTATCACAGCATTTGCCACTAATGAAAAATACGAAGCTTCAGGTGCGGTAATCGTAGAAAGAAGCGGGTTATTAAAAACAGCAGATATAATTCTCACTATAAATGAGCCCCAACAAACAGAATCCGGATTGCTACAATCTAAAGTAGTCCTAGGATTTTTTCAGCCCTTGTTTAATCATGATCTCGTAAAGAACTTTGCAGCGAATGGCGCAACCATATTTAGCATTGATATGCTACCCCGCACTACCAGAGCGCAAAGCATGGATGTATTAAGCAGCCAGGCAAATATTGCCGGCTATAAGGCGGTGCTGATGGCAGCGAATTTATTTCCTAAATATTTCCCCATGTTTATGACTGCGGCAGGTAGTATACCGCCGGCAAAAATGCTGATACTGGGAGCGGGTGTGGCAGGGCTTCAGGCTATTGCAACCGGCAGAAGACTCGGAGCGGTGGTAGAAGTGTTTGATACCAGGCCGGCAGTAAAGGAAGAAGTGATGAGCCTCGGTGCTAAGTTTGTAGAAGTGGAAGGTGCTGCGGATGCAAGTAAGGCAGGTGGATATGCGGTAGAGCAAAGCGAAGATTTTATGCAGCGGCAGAAAGCGAAAATTGCGGAAAGTGTTGCCAAAGCAGATATCATCATCACTACTGCACAGATTCCCGGCAAAAAGGCTCCCGTGTTGATTACTACATCAATGATGGAAGCAATGAAAAACGGATCGGTCATTATTGATTTGGCCGCCGCCACCGGTGGCAATACTGAGCTCACCAAAAATGACGAGACCGTTATTTACAATGGGGTAAGTATCGTAGGTAATTCAAGGCTGCCATCGGGTATGCCTAGTGACGCCAGTAAATTGTATGGAAAAAACATGCTCAACTTTTTACAACTGATTATTGATAAAGAAGGAAATCTGAATTTGAATTTTGAGGATGACCTGGTGAAAGGAACCTGTATCGTTCATGAAGGCAAGATTACGAATGAGCGGGTACTCGCAGCCGTTAACGGGCAATAGAATGCGTGATGAGTAATGAGTAATGAGTGGGGAGTATTAGTGAATGAATGATTATTTTGGCGTTCGCTTTTACTGATTAACCAGATTTCCAGGTAAATCGGAATAGAAATTCTTTACATAAATATAAGCCGGTCGTAGCGTACACAAGGCGTTCAAAAAATAAATTACCTATGCAGTCTGTTTTAGATTTTTTTAGTAACCATATTGAAATTATATACATCGTAATTCTCTCCATTTTTTTAGGGATAGAGGTAATTGGCCGGGTGCCAAGCGTTTTGCATACACCTCTTATGAGTGGCGCTAATGCCATTCACGGTGTGGTGGTAATTGGAGCCATCATTGTAATGGGGCAGGCACAAACTGATAATTACACTGCACTTGTGTTGGGCTTTTTTGCAGTGGTGCTGGGCACTTTAAATGTGGTGGGTGGTTTTGTAGTTACCGATAGAATGCTGGAGATGTTCAAGAAGAAGAAAACACGCCCCTAGCCCCTCCCGATAAAAGATCGGGATCTTATTCCGGGGAATAAGGCAGGGGTTTGATGAAGGTATGGTTTATTAATAAAGGTGTTTTAAACGTTAAAATAAAAGCCCAATATCTTTACAGGGTAGCGGGCAAAAGATCTAAAAGCCTCTTCAGGGCCAGGGACGAAAAACTTTACAATATGGGAATTCACATACTTACAATTTGTTATCTTATTGCGTCTGTTACTTTTATTTTAGGGCTTAAGATGTTATCGCACCCGGATACCGCACGTAGAGGAAACCTGGTAGCGGCTGCGGGAATGGCGATCGGTATTTTCGGAACCATCTTTTTATTTGAGCATGAGGTAGCCGGAACCAAGGAGCATTTGAATAATATCGTATTAATATTTGTTGCATTAACCATTGGTACCGTGCTGGGATTTATCTCGGCAAAAAAAATACAAATGACGGCTATGCCTGAAATGGTCAGCCTCTTTAATGGTATGGGAGGCGCCTGCGCCATGCTGATTTCGTTAATTGAATTTAATCACTACCTGCATACAGCCATGCCAAAAGTGGGCGATTTGATCTTTTTGACTGAAGAGTTAACCACCGTTTCTATTATTGCCATTGTTGCTGGTTTAATGATTGGTAGTATTTCCTTTGCAGGTAGCATCGTTGCATGGGGAAAGCTCAGGGGCGTTATCAAAGACACTTCTTTCAAAGGTCAGCGAAACCTGAACATGTTTTTATTATTAATTTTAATAAGTGCGGTTGCTGTATTCATTATCAAAACTCCCATCACAAGCGATGAAGTCGGCGGGTTTTCACTGCCATTTGCAGATGGATCAAAATCTTCCTGGGCCGTATCTTCTTTTCATACCAATTTATTCTATGGGATACTGGCTTTATCCTTGTTGTACGGAGTTTTATTCGTGCTGCCCATTGGAGGTGCAGATATGCCCGTTGTTATTTCACTACTTAATTCCTTTACCGGTGTGGCAGCAGCTTGTGCTGGTTTTATGTACGATAACCAGGCAATGCTTACCGGTGGTATATTGGTGGGGGCCGCAGGTACATTGCTTACCATACTGATGTGTAAGGCAATGAACCGTAGTTTGCTGAATGTAATCATTGGTTCATGGGGCGGAGGGGCTGGTGCTGCTTCCGGTGCAACTGTTTCCGATCATGGTGCCGTTAAAGAAATCAGCTTAAGCGATGCCGCCATGGTTATGAATTTTGCCAATAAAGTGTTGATCGTTCCGGGATATGGATTAGCTGTAGCGCAGGCGCAACACACCTGTCATGAGCTGGAGAAGATTCTGGAAGAAAAGGGAGTGGAAGTAAAATACGCCATACACCCGGTAGCAGGACGTATGCCCGGTCACATGAATGTATTGCTGGCCGAAGCGGATGTGAATTATGAAAAATTACTGGAAATGGAGCAGGCCAATGATGAATTTAAAACCTGTGATGTAGTGTTGATATTAGGCGCCAACGATGTAGTGAATCCCGCCGCAAAAAAAGATCCTGCATCGCCCATTTATGGAATGCCGATACTGGAAGTTGAGCTGGCTAAAACAGTGATTGTAAATAAGCGAAGTATGAAGCCCGGTTATGCCGGCATCGAAAACGATCTCTTCTTTCAACCCAAAACAAGCATGTTGTTTGGCGATGCAAAAAAAGTATTGCAGGATTTATGTACAGAGATTAAGACGGTGTAGAATTTTTTATTTACGGTTTTCTGTTTTTTTGTTCGGGCAGTTGGTTTTCATGGCATCATCGTTGTGTCACTCACTTTTACCGCATACCATTTTGGAACTGTTTCGTGCTTGTGTTAACGAAACTAAGCTATATAGAAACTAAATTATTCACAACGTTGAACAAAAGGAAATACAATTGAAATAACATGCTGGCGCAAGACTCCAGTCCTGTGTCTGCAAGCTACTTCAATTGTAAAATAAGACGCAACTTCTCTGCCGTTTTATTCGCCTTAGCGCCTATATACATCTGTACATTTCACTAGAGAGCAATGCAGTATCACCAATAAAACTATTCCTTGAAAATTCCATCAGCCCTTATACAGTCGCTCCAAAATATCAAAGGCTTCAATAAGGAAGCCTTTGAAAGTGTGCATCAATCTGGTGAGCAAATAACTTCCATAAGAGTAAATACAGGAAAGCTATCCGGTACAAATGAAACCGCTGCAATTAGTGAAGGTTTTGAAAGTATTCATCCATCTCCCGTTCCCTGGAGTACAAGCGGATACTACCTTTCGGCACGTCCGTCTTTCACGTCTGATCCTTTATTTCATGGCGGCGCTTATTATGTACAGGAAGCCAGTAGTATGTTCCTGGAAGAAGTGCTGGGGCAATCAACCGATCTCACCCAAAATATAAAAGTATTGGACCTGTGTGCCGCACCCGGAGGAAAGTCAACTTTAATTCAATCCCTGGTTACCGGAAAAAGCTTGCTGGTAAGCAATGAAGTCATCAAAAGCCGGGTAACCGTATTGGCCGAAAATATCACCAAATGGGGTGCAGCCAATGTGATCGTCACCAATAATGATCCGAAAGATTTTCAGCGGCTGCCCGGCTTTTTCGATGTAATTGTTATTGATGCCCCCTGTAGCGGAAGTGGCTTATTCCGAAAGGATCCCAATGCAATCAATGAATGGAGCGAACAAAATGTAGCGCTCTGCAGCCAACGCCAGCAAAGGATAATCGCCGATGTATTGCCAGCCCTGAAAGAAGGTGGCTTGCTCATTTATTCTACCTGCTCCTATTCCGCAGCGGAAGACGAAGACATCTGTGACTGGTTGGTGGAAAATAACCAGTTGTCCCCAATACAATTGCAGTTAAACACAGAATGGAAAATAGTAGAAACAATATCGGCAGAGGCCCGGGCTTATGGTTACCGGTTTTATCCTGATAAACTGAAAGGGGAAGGTTTCTTTATAGCCGCATTTAATAAATTGCAGTCAGCTACTGAAATCCGGGAGACAGGTAAACCAAAAGGGAAATCTGAAAGGTTAACACCCAAAGAAATAGAAGTGGTAAAGCCATGGATCAAGAACCTGGCTGATTTTTTTTATATCAAACAACAGGAAGAAGTAATTGCGGTTCCCATCCATTTGGAAAGGGACCTGGCTGATATTCAATCGGCATTATATATAAAAAAAGCAGGGGTAAAATTGGGTACAATCATTCGGAATGAGTTGATTCCCGCTCATGAATTGGCAATAAGTACTATTATTGCATCCACCACATCTTCTATTGAAATTGACAAGGAAACCGCATTGCAGTATTTGCGCCGCCATGAAATAAAGACAGTGGTCAATTCAACCGGATGGTCATTACTCACTTACCGGAAATTACCCCTTGGCTGGATAAAAGTCCTTTCCAACCGTATCAATAATTACTTTCCAAAAGAGTGGCGAATCTTAAACAAATAAAGTTGTCTTAATATAAAATACACTTTTTATGACAGCAACTGTTGCGCTTTTGATATCTAAACGTTTCTGCTCGTCAACCCGGCCCTACAGTAGCTGGGTAATGCCCAACTTCACATAAAAAAATTTAGTTAAACTAAAAAGCAGTCTTGTTTTAATATCGCCACTAACCAACAAAATTTCCCATCTTTGCGATGAAAAAATCAACAGACTATGAAGCGTTTACTGATCGTATTATTTTCTATTCCCTTAATTGTGTCGGCACAAAATAAACCATTGGTGGTAGAAGGGGTTGCACCAAATTTATATATCAATCATTTAGTCGTGCCCAAAGAAAATTATTATAGCATTGGACGTATCTACAATATAAGCCCTAAAGAAGTAGCACCTTTCAATAACCTGGTGATGGAAACTGGTTTACCCCTCGGGCAAACATTGAAAATTCCTTTAACTGCCAGCAATTTTTTGCAATCAGGTACTCCAGCGGCAGATGAAGTTTTGGTTCCTGTTTATCATACCGTAGAGGGAAAGGAAGGGCTGTACCGCATTAGCGTTAATTACAACAAATTGCCTATGGAAAAGCTCAAGCAATGGAATAATCTGAAAGGTGATGTGGTGAGCAATGGTACTAAGCTGATTGTGGGCTACCTGAAAGTAAAAAAGGAATTATCTCCATTGGCTAATATGGCAAAAGCGAAGCCGGCAGATGCGGTAGTTATAAAGACTGTTGAACCAACCAATAAAACGGTTGTAGTGAAAGAGCAGCCTAAAGCTGTTGTTACAAGTGAGCCGTTGGCTGCAGTAAAGCAATCGGTACTTGTGAAAGAAACACCACCGGTAATTAAAAAGGAGCCTGTTGTAACGGCAGCAGTTAAAGAAGAAGTTCCGGTAAAAAAAGTGGTTGTTGCCACAGGCGCAAAGAGTTTTGGTGGCGGCGCTTTTAAATCAGATTATGAGAAACAAACACAGAACAGTGATGTAGCAGGTGAAACAGGGGAGGCAGCAGTTTTTAAAAGTACCAGTGGCTGGGAAGACGGCAAATATTATTGTCTTCACAATTCTTCCACCCCGGGTACGATTTTAAAAGTCACCAATACTTCTACAGGTAAAAGTATTTATGCAAAGGTGCTGGATGTAATACCCGATATCCAGCAAAATACAGGATTGCTGGTACGGGTAAGTAATTCAGCCGCCGAAGAACTTGGAGCCGGGAATACAAAATTTGTTTGCAGTTTGAGTTATTCAAAATAGGGCTACCCCCATCCCCTGAAGGGGAGTTATTTATAGAGTTTACTTAAAATTGTGCAAGCTTCTAACTGAAAAGACATTCAAAAAAAATTCCCCCAAAACATACATTATTTTGGGGGGCGATAAGTTGTTTCGATGAATGACCGCTTTCTTTTGAGGGGAATACGTGTTTATGGAAATATCCCCAATTCAGCATAACTGGTAGCCACTTTGTTGATCGCACTTACATAGGCTGCTGTCCGCATATCGGGTATTTCGGGGCTGCTTAGCCAGATGTACATAATTTCCCTTGTGGCCGTAATCATGGTTTCTTCCAGGCCGCTGTGCACCAGGTCTATTTCTTCTGCCCCATGCATAATCAACAGCCGTTCTTTTTCTGAAACCGCTTTGCCGCTTAGTTCTTCCATCTGCGCTAAAATACGGGCATTCATATTTTCAGTAAAACGCTTTTCCATGCGGCCATAACGCACATGGCTAAGGTTTTTCAGCCATTCAAAATAGCTTACGGTTACCCCGCCTGCATTCAGGTACATATCCGGTATGCATAATATGCCTTTCTGGATAAATATCTCATCTGCTTCAGGCGTGCAGGGACCGTTGGCGGCTTCGGCAATAATTTTCGCTTTTACCCTTTGGGCGTTGTCTTTATTAATTACATTTTCCAACGCAGCAGGGATTAGTATATCACATTCCAGTTCCAGTGCGTCGGTATTGTGCGCAAGGTTGATAGCGCCCGGAAAATTCAAAATGGAACCGGTGGTATTCCGGTGCTGAAAAACTTCTTCTTCATTCAATCCGGCTGCATTATAAATTGCGCCTTCAAATTCGGCCAGCGCAATTACCATAGCGCCATGCTCCCTGAAGAATTTGGCAGAATGATAGCCCACATTTCCGAGGCCTTGTACTACCACCGTTTTGCCTTCCACACCGGTAGTCATTCCAAGTTTCTCCATCACGTCCTTCATTCTGCATACCTCTCTTACCCCAAAAAAAACCCCCAGGCCAGTTGCTTCCTTTCTCCCTCTTACACCACCCTGGGTAATTGGCTTTCCGGTTACGCAACCGGCGCCATCTATTTCGCCGGGTTTAAGTGATTGATAGGTATCTACAATCCAGGCCATCTCCCTTTCACCGGTACCGTAGTCTGGTGCCGGTACGTCAATGCCTGGCCCAATAAAATTTTTCTTTACTAACTCTGAAGTGTAACGGCGGGTAATTTTTTCCAGCTCATAAGCAGAGTATTTCCTTGGGTTAATTTTAATTCCTCCTTTGGCACCTCCAAATGGCACATTTACAATGGCACATTTATAGGTCATCAACGCAGCCAACGCCATTACTTCATCCTGGTTTACTTCATCACTAAAACGGATACCACCTTTGCAGGGGGATTTATGCTGACTGTGCTGAACACGATAGGCTTCCATTACTTCAATGGTACCATCATCTCTCTTAATAGGGAAGCGCATTCTGTAAACACTATTACAGGCTTTAATTTGTTCAAGGATACCGATATCCCATTTTGTAAACCGGGCGGCTTTGTCAAAACTTTTTTCTACACTTTCAAAAAAACTGTACGGGGTTAATGCTGACATAAATTTGGTTTTAATTAAGCAATCGTAGTTAAAAATATAGCAACTGGCAAGTAGCTATGGCATCGTTCTGTAAACATTGCTGATGCCTACGGAAATATAAAAAGTTTAAATATTTATTGAAACCGGTAATTTTCTGCTTTTCTATTCGTGAAGTATATTCTGGCAATACTTCTTTCTTGGTTTCCTGATCATTCAGCCTTACCGATGCGTTAAAAGGTGAAAACTGTAGAAGCAATTTACTTCATCCAGTGGAAACTCATTTTTTGGGCGCCGGCAAAAAAGCCATTCCGCGTTTTTAAATTCATCTTTTATATAAAGTACGAATTATAGGATTATTGTCTGTCTTCTATTTTTGCGATTTTTTTATCAATACTAACCAGGTATATAAAAAGTCCAACCAATATTGTTATACACACTGCCATTACCACATAAATCTTATTATTACTTCGCATGGTGGTTTCTACAACCCCATTGCTTTGTGCATATCCATCGAAACGGGTAAATAATAAACAAGGCAATGACAATAACCAGTAAATCTTATTTCGCATTTATTAAATTTTTATCCCTGATTAAATATAACCGAATATTGAGTGTGGTGATCCAGGTGCCTAATAATGTCCACCCAATTACCGCCGGCCAAAAAACCATCCTCATGGCAGCATCAAGATCTGCTCCATTCAAGCCCGGGTTGCCTTCCACGCCTTTGCCACCTGGGTGCAAAGATTCTACCATTCGCGGAAGTATCATAATAAGCGGTATATAAATAAAATAAGCAAAAATATTGTACACAGCGCTAATCTTAGCTCTCTTGTCAATATCAGGTATTGCATTGCGCAATACGAGATAGGCGAAATAAATGAGTAAAGCGATGGCAACACCAATTTGTTTGGGATCATTGCTCCATGGCGCTCCCCAAACGTAAGCCGCCCAAATGGCCCCGGTAAGCAGCCCCAGCACACCCATCAAAATACCCGTTTTGGCTAATGAGGAGGCATAAATATCATACCGGAGATCGGGTTTACGAAGGTATAAAATGGAATAAATCATTGAAGTAGTAAGCAGTATGATTTGACCAAACCACATAGGTACATGAAAAAAAAGGTTGCGACTGCTTTCCTTTAAGATGCCTAATTCGGGAACTTTAATTAAAAAACCTGCTGTAAATGTATAAATCAATAATACAGCCGCTAATATTTTCCACCAACTTTTTCGCATTTAAATAATAATGTGGTTGCAAATTTAGGGGAAAGAAATTGTCACGCAAATTGTAAATTGATTTTCCATGGCTGGTCACATAGGAAGTTACCCGTATCATCCAATTTTAACTGTGAATTCTACTTTGTTAAAAATTAAGTTTGAATGGTTTAATTAGTGAGTATGTGAAAATCGGCTTTTTAAAGCTTTCGAGTGCTGCATGCAATGCCCGGTTATTTATTTATAAATTAATAACGAAGCGATTTCGGAAATTATATGAATATCAATCTTTCCACAAAAATGGGAATAGGATAATGGAGAGGGCTACTACCATAATGTCCAAACCTACAATAAGCAATGAGAGCTGCAACAGGGCACCTTCCCGGAACACTTCTCCAAACGCAGATTTTGAAAGCCTTATTAGCAAAAGTAATTGTGGAATGATCAGGGGAAAACCGAGTATTGCCATCAACGCAGCATTCTGTTGTGCCTTGGCGGCAATAGCAGCCAATAAAGTAAATACCAGGCTCAGGCTTATTCCTCCCAGGCAAACAATACCTGTAAAAAGCAGGGTGTTGGACAAAGGGTTTTGTAGCAGTATAAAAAACAGGCCCAAACTTAACAGGCTCATTATGAGCATGAGTATTATATTGTATATCAACTTTGCGATAACAAATTCCCTGGCACCTGAAATAGTGTAGAAGTATAACATTCGTCCACGGCTTTCCTGTAAAAAACTTTTGGCTACAGCATTAACGCATACGAACAATTGAATGATCCAGAACAGGCCATTCCATACTTCGCCTTCGGGATTATTGATGGACAGGTACAATACAAAAATGGTGGAAGCTACATATAATAAAATGCCATAAAAGCTATGCTGCTGCCTCAACTCGAGCAACAGGTCTTTTTTAAGCAAAGCAAAAATGGTTTTAATCATTGTGTAGATTTACCCGATTTCCGGCTGGCGGGATTTTACTGAATTAATTATTACGGAAGTAAAAGTTAATGTTTGCCGCCTTAATAATTTAAAATCAAATCATTCAGTTTAAAATAACTCTCAATCCAATATCAAGAAATCCTGCCGTTTAAATGTCTGTTCAGCTTCTAACAGTAAATCAAAAGCAGCGGGTGTTTTTTTAAACTTCTTTCAAATTATTACAAACCCTGCACCTTGGTTCATACAAATCTTTTTCACCTAGTAACAACTGTCCCGCATCTGCTGATTTTCTATAACTGATATTGGCAATATTTCCACACCTTACGCAGATTGCATGTAATTTGGTTATATAATCCGCAACTGCAAGCAGGTTGGGCATCTGGCCAAATGGCTTGCCGGTATAGTCCATATCGAGGCCGGCAATAATAACTCTTATTCCACGCAAGGCAAGCTGTTCGCAAACATTGGCGATCTCCGCATCAAAAAACTGGGCCTCATCAATACCTACCACATCAGCATCCTGCGCCAGCAGGAGTATGTTTTGTGAACTATCTACCGGGGTGCTTTGAATAAAATTTGTATCATGGCTCATGATTTTCACCTCATCATACCTGGTATCAACGGCAGGTTTAAATATCTCCGCTTTCAAATTTGCAATCTTCACCCTTTTCAACCTCCTTATCAATTCTTCTGTTTTCCCGCTAAACATGCTGCCGCAAATTACCTCTATCCAGCCACGCCTTCCTCCTGATAAACTTGGTTCAATAAACATTTATATATTTTTTTTAAAATTCAGTTAGTAACTTTAATGCAATAATTGCAAAGATTAAGGTTTTGAAACCATTGGTCAAAACTAAATTTCTTCTTAATTTGTTAATCAATCATTTAATTGTGTTTTTATGGAAAGAGTGGAAACACTTTTACAAAAACTGCAGCAACAGTTTAATAACGGGGCAACTACAGAGCAGCTTTTGTTGACAGTACAAATGCTACAGCATGAATTAGCCCATCTAAAGGCGAATCAGCCTGGCGGGATAGCTAAATCTGTAATTGTGTCAATGCCTTTACAATCAATTGCATCAGTTCAAGAGCCCATAGTGGCTGATGTAGCGCAAAAAATATTACCGGAAGAAAAAATTATTCAAGTATTGCAAATTGACGAAGCGGAAGTAGCAGCAGAACTGGAGGAAATAAAACGCAATGCAACTAACATACAACAAATAAGCGGGCATAACAAACCACATTTGTTATTTGAACCAGAGGAAGATGATATTCCCACACTGACGCACCAGATTACCGGCAAGGGCAATGAAATCAATGATACAATAGGTGAAGAACCTTCTTCATTGAATGAAAGTTTGAAGGAAAGAAGAATTGAGATCAGTGAAAAATTAACGGGATTGCCTGTGAAGGATCTTAAGAAAGCCATCGGAATAAATGATCGCTATTTATATATCAACGATTTATTTCGGGGGGATGAGGTGATGTATGAAAGAAGTATCAAAACGATCAATAGTTTTTCCATCTGGCCCGAAGCCGAATATTGGATAAGAAGAGAACTGAAAACAAAACTGGGATGGACAGATGATAATGAAACAGTAAAGCAATTTGATCAGTTGGTTAAAAGACGCTTTTCATAAATAAAATCAATTATTTTTCTACTTGCCCCTTTATTAGCGTACACATAGTTTTTGGCAGCTTCTCCCTTGGCAGTTAGTAAGTTTTCGTCTTCCCATAATTCATTTAAAACGGATTCCAGTTCCAGTGCATTCTGAATGGTGATGCCGCCGCCACAATTGGTAAGGTCAATTGCTTCAGCATATTTTTCAAATTCGGGGCCATAGATAACCGGCTTCCCGTACACAGCAGCTTCCAGTACATTATGAACTCCATCCGCCCCAAACCCGCCACCCACATAGGTAATATCCGCATAGTTGTAAAGCCTGGAAAGCATCCCAACATTGTCGATGATAAGTACATTGGGTGATGATGGTTCATCGTATATGGTTGTTTGGTTATTGGTTACAGTTTGTTGATCCAAAGCCACCTCCCCATTTAATAAATCGGAGTAAAAGATCGAATTAACAAACTCCTTCTTTACATCCTTTAAATTTTCAGCGGTGGTTTCATGTGGTGCGATGATGAATTTTATTTGCGGATTCGCCTTTACATAATGAATCAACTCTGCTTCATCATCTTCCCAGGTACTGCCGGCAACCAATACATGGCTGTTGCCGCAGAATTTTTCAATGAGTGGAAGTGTTTCAAATTGTTCCGCTATTTCAATTACCCGATCAAATCTGGTATCACCGGTTATACTGGTATTCTTGTGAAACCCAATAGTGCGAAGCATTTGTCCGGATTTTTCATTCTGAATAAAAAAATGCGTAAAACATTCCAGCATACTTCTCCAGATGCCTCCATACCATTTAAAGAATGGCTGGCTAATTCTGAAAATACCTGAAATTAATAATATCGGGATATTCCTGCTTTTTAATTCCTGCAGATAATAATACCAGAATTCATATTTTACCCACAATACCAACGAAGGATTCAATGCATTCACCAATTGTTTTGCATTGGATGCATTATCCATTGGTAAGTATAAAACCTGGTCAGCGCCTTCGTATTTTTTCATGGCTTCGTATCCTGACGCTGAAAAAAATGTGATCACAATAGCAATGCCTGGATATTGTTTTTTTAAAGATTCCAATACCGGCCTTCCCTGTTCAAATTCACCCAGGCTGGCACAATGCATCCAAACGAGTTGCCGGTTGCCCTTACCCGCCAGGGAACTGATGCCTGCAAAGGTTTTTTTTCTGCCGCTTAATCCAAGCCGGGCTTTATTATTAAATAATGCGGCTATCCTGAATGCGATTGAATATAGCTTTAAAAATAAATTGTAAACGAAAAGGCTCAATAGTGATTTTTTAACAAAGCTAACCGCAATTTTTAATCTTTTAAGAACCATATGTTCTTCCGGAAATTTATTTGTCTGTTTACCGGGTTCGAAAGGAATTCAAACAATAATGATAATTTTTATCAATAGGCTATCTGGTACCCGCATTTAATAGAAAACAATGTCTGATTCTGTAAAAGCTTCACAGGCAGCTATTGCTAATTGAAGTTCAAGTGATGATTATTCTGCATGTTTATCGTGAAAGCAAACCCTATACTTCGAACTTTAGCCTGATGCCCTATCTTTGCGGCTGAAAAAAAATGAATCTATGCGGCCCTTGCAAATGGTAGATACCAAAACTCAGTATCAAAAAATAAAGCAGGAAGTGGATGCGGCCGTCTTAGCAGTACTGGATAGTTCACAATTTATTGGTGGTAAAGTTTTAAATGATTTCGCACAAAACCTGGCCTCATACAACGAAGTAAAATATGTAATTCCCTGCGCCAATGGGACGGATGCTTTACAGATTGCCATGATGGCGCTCGATTTGCAGCCCGGCGATGAAGTAATTACGCCGTCATTTACCTATATCGCAACTGTAGAAGCTGCTGCTTTATTAAAACTGCAACCTGTTTTTGTGGAGGTAGATCCACAAACATTTTGCATGGATCCGGCCTCTGTTGAGAGAGCCATTACCCCAAAAACGAAAGCAATTGTTCCGGTACATCTTTACGGACACGCTGCGGATATGGAAAAAATTATGCATATTGCAGACAGGTACAATTTATTTATAATTGAAGACAATGCGCAGGCAATTGGATGTGATTATACATTCAGCAACGGGAAAGTTTCAAAAACCGGTTGTATCGGCCATATTGGCTGTACTTCGTTTTACCCCTCCAAAAATTTAGGTGCCTATGGAGACGGGGGTGCAATATTCACAAATGATGAGACGTTAGTAGATAAATTAAGAATGATTGCTGCCCACGGACAAAGCAAAAGGTACTATCATGATGTAGTGGGATGTAATTCAAGGTTGGATACGGTGCAGGCGGCAATTCTGGATATAAAACTAAAACACCTTGATGAATACAATGCTGCCAGGAGAAAGGCAGCGGATTATTACGACAAGGGCTTTGCGAACAATGCAAAGTTAAGTGTACCATACAGGGCGCCTTACAGCAATCATGTATTTCATCAATACACGCTTATCTTAAATGCTGAAACCGGGGCGGCCAAATACCGGGACGGGTTAAATCAATTTCTTGCTGATAATGGAGTGCCTTCCATGATTTATTATCCTGTGGCATGCCATCACCAGAAAATGTTTGATTCCGTTGGTGGAAACAGTTTTAATTTGCCGGTTACAGATTGGCTGTCGGAAAGAGTCATTTCATTACCGATTCATACAGAACTGGATGAGGAGCAGCAGGATGTTATTATTTCAAAAGTATTAGATTATATAAATTTAAATTAAACAAAAATGAAAATTGCAGTAATCGGAACAGGATATGTTGGTTTGGTAACGGGTACATGTTTCGCAGAAACGGGAAATGAAGTAATCTGTGTGGACATTGATAAATCTAAAGTCGATAAATTAGCATCCGGGCAAATTACGATTTACGAACCCGGTCTTGAAAAAATATTTTTAAGAAATCAGAAAGAAGGTCGTTTGCATTTTACCACCTCATTGGTGGATGGTATTAAAGGTGCCCAGGTTATTTTTCTTGCCTTGCCAACACCTCCCGGTGAAGATGGCAGTGCGGATTTGAAATATATTTTGGGAGTAGCAAAAGATTTGGGAGCACTCATAAAAGAAGGCGATTACAAAGTAATTATCGATAAAAGTACCGTGCCCGTTGGAACTGCCGAAAAGGTAAAACAAGCACTGCTTAATAATGGTGGAGTAGAGGGGTCATTTGATATTGTAAGCAATCCTGAGTTTTTAAGAGAAGGTGTTGCAGTAGATGATTTTATGAAACCGGATAGGGTAGTGATAGGAACTTCGTCAGAAAAAGCAAAAAAAATACTAAATGATTTATATGCGCCCTTTGTACGCCAGGGAAATCCAATCATCTTCATGGATGAAAAAAGTGCCGAGTTAACAAAGTATGCCGCTAACTCTTTTCTTGCCACCAAGATTACTTTTATGAACGAGATTGCCCAGCTCTGCGAATTGCTGGGAGCTGATGTAGATATGGTGCGTAAAGGGATTGGCAGCGATGATCGAATTGGAAGGCGGTTTTTATTTCCGGGCATCGGTTATGGCGGAAGTTGCTTTCCAAAAGATGTACAGGCATTGGCAAAATCATCTACAGAAGTGAACTATAATTTTAAGATATTGGATGCTGTGATGGAAGTAAATGAAAAACAAAAGCTTCACCTGATACCCAAAATAAAAGCCTATTTTGATAATGACCTGAAGGGTAAAAAGTTTGCTTTATGGGGATTGGCATTTAAACCAAATACAGATGATATCCGGGAAGCGCCGGCCTTATACATCATTGATGAATTATTGGCTGCGGGTGCTACGGTAGCAACTTTTGATCCGGAAGCGATGAATAATGTAAAGCAGGTGGTAGGAGATAAAATAACTTTTGTGGATAGCCAGTACGATGCATTACAGGATGCTGACGCCTTGGTGATTGCCACTGAATGGAGTGAGTTTAGAACGCCTGATTTCAATAAAATAACTACGTTATTAAAAAACAAAGCAATCTTTGATGGTCGCAATTTATTCGATTTAAAACAAATGGAAGACCTTGGATACCATTATGTAAGTATTGGTAGAAGAGTCATCAGTTCTTAATAGGTAACCTGGTACAGACTACTAGTGCAAACAGTTAGGCAGGCAAATTTCAGGACTATTTTTCATCATTTTAATGTTTAAATTATGGCGACTAAACGGATATTAATAACTGGTGCGGCCGGATTTTTAGGCTCTCATCTTTGCGACCGGTTTATCAAAGAAGGATTCCACGTAATTGGAATGGATAATTTGATTACAGGTGATTTGAAAAATATTGAACATCTTTTTAAATTAAAGGAATTCGAATTTTACCATCACGATGTTTCAAAATTTATCCACGTACCAGAGGAGCTGGATTACATTTTGCATTTTGCTTCACCCGCCAGCCCGATTGATTATTTGAAGATTCCCATTCAAACATTAAAAGTGGGGTCGCTGGGAACCCATAATTGCCTGGGCCTCGCACTATCTAAAAAAGCAAGAATACTGGTAGCAAGTACCAGCGAAGTATATGGTGATCCTGCGGTACATCCTCAAAATGAAGAATACTGGGGTAATGTAAACCCGGTTGGACCAAGGGGAGTTTACGATGAAGCCAAACGTTTCCAGGAAGCCATTACCATGGCCTATCATACTTTTCACCAGTTGGAAACCAGGATCATAAGGATATTTAATACTTATGGTCCCCGGATGCGGTTAAATGATGGCCGTGCGTTGCCTGCTTTTATTGGCCAGGCATTACGTGGCGAAGATTTAACGGTGTTTGGAGATGGAAGCCAAACCAGGAGTTTTTGTTATGTAGCCGACCTGGTGGAAGGTATTTACCGTTTATTAATGAGCGATTATGCCCAGCCGGTTAATATCGGTAACCCGGATGAAATTTCGTTGAAGGACTTTGCCGAGGAGATTATAAGACTGACTGGTACTGAACAAAAAATAGTGTACAAACCATTGCCGACAGATGATCCTAAGCAACGCCAGCCGGATATCACAAAAGCAAAAGAATTATTAGATTGGCAACCAACGGTAAACAGGGCGGAAGGATTAAGAATTACGTACGATTATTTTAAATCATTGCCGCAGGAAGAGTTGTATAAATTGCCGAAAGAATTTTTAAAAAAGTAATTAAAATAGCAGAATGCCGGTCTGTTTTCTTGGAAAGAAATTAAGGCCGGTTTTTTGCGTATAAGTAGCGCAACATATAAGAATGTGTACGACTGCTGGTAAACGGTTCAGTTGTGGATGTTTTACCGCTGTTTCGTAATGGTAATGGTAAGGGTAAGGGATTCAGGATTTACGAAATAGACACCCGGTTCAAAACATTAAAGATAAAAAATCCAATGACTCTTTTAAAAGCAGGGAATATTTCCTGCTGCCTTAAAGGAGATAGGGGTATATAAAAATATGTATCAGCAGTTAATAGAAAAAAATAAAAAATTAGCGGTTATTGGATTAGGCTATGTAGGCCTGCCGATCGCCCTGGAATTTGCAAAGAAAATCAGTGTGATTGGTTTTGATATCAACGCCAAAAGAGTTGACATGATGCGCAACAGCATTGATCCAAGCCAGGAAATGGATACAGCGGCATTTGACGGTTGTGATATTGAATTTACCAATGACCTGGAGGTGTTGAAACAGGCGAATTTTTTCATTGTGGCGGTACCTACTCCGGTAGATGAACACAATACTCCTGACCTGGTGCCGGTGCAAAGAGCTAGCGAGACAATCGGAAAAGTTATTAAGGAAGGTGATTACGTGGTTTTTGAAAGTACAGTTTATCCGGGCTGTACTGAAGAAGATTGTTTACCTATCATTGAGAGATTATCCGGGTTAAAAAATATAGTAAACTTCAAAACGGGCTATTCACCGGAAAGAATAAATCCGGGAGATAAAGAACATACGCTAGCCAAAATTATAAAAGTCGTAAGCGGATGTGATGCGGAAAGTTTGGACGTGATAGCTAAAGTGTATGAGTTGGTAGTAACAGCCGGCGTGCATAAAGCCTCCAGCATAAAAGTGGCCGAAGCTGCAAAGATAATTGAGAACACCCAGCGGGATTTGAATATCGCCCTAATGAATGAACTTTCCATCATCTTCGACCGGATGGGAATTAATACATTTGAAGTACTGGAAGCAGCAGGTACCAAATGGAATTTTTTAAAATTTCAACCTGGCCTGGTAGGTGGTCATTGCATCGGTGTGGATCCATATTACCTTACTTACAAATCGAGGGAATTGGGCTATGATAGCCAGGTTATTCTGGCAGGCAGGGTTATTAACGATGGTATGGCGGGTTATGTAGCAAAAAAAGTACTGCAACATATTATTCAATATAATGGCAATATAAAACATGCAAAGGTATTAGTGATGGGAGCTACTTTTAAAGAAAATGTAAGTGATATCCGTAATAGTAAAGTGGCAGATGTGGTGAATGAATTGAAATCTTTTTCCTTAAACGTTGATATTACAGATCCACATGCCGACAGCGAAGAGTTAAAGCATGAATATGGCTTCTCGCTGTCAGCGGAATTGGCAAATGACTATGACGCAGTGCTGGTAACGGTTCCTCATAACGATTATAAAAATTTAGATGACGCTTATTTTGCAGGCATTACAAAACCCGCAGCGATGATCGCAGATTTAAAAGGTATTTTCAGGGGTAAAATTAATAGCAGGCGTTATTGGAGCCTTTAAGTATTTTGCTAATTTGATAATTTGCAGATTAACTAATTAGCGAATTTTATTGCGAATAGATTATAGCCAGAATGCTACGGTGATAAAAAGACGAAGTAAGTTTAAATTCGCAACAAAGCATTGACTATTGACCATTCACCATTAAATGTCGTTTACTTACCACTATATTTTTCACGCAAAGACGCAAAAGGAATAAAATAAGGCGCAAAGAATATATAAAATCAGCTTTGCGCCTTTGCATCTTTTTTTCATTGCGTGAAAGTTTTCTTAAGTCAACGACTTTAATTCACCATTGACTATTGACCATGACGTTTCATACAAAAGACATTTCACAAAGTAATTTCTTAATAACCGGTGGAGCAGGCTTTATCGGCGGCCACATTGCAGAATACCTGTTAAAAAATGGTGCTGCCAAAGTACGGGTGTTGGATAATATGGTAAACGGTTTTGACATCAACCTGGCCATACTCCGTCAATATCCTGCATTTGAATTTGTAGAAGGGGATATCAGGAATGAAGATACCTGCCAGCAGGTTTGCAGGGATATCAATTTTGTTAGTCACCAGGCGGCATTGGGTTCTGTTCCACGTTCTATAAAAGAGCCGGTTTATTTTAATGAAGTAAATGTTGGTGGTTTTGTAAATATGCTCAAGGCATCTGTAGATAATAATGTAAGCCAGTTTGTGTATGCGTCGTCGTCATCAGTGTATGGTGATGAGCCCACCTTGCCAAAATTAGAAAGTCGCATTGGAAATTGCCTGTCACCTTATGCCGCTACAAAAATAACAAATGAGTTGTATGCGCAGATATTTGCAGATGTGTATGGAATGAAAATTATTGGCTTCCGGTATTTCAATATTTTTGGCCCACGCCAGGATCCGGATGGAGCCTACGCCGCTGTAATTCCTTTATTTGTAAAAGGGATCATGAAAAAAACACCGGTTTTTATCAATGGCGACGGTGAGCAAACAAGGGACTTCACATTTGTAGATAACGCAGTTCAGGTAAACATTAAAGGCATGCTGACAGATAATAAAGATGCTTTGAATAAAGTGTACAACGTGGCCATAGGCGAAAATTTTTCTGTCAATTATTTATACAAAGCTTGTAAAGATTATTTACGAAGCGATTTTGAATCAACCTACCGTGAGCCAAGGACAGGTGACATCAGGAATTCACTGGCGGACATTTCGCTGGCAAAGGAATTATTGGGGTACCAACCCACCAAAAAATTTGAAGATGGCTTAATAGAAACAATTGAATTTTTCAGGAATAAATATTCAAATGAAAATGAGTAATGCAAAATTTTCAGTAGACTTATTTTTCAATTCTCAATTGATTGTTACCAACATTATCAAATTATCAAATTACCCAAATGCCCATACTTAAAACAGACTTTCCAGACCTGGTTATTTTTGAACCGGTTGTTTATGAAGATAGCCGTGGTTATTTCTTTGAGAGCTATAACGAAAAAGTATATAGCGCAGAAGGTATTGAAATAAAATTTGTACAGGATAACCAGGCAAGGTCATCGTACGGCGTTATTCGTGGATTACATTTTCAGTTGGCGCCTCATGCTCAAACTAAATTGATTAGAGCCCTTAGTGGAAGTATCCTCGATGTTGCAGTGGATATTAGAAAAGGCTCGCCAACTTACGGAAAAGTGTATACATTGGAACTGAGTGCGGAAAATAAAAGGCAACTACTCGTACCCAAAGGTTTTGCGCATGGGTACTCTGTAATAAGCGAAACAGCGGAAGTAATGTACAAATGCGATGCATTTTATCACAAGCAAAGTGAAGGAGGGGTATTGTACAACGACCCAAAATTGGCGATCGATTGGCAAATACCTGCCGATAAAGCAATTGTTGCGGATAAAGACCTTCTACATCCGGGCATAGATAGTTGTGTAAGTAATTTCATTTTTTAATAGTATCAATCGTGGCTGAAAAAAAGACAATCCTCGTAACCGGTGCAAATGGTCAATTGGGTAAGGAGATGCAGGTAATCGCTGCGTCCTTTCCCGGGTACAATTATTTATTCGTTGCAAAGGACTTATTGGCAATTGACGACACGGTAGCGGTAAAAGAATATTTTGCAGTCCACCCAATTGACTACTGTGTAAACTGTGCCGCCTACACTGCTGTTGACAAAGCAGAAACCGAAACAGAAAACGCAATGCGTATTAATGCGACAGCCGTAGGAAATTTAGCAGCGGTTTGCAGGGAGTACAATACTCAATTCATTCATATTTCAACTGATTATGTATTTGACGGTACCGCTACTTCGCCCTATAAGGAAGACAACATAGTAAGCCCTGTTAATTTTTATGGCGCTTCAAAATTAAAAGGAGAGGAGCTCGCTATTCAAAATAACCCGGCTTCAATTATTATCCGCACTTCATGGGTGTATTCTTCCTTCGGAAATAATTTTGTAAAAACGATGCTCCGATTAATGAGCGAAAGGGAAAGCATTAATGTAGTAAGTGATCAGCAGGGTTGCCCTACTTATGCAGCCGACCTGGCGGGAGCCATCATGCAGATCATTGAATCAGGTGTAACAATTGTATCGCCAGGCATCTTTAATTATTCTAACCAGGGCGTCATCAACTGGCACCAGTTTGCTACTGCCATCAAAGAACTGGCGGGAGCCAATTGTATGGTCAACCCGATCCCATCTTCCCAATACCCAACACCCGCTAAGCGGCCGGCCTATTCTGTAATGGAAACTTCAAAAATTCAGCAAACATTTAATATCACTATCCCTTCATGGAAAGACAGTCTGCAAAAATGCCTGCAATTGATTAAAGCCTGACCGATAAAATATTTTAAATTTTGAAGGCGGTATCCTTTGAAAAGATTGGTTGGATTTATAGCACGAAGTACGATATGATTGATGTAAAATTGGTTGTTAAAGAAAATTACCGTAGCTTAATTCAGCTCTTTATTTCGGATATAAATTAACTTGGTTCCTCCCTTATCGCGTTTATCAATTTCAAACTGTGACAGCGAAACTACCAATGGGGTGAGCTTTGAAAACCCATAATTTCTTGGATCGAAATTGGGTTGTTTTTTCAATAACAGGCTGCCTACTTCCCCCAAAAAAGCCCAGCCATTTTCATCTCCCAAATCATCAATGGTATTGGCAATTAAATGCAACGTCTCTTTATTAAGCTTATCAAAAGAAGCAGCCGGCGCATGATGGGTAGTTTTTGTTTTAGCTTTTTTAGCCACATTTTCAGTCACATCCGGGTTTGCAATAATTTCCATATAAATGAATTTATCGCAGGCCACAATAAAAGGGTTGGGTGTTTTTTTCTGACCAATTCCAAATACCTTCATACCCGCTTCCCTAAGCCTGGTGGCCAGTCTCGTAAAATCGCTGTCGCTTGATATGATACAGAAGCCATCCACTTTGCCCGAATACAAAATATCCATTGCATCAATGATCAGCGCACTATCGCTGGAGTTTTTGCCTTGCGTATAGCTGTATTGCTGAATAGGTGTGATGGCATTTTCCAGCAGTACATTTTTCCAGCCGGATACGGTAGGCTTCGTCCAGTCGCCATAAATTCTTTTAAAGGTAGGAGTGCCATACTTGGTAATTTCTTCCATTACCCCTTTTACATTGCTGTACGGCACATTGTCGGCATCAATTAAAACAGCCAGTCTTATATCTTTTTGAAAATCCATAACACAATATACTTCTTTTTACAATTTCGTATGAAGCATATCTGTTGCGTATGCAACATCAGCATTGGTACTGAAAGGAGTCGAAGTGCCATGGTAAGATCTTGCGTCATAATCCGTTCACCGGCAGTGCAACTATTTGGCTTTTATTAAAGCGGATTTGTTAATAGGCTTGCATAGCAATTTGTAGTTGGATATTTTGTAATAAAATGATGATTCTATCGCCTTTGGTAAAGTAAACATAATGAAGGGCGAAACGGCTGAACGCCTTAACAGCAGTTGGGTACACTACAGAAGTGAAGCCTTTCAAAAAGCTGTCACCTCTAAGGCATGCTGTATGATTAAAATACCATTGGGCCACAAAAATTCAAAACGCCTCAACGCCTTAACGGCAATAGCCAGTAACTGCGTGATGCAGGGGACAATTTGAAATGCAGCCAGTAATAAAACCGGCACCATCAACCCATTTTGATTGACTACTTTTGCAATTATTATGCAACTCTTCAACACTACCAGCCGCATCATCATTACGTGTAGCAATCGTTTATCACCCTTCCTTCAACAGGAAGTATTGGAACTCGGTTTTAAACCGGTTCGCATTTTTAAAACGGGTATCGAACTAAAGGGTACACTCGCAGATTGTATTCAACTGAATTTAAACCTTCGATGTGCCAGCCAGGTATTATTTTCTATTAATGAATTTACTGCCCGAAATGCTGATGACTTATATAATGCACTCCTTCATTTTGAATGGGAAGATATTCTTGCACCGGATGGCTATTTTTCCATCACCAGCAATGTAGACAATGATACCATTAACAATTCGCTGTTTGCCAACGTAAAAGTAAAAGATGCCATTGCAGACGGTTTTAGAAACAGAACCGGGCAACGCCCCAATTCGGGGCCTGAGCTGGATAAGGCGGTGATTCATTTATACTGGAAAGAAGACCTTGCAGAAATATTTGTAGATACTTCCGGTGAAACATTGTCCAAACATGGATACCGGAAAATTCCGGGTAAGGCGCCCATGCTCGAAGCATTGGCATCGGCCACTTTGCTGGCCACTAAATGGGACAGAAAATCACCCTTCATCAACCCAATGTGCGGATCATCAACACTGGCCATTGAGGCAGCATTGCTGGCCACTAATCGCAAACCCGGATTGTACCGAAGCAATTATGCATTCATGCACCTGGCAGGATTTCAGGAAGAAATGTATACGCAACAACGCCAGCGCTTAGACGAAATGATAACCGAAGTGCCGGGCTTATTAATTATAGCAACAGACATCAGCGGTGATGCCATCAATATCTCAAAAATAAATGCCGGTGCGGCAGGTGTGGCCGACTTTATTAAATTTGAAGTATGTGATTTTGAATCAACCGAAATATCACCGGATCAGGCGGGCATCATTTATTTTAATCCCGAATACGGTGACCGCCTGGGGGTGGAGGCTGAACTGGAAATTACATACAGCCGAATCGGTGATTTTATGAAGAAAAAATGCAAAGGTTACACCGGCTATATTTTCACCGGCAATTTGGAACTGGCGAAAAAGATAGGCCTTAAACCAAAACGCCGGATAGAATTTTATACCAGTAAAATTGATTGCCGTTTGCTGGAGTATGAGTTGTATGCGGGAACGAAAAGGGATGCCCCCTAGCCCCCGAAGGGGGAATAAGGCAGACTTGAACAGATTTGGATGCCTTTTCTATACTCCGGGTTTGGTCTTGCTGAAGTTTCAAGTGAAGAATATTTTTAAATAAGTCGCAATAAAAAAGCACAGGATTTTTTCCTGTGCCTGTCTAGTTCTGTATTTAAATTAAAAACAACTTTTCAATCTCAAAAAACTTCCTGAATTTTTATTCTCCCCCGGTTCCCCCTTCGGAGGTTAAGGGGCTACTTCAGAGGGCGGAGGGGGTATCATACGCCCAATTCACCAGTGTAGCACCCCAGGTAAATCCACCACCAAAAGCGGCCAGCACAATCTTATCTCCTTTTTTCAATTGCTTTTCCCATTCCCAGAGGCACAATGGTATAGTAGCAGCAGTGGTATTCCCAAAGCGTTGAATATTCAGCATTACCTTATCGTGCGACAGCCCCATCCTGTTGGCAGTAGCATCAATGATCCGCTTATTGGCCTGGTGAGGAACCAGCCAGGCAATATCATCGCCGGTTAAGTTATTCCGTTGAAGCAGTTCGTAAGCTGCATCAGCCATGCCTTTTACAGCATACTTAAATACCTGTGGCCCCGATTGATAGATATAATGTTCTTTTGCATCCACCGTTTCATGGCTTGATGGCTTTAATGAGCCCCCTGCCTTCATGTGTAAAAAATCACGTCCGCTGCCATCACTTTTTAATAAACTGTCCATAATGCCATTATCGCTATCGGATGGTTCCAGCAATACAGCGCCTGCAGCATCTCCAAAAAGAATACAGGTGGTGCGGTCCGTATAATCTACAATGGCGCTCATCTTATCAGCTCCTACTACCACTACCTTTTTATAACGGCCACTTTCTACCAGCGATGCCCCGGTGGTTAATGCAAATAAAAACCCGGAACAGGCGGCGCTTAAATCATATCCCCAGGCATTTACAGCGCCTATTTTGTCGCATACAATATTAGCGGTAGCTGGAAAAAACATATCGGGGGTAACCGTTGCACAAATCATGCAATCAATATCTTCAGGTAGAATGCCTCTTTTTTTACAAAGCTCCAGTACCGCAGGTACACACATGTCTGAAGTGGCCAGTCCCTCACCTTTTAAAATTCGTCTTTCTTCTACGCCGGTCCTGGTTCTGATCCATTCATCGTTTGTGTCAATCATTGTTTCAAGGATGGCATTGGTAAGTCTGTATTCGGGTACATATCCTCCTACTGCAGTAATGGCGGCGGTAATTTTTTGCATATCGGTTTAAAGATTTGTGTTTTGGATCAGTATATTAATTTTCCGTTAAGTGGCAAAAATACATTAAAAAGTGCTTGCTTGAATTTTGTACCTTGCCTCACGAAATATCCTTATTTTCGCAGCAGACTAAAAGCTTATGTACGCATATTTGGAAGGCAAATTTACAATGAAGAACCCTGCACAGGTTTATGTGGACATAAATGGCGTGGGCTATGAAGTAAATATCAGTTTAAATACATATACCCTCATCCAGCAAAGTGAAAAAGGTAAATTATATACTTACCTTCAGATTAAAGAAGATGCCCATACTTTGTATGGTTTTTTTGACAGAAGCGAAAAGGAAATGTTTATTCAACTCATCAGTGTATCGGGTATTGGTGCAGCTACCGCCCGTATGATGTTGTCTCACTTAAAGCCTGATGAAGTAAGCACAGCAATACAGCAGGGAAATATCAAACTACTGGAGAGCATCAAAGGGATTGGAAAAAAAACAGCGGAGCGTTTGGTACTGGAACTGAGAGATAAAGTAGGAAAAATAGAAAGTATTATACAAGTAGCTTCTATGGCAGGCAATACAATACAACAAGATGCGTTAAATGCATTGGTGGCATTGGGTATTACCAGGGCCCAGGCCGAAACAGCCATTAAAAAAATAACATTAACCGATACCAATACCAGCAACCTGGAAGATTTAATAAAAAAAGCACTCAAAGCCATTTGATCAAATTCTACCTTAACTGACATACCGGATGTTTCGTAAAAGAATTTTAGAACCAAGACTAATTGGCTTTAGGTTAGTGTATTTAGTACTTTTCTCCACTATTTCATTATCACTTACCGCTAATAATACAGGGAATCATATACCTACCTCTGGGAAAGGTATAAATGTACCAGATACCCTGCCATATCCCATACACGACCGTAAAGGAGATGTGATCAGCGACAATAAAAAAAGCACCTACGATTTTAAAACCCCTGCCAATATTACGGATTCGGTAGCCTACGATTTCAGAACCCGGCTTTATACAGTGTATGAAAAAATCGGCGACAAATTTTACCGCACACCTTCTACCTATACATTTGATGAATACTGGGCATTGCGTGGCCGCCAGGCAGAAATAGACTATTTTAAAAAGCGGGCCAATACCATGAACCTGCTTAACCGAAAGTTGACAAAGCCCCGCCTTTCATTGTACGATAACTTATTTAACCGCTTGTTTGGTAATGGTAAAATAGATATCAGTCCGCAGGGTAATGTGGATATTACCGCAGGCTACCAGGGTCAAAATGTGAAGAATCCTACTTTGCCTGAAAGAGCAAGAAGGAACGGGGGATTTGATTTTGATATGAATGCCCAGGTAAATGTAAATGCCAATATAGGAGATAAACTAAAGTTCCCCATCAATT
This sequence comes from Chitinophagales bacterium, assembly GCA_038213285.1. Classification (GTDB taxonomy): domain Bacteria; phylum Bacteroidota; class Bacteroidia; order Chitinophagales; family Chitinophagaceae; genus Ferruginibacter. The sequence continues at coordinate 35,935 of JBBQTL010000014.1, forward strand.
ATAACACCCTGGCCAACTTTGGACAGGATAACCAGTTGAAACTGGATTACAGTGGCGTGGATGATGAGATTATTAAAAGGATCGAAGCTGGTGCGGTGCAATTTCCCTCCCGTAGTACTTTTATACCGGGTGCCCAGCAATTGTTTGGTTTAAAAACACAATTGCAATTTGGTAAACTGAACGTGACCGCCGTATTGGCCAACCAGAAATCACAAAGGCAATCCGTAAATTTACAGGGCGGCGCTGCGGCGCAGGTAATTGATGTAAAAGCAGACGAGTACGAAGAGAACCGCCACTTTTTACTGGGACAATATTTCAGGGATAACTACAACAAGGTATTATCCAGGCTGCCTGCCGTTACTACACCGGTACAAATTCTGCGTTTGGAAGTATGGGTTACCAACCGCAATGGCAGCACTACCAATACCAGGGATATTGTTGGATTAATGGATCTTGGGGAAAAAAATCCTTACCTGCAACCACCTACTATTAATGTGCTAAGCAATTTTGCACCTCCGGCTAATAACACCAATGACCTTTATAGTAAAATTGTAACCAATACCGGCAACAGGAACCCGGCGCTGGTGGTTAGTAATTTACAAAACCTCGGACTTTCGCCCGTACAGGATTTTGAAAAAATATTTGCAAGAAAATTAGATTCTACCCAATACATATTCAACAGGCAGGCGGGTTATATTTCCATCAGCCAGCCCCTGCAACCGGATGAAATACTGGCGGTAGCCTACCAGTATTCCTACAATGGAAAGATATACCAGGTAGGAGAGTTTTCACAGGATCTGCCACCCGATAGTTCCTCCGCTACACAAAAGGTGTTGTTCCTGAAATTATTAAAAGCTACCTCCCAGCGTACCGCATTGCCCATCTGGGATCTGATGATGAAGAATGTATATTCCGTTGGGTATGGCACATTAACTCCCGCCGATTTTAAACTGAATGTATTGTACCAGGAACCCAGCCTTGGCTGGAAAAGGTATGTGCCATTTGGCGATAAAAACCAGGGTGTGCCGATCATTTCACTGGTCAACCTCGATAAATTAAATAACCAGCTCGATCCGCAACCGGATGGTGTTTTTGACTATGTGGAAGGTTTTACAGTGATATCTCCGTACAGCAGGATTGTGTTCCCGGTATTGGAGCCTTTTGGGCGTGATCTTGCAGAACAGGTGTATACCGTTCCCCCGCCCAATGCGAAGGATACTTTGTATTATGCACTGTACGATTCCATCAAAGCGGTGGCACAGCAGTTTCCCAATCTCAACCGTTTTGTATTAAAGGGTTCGGCCCGTACAACGGGTTCATCCGATATCAGTATCGGCTACAATATTCCGCGTGGAAGTGTAACCGTTACGGCCGGGGGGCAAACGCTGATTGAAGGTGCAGATTATGATATCAATTATGATCTTGGAACCATTAAAGTAACCAACCAGGCCATATTAAATGCCGGGCTGCCCGTGCAGGTAAATTTTGAAAACAACGCCGCGTTTGGAATTCAGCAACGCAATTACCTGGGTCTTCGGTTAGATTATCTTGCCAAAAATACTTTGAAGGAACAACTGGCAATTGGAGGTACAATTGTACGATTGGGCGAACGTCCCTTCTTTACAAAAAATAATATTGGTGAAGATCCCATCCGCAATACCATGTATGGCGTGGATGTTAATTACCGCAAAGAAATGCCCCGCCTTACCAAATTATTGGATAAACTGCCATTTTATTCCACTACTGCGCCATCTACCATCAATGCGTATGCAGAGGGTGCTTTTTTAAAGCCTGGTCACGCACCACAAATTGGAAGAGGAGCTGCCGGCACGGTGTATATTGATGATTTTGAAGGTAGCAAATCTGGCATCGATCTTCGTTTTCCGGCTATTAGCTGGGGCATGGCTTCCACCCCGCAAAATGCAACCGATCTAAGTGGTAATGTACTATTCCCGGAAGCGGTATTAAATAACAACCTGGATTATGGTAAAAAGAGAGCGAAGCTTGCCTGGTACCAGATTGAGCCGGCACTGCAGGGTTTTAAAGGCGTAAACAATCCTTTAAGCGATAACAGGGCGGAGCTAAGTGATCCAAGGGTGAGGCTTGTAAAGCAGAGCGAAATATTCCCGCAACGTACTACCGACTTTGGTCAGAACCAACTGATCACTTTTGACCTTGCCTATTATCCTACAGAGAAGGGGCCCTATAATTATGAATCCTCCGCTTTAGGAATTGATAATAATAACCGCTTAAAAAGCCCCAAGCAAAAATGGGGTGGTTTAATGAGAAATATCGACCAATCAGATTTTGAAACAGCCAATATTGAATTCATAGAATTTTGGGTGCAGGATCCGTTCATCAATACCGCTACCAGGCCAAATGCAGATAAGTCTACAGGGGGTAAATTATATTTCAACCTCGGAAATATTTCAGAAGATGTGTTGAAAGATGGCAGAAGATTTTATGAAAATGGATTGCCTACACCCACCGCTCCCGCACAGGTAGACAACTCCTCCATTTGGGGAAGAGTTCCGCTCAATCCCATACAGGTGACCAATGCATTTAGCAACGATGCCGGAGACCGGGTATTCCAGGATTTGGGTTTTGATGGAAATAATAATGATTCGGAGGCGGTAAGAAGGGCCCCTTACCTGGCCCAGTTGCAGGGAACGGTCAACAATGCCGCCCTTCAACTGGCTTCAAAGGATCCTTCGGCCGATGATTATATCAATTACCGAGATGCAGTATTTAGCCAGACTGATGGTATTTTAAAACGGTATAAAAATTTCAACAATCCCGAAGGAAATTCAAAAGTGAATGATGGTTCCATCTTTTCTTCAGCAGCCACGCTTTACCCGGATGCAGAAGATCTTAACCGGGATAATACCATGAACGAGGCTGAGGAATATTTTCAATATATAGTGGATATAAAGCCGGTAAATGATCCCGCCATGCAGATTGGGGTAAATTATATCGTTGATAAAAAAACAGTAAACATCACCGGCTTGCCGGATGGAACTACCCGCCCGGAAACATGGTACCAGTTCAGGGTGCCCATCGGAGCCTACAACAGGAAAATTGGCAAGATCCCCGATTTTAAATCAATCCGTTTTATCCGGATGTTTTTAACTGATTTTGAAGATGAAGTGGTAATGCGTTTTGGCAAACTGGAGCTTACCCGCAATATCTGGCGGAGGTTCCCCAACAAGATTGATTCTTCCGGTATTTACTCACCTGTTACCACCAGTGCAGAGTTTAATATTAACGGGGTAAACATTGAAGAGAATGACAAACGCACGCCGTTGGCTTACCGTACACCAAGAGAAATTCAGCGCCAGCAAATACAAAGCAACAATGGGGTGAACCTGTTGCAAAACGAACAAAGTATGTCACTGCAGTTTTGTGGTTTAACAAAAGGCGATGCAAGGGGCGTACAGCAAACATTTGCCAACAGGGATATCAGGCAGTACGGCAATCTATCTATGTTTATTCATGCGGAAAATAATGTAAAAACGCCCAACAATATCAGGGACCGCGATTTGAATGCGGTAATCAGGATAGGTACCGACTTTGTGAGTAATTATTATGAAATTAAAATACCACTGTATTTAACTCCATTGGGTGCAGGCTCGTTAAATGCCAATACCGATGCCTATAACGATACGCTCTGGAGGGCCATTAATAGTTTAAATGTAGACCTTACAGTTTTACCAAAACTAAAACAGGAAAGAAATATCAATGGGGTACCCACCCTCATATACCGGAGGCCGCAAAGCAATGGGCAAACCTATTCTATTTTAGGCGACCCAAATTTAGGCGAGGTAAGAGGTATATTGATAGGAGTGGAAAATGTAAATAACAGCAATGCCTGCGGCGAAGTATGGGTAAATGAATTGAGGCTCAACTCCATTAACGAAAACGGCGGCTGGGCGGCTATGGCAAGAATTGATATGACATTAGCCGACCTTGGTACCATCACAGGCTCGCTGACCAAACATACTACCGGCTTTGGTACATTGGAACAAAGAGTAAATGAACGCTACCGCGACGACTTTACTCAATTTGATGTTGCAGCCAATCTTGAGCTGGGAAAATTACTTCCAAAGGCTGCCGCCATTTCTATCCCCATGTTTGCAAGCTATTCGCAAACCATCAGCAAGCCGGAGTATGATCCTTATGATCTTGATATCAGGCTGAAAGATAAATTAGGTGTATCTCCTGCCAATAAAAGGGATTCTATCAACGAGGCTGCCATTGATTTTACCAGTACCAAAACCCTCAATTTTACCAATGTAAGAAAAAATAGGACCAGTGCTAAAAGCCCGAAGATTTACGATATCTCCAATATCGATTTGAGCTATTCATACATCAACATTACTGCACACAATCCATTGATTGAAAACAATGAAATTACCAGGCACCGGGGTGGTTTGGGGTATAATTTTGCGCCACAGCCTAAATACATTGAGCCGTTTAAAAAGATCAAATTTTTCACCAAAAGAAAAAAACACTGGTTCGACCTGGTAAAGGATTTTAATGTCAATCCCGTTCCTTCGCAAATCAGTTTCAGGGCAGATATTCACCGGCAGTTCGGCGCCATCAGGCCACGTAGCGTAGGTTCTGATAAATATAAGATACCGGAAACCTATGATAAGTTTTTAACCTTCCAGCGTGATTATATTTTCCGCTGGGCATTTACCCGATCCATTAACTTCGATTTTACCGCCACTAATAATTCGAGGGTAGATGAACCTGCAGGCAGGATTGATACCAAACCAAAGAAGGATAGCTTATGGAGCAATCTTATAAAAGGTGGAAGAAATACGCTGTACAACCAGGCAGCTAATATTTCTTACACATTGCCCACCGCCAAATTCCCATTGTTGGATTGGACGACGGTGAATTTGAAATACCAGGCAGTCTACCGCTGGATTGGTGCTTCAAGACTTGCCGTAGAGTTAGGCAATATCCTGGAAAATGGCCAAAGCAAGGAAGCAACTGCCCAGCTTGATTTTACCAGGTTGTATAGTAAGAGTAAATTCTTTCGGGCCATTGAGCAACCAAGGGATAGCAGTGCAAGGTCAAGAGCAAAGGAATTTAGAAGGGATTCTGTTTTCAGAACCATTACAAAAGGTGGAATCACCACCAAAAAGTTTAAGCGTATTAAAGTAACCAGGATAAAGGATCCCAATCAATTGCCTGATGTGGGTACTATCGGCAGGGTGTTTGGCAAATTGATAACCAGTGTAAAGCAAGTCAATATTTCCCTGTCGGAAAATGCGAATACCCGCCTACCGGGTTACCTGGACAGCACCCAATTTGTGGGGCAGAATTTCCGGAGCATGCAGCCCGGCGTTGACTTTATTATGGGCCGGCAACCAGATACCAACTGGCTAAACAATGCAGCCCGAAAAGGCCTGTTTACACAAGATTCTAACTTTAACAGCATATTGCAACAGTCCTTTGACCAGCGCCTGACATTATCCGCCCAGGTAGAACCGGTAAGAGATTTGACCATTAGCATCAATGTAAATAAAACCTTCAATAAAAATTATTCCGAATTATTTAAAGACACCACCAATACAGGTAATGCATTTGGCCACCTGAGTCCTTATTCAGGCGGTGGCTTTGATGTAAGTTATATCTCATACAAAACCTTGTTTGGTAAGTTCGACCCCAACCAGATATCTGCCACCTTCCTCCAGTTCCAGGAAAACAGGAAGGTTATTTCTCAGCGGTTGGGTGCATTAAATAAATATAGCAGTGGCCGCCCGCTGGAAGCCGATGGATATGCGTATGGGTACAACCGGTATGCAAATGATGTATTGATTCCCGCATTTATTGCGGCCTATTCCGGGCAGGATCCTAACAATGTAGGCTTGATAAAACAAAGCAATCCCAATATAAAATCCAATCCGTTCAAGAGCATTATACCAAGGCCCAACTGGAAGCTGGATTATAATGGCCTCAGCCGGATAAAGGGCCTCGATAAAATCTTCACCAACTTTACTGTTTCGCATGGTTACAACGGAAGCCTGAGCATGAATGGTTTTACATCGGCACTATTGTACGAGGATGTTTCCCGGTTTGGATACCCTTCCTTTTACGATACCATTTCTAATAACTACATACCTTATTTCCTGGTGCCCAATATTACCATACAGGAACAATTTGCGCCATTGGTAGGGGTGGATATGATGTTCACCAACCAGTTCCAGTTTAAGATTGATTATACCAAGCAGCGCACGCTCAGTCTTAGCCTGGTAGATTTTCAATTGAGCGAAACACGGAGTACCGAATTTTCCGTTGGTGCAGGCTTCCGTAAACGCGGCCTTAAATTATTCGGCGGATTAAAGTTGCCAAAGTTTTTAAGCAAGGATCAAACAGGTAAGCTCGACAATGAGATCAACTTCCGGCTCGACTTTAGAATAAGGGACAATGTAACGGTAAACAACCGTCTCGATCAGAACTCCACCTTACCAACCGGTGGCAGTAAAGAGATTACCATTTCACCCACCATTGATTACTTTTTAAACAACCGGGTAAACCTGAAACTCTTCTTTGATCAGCGCAGGGTAAACCCCTATATCTCATCCAGTGCGCCCACTACCAATACCAGGGCGGGCGTGCAAATAAGGATATCGCTGGCGCAATAGGGAAAAGAAATAACCCGTTGCGTGAAGGGCATTTATTGACGAACGGGTGTTAAAATTGTTGTCCGGGCATAGAAGCTATGTGGGACTTCGGTGGCGTCGCACACTTCGACTGTCGGCCATTTTTGTGGAGGCGTTGCAACATTCCGCAAAAACAAAATAATAAATTGACTTCAACACTATAAATTTAGCGACATGGTAATTGAAAGAACAAGTAAAGAAGTTATTATTCGTCTTCCATTATGCGTTGATACGAAAGGGATGCAACGTTTGGTTGACTATTTGACCTATAAAAATAAGCTACAGCAAAATCAAAGCTAAACAGTCCGATGTTGACACTTTAGCTAAGGAAGCAAAAAAAGGTTGGTAGGCAAATAATCGTAGCCGATTGGTTAAATGAAAATAGTAGCTGACACCAATATTATTTTCAGTACGTTATCGAATTCTATAATTGCAGTTATATGCGTTACGAAACTCACATTGGGAACGACTAAAAAAGAAGAACAACTTCAAATATCTTACACACAAGTACTTTCAAAACTCAAGTTCATAAACGAAGAAATAATTCCAGTAGAAACATGGATAGCTTAAGAACAACTCACCAAGGGCATTGACATTGACGACACTGATTTTGTGGCTTTAACCAAATTATTACGTGCCACTTTATGGACAGGAGACAAAGCACTTTATAATGTATTGAAAAAACTCAATTTCAAAAGGCTTCTCAGCACAACTGAATTACTTGCACATAGAACAACAAAGGACAAAGGATAAAACGGCTCTTTAAAAGTTTTTGCAAAAGCTGTACAAACGGAAAGTCAATCGATTGTAAATCTATGCTGCACTGCATCCGGGCTTTCTTCCTGGCAACATGTGTTTGACATTTTTGTAAGAAACTTACGACAGGAAATTACTGATAACTTGTTGCGTATATCCGGCTATATTTGGTGTATTGCCGCCACAGAAGATATTATTTATATGGCAATTAAATTGTTGTGTGCTATGCGTTTTGACACCCTATAATTGGCGCAGCGACAGAAAAATATTATCTTTATGCCAGAAATTATAAATTTTTAAGATGCAAAGATTTTATTTTGAGACTTCTGTTTTTGGTGGTGCTTTTGACAAGGAATTTGATGAAGTAACGCTACAACTTTTTGAGAGAGTTAAATTGGGGCAAGTTATTTGTGTATTCTCGGACTTAACAGAAACCGAATTATTAAATGCACCTGAAAATGTCAAAGAGCATTTTAAAAATTTGCAAAAAGAGAATATTGAAAGAGTAATTGTAACAGACGAAATATTGACACTTGCTTCTAAATATGTAACCGAAAAAGTTGTAGGACAAACAAGTTTTGACGACTGCATACATATTGCGACTGCGACAATTAATAAGGCAGACATTTTAGTAAGTTGGAATTTTAAGCACATCGTAAATGTTTATAGAATTCGAGGTTATAACTCAATCAATATTCGTTCAAATTATCAATCATTAGAAATACGTTCACCAAAAGAAATCATAGAATATGAAGACTGAAACTAAAAAACCAGCAAAAGAAAAAGAGTTTGACACAGTCAAAACCTTTAGAGCCATCAAGGACAAAATATCATTAGAGATGGCTAACATGAACTTTGAGCAAATCAGAGAATATTTGAAAACAAATAGTGCCAAACTCTACCTGAAATAGCACAGCACACAACAAAAGTATTTGCAAAAGCAGGACGTTGTTATCTTCGGCTGTAGTTCTCTATCAGCTTCAGTTTCGGCTGGACGTCAGTAATTTGGCTTTTAGTTGTTATCTTCAATTTCAGTTTTTCAATCAGCATTTGTTCCGGGCAGACGAGCAATGAATTCCCTGCCTTCGCAAGTACTCTAACGTTGTACGTCACCCTAAACGAAATCCTGCAAACATTTAAACATCCATGACTTTGCCGACACGACCCCTCGCTATTTTTAGCACATTGCAAGGCACACAAAACCCACACACAAAAGCCAACCTTGCAAAGAGCTAAAAATGCCAACGCACAGCCCACCCACCCCAGCGGACGGAATTCTTATCGGCTTCAACAAAATACATCAGCAAATAACTTTGCTCAACACCAAAGCCCACCCACCACCCACAAGCAGACAAAGTGCTATTTTGCAACCAGTAATAATGTAAATTTGAAACTTAACTAATAACCAAAGCCAACGAATGTTTGAACAGACCTTTAAAAATATAGACGACATACTGCACAAAGACGCAGGTTGCGGAAGTGAATTGGATTATGTAGAGCAGACCTCTTGGGTGTTGTTCCTTAAATATTTGGACGACTTAGAAAAGGATAAAGCCACAGCAGCCGAACTAACAGGCAAAGCCTACACAAACATTATTGACAAAGAATATCAATGGAGCAAATGGGCTGCACCCAAAATCTCCTCCCCTCTTGGGGGAGGCCGTGAGGGGGCTCTTGACCACCACAAAGCATTAACAGGTGACGACCTTTCTGACTTTGTAAATATTAAACTCTTTCCCTACCTCAAAAAGTTTAAAGCAGATGCAGTAAGTGCCGATACGATTGAATATAAAATTGGTGAGATTTTTAGCGAATTGAAAAACCGCATTCAAAGCGGCTACAATTTACGTGAAGTAATAAACCGCATTGACGAACTGCGTTTTAGAACCCACGCTGAAAAGCACGAAATGAGCCACTTGTACGAGGACAAGATTAAAAATATGGGCAACGCAGGGCGTAACGGTGGAGAATATTATACGCCACGACCTTTGATTAAAACCATTGTAAAGGTAGTAGCACCCGAAATAGGAAATAAAATTTATGACGGTGCAGTAGGTTCAGCAGGTTTCTTGTGCGAAGCATTTGACTATTTGCAGCACAGTAAAAAACTAACCACTACCGATGTAGCCACCTTACAGAAAAAAACATTTTACGGGAAAGAAAAAAAATCATTGGCTTACATCATTGGCACGATGAATATGATTTTGCACGGAGTAGAAGCACCAAACATTGTACATACCAACACACTTGCCGAAAACCTTGCCGACATACAGGAAAAAGACCGTTACGATATAGTGCTTGCTAACCCGCCATTTGGAGGAAAAGAAAGAGCAGAAGTGCAACAAAACTTCCCAATAAAAACGGGTGAAACCGCCAGTTTGTTTTTGCAGCACTTTATTAAGATTATGAAAGCAGGTGGCAAAGCAGGTGTTGTAATTAAGAATACATTTTTGAGCAATACCGACAATGCTTCTGTGAGTTTACGCAAGTTGCTTTTAGAAAACTGCAACCTGCATACCGTGTTAGATTTGCCCGGAGGCACATTTACAGGTGCAGGAGTAAAAACGGTAGTATTGTTTTTTGAAAAAGGTTCTTCAACTAAAAAGGTTTGGTTTTACCAATTAAACTTGGGTAGAAATTTGGGTAAAACAAATGCGCTGAACGAAAGAGATTTGGAAGATTTTGTTGCCTTACAAAAAACAAAAGGAGAAAGTGAAAACTCTTGGAGTATAAACGTAAAAAACATTGACCAAAGCACTTTTGACCTAAGTGCCAAAAACCCTAACAAAAAAGAAGAAGCTGCCTTGCGCCAACCGCAAGAAATTTTGGAAGAAATGAAAGCCTTGGATGAAGAAAGTGCCGAAATTTTAAACTCAATTTTGGAACTGATATGAAGAATGAAATCATTTTATATCGCCCTAATG
>JBBQTL010000015.1:0-44083 GCA_038213285.1 Chitinophagales bacterium
GGCCTCGGTTCGCCATCCTTCAGAGAATCGTTATAGGTTTTTTTACACAAAGTTTTGAGTTCATGTAATAATTCGTTCAACGAATGTTTGCCGTCTCCTGTGGTGGTAGTATTATTTTTTACCTCTTGTTTGTCCTGGTTCCAGTCACCACCCTTTATTGATTGCCCTACGGGCCAAAATACCCTGTTATTGTGATAGCAATATTGCAGATAGATGGAGTATAGGCTGTCTTTAAGTATTTTTCGCTTTTGTCCTTTTGGTGTCGGGGTTTCACCAGGCTCCACTTTTTTTACTAATCTGTACTGTACCTCCGGTTGACGTGCCATATTCCTTTTTTTTACAAAGGTATTTGGTTGTACACTAAGTTGTACACTAAAACTTTATTCCTCTTATACTTTAAATAAAAGTTGAATAAATAAAGTGTTGATAATCAGCAAAACCTTACTTTTATTGTGTTTTTATACCACCGTATAAGGCAAGATGTTCTATCCCTCCCCCTACAGCATTAAAAAAGCCTTTAAATAATTTTTTTCAATTATTTAAAGGCTTTTTAGTTTTTAATAGTCTCATTACAGCAACCTGCCTGGTGTTTGGTTATTCAACTTACAGCTACTCCCCTCTTCAAAAAAAATGCAGGATATTATCTTAAAAAATGCTCCCCCGCTTTTCAGCTTTACGATTCCAACTTTGTTTAAAAAACATGTTTGTAAATCATACCCGATCCCGATGACCGTCATATTTAGTTGAACCTTTTAGTTGAAATTTTGCAAAAGAAATTAAAGCAGTTTGTCTGGTTAGAATTATAAGTAATTCAATTAAACAACATAACGATAATAAGCTGAAATGAAATGTATATTCCTGCCGTTTTTTGCCATTCTACTCTTCGCTAGTTGTAACCGTAGCATCAATAATACAATTAAAATATCCGGAGCTGCCCAGGGAACAACTTATAATATAACCTACCTGGCTGGACAGCATTCAAATTATCGGGAAGCCTTTGATTCCATTTTTAAAAAAATTGACTTATCCCTCTCTACCTATGTTCCTGCTTCAATTATTTCGAGGATTAATAAAAATGATTCTGCCGTAATGGTGGATGATTATTTTTCAGCTGTGTTTAATAAATCCATAGAAGTTTCGAAAACAACAAATGGCGTGTTTGATGTTACAGTGGCTCCAATTGTCAATGCCTATGGGTTTGGGTTCACAAAAAAAGAAAAAGTAAATAAGATACTGATTGATAGCTTGCTCCCTTTTATTGGCTATAAAAAGGTAAGAATAGAAGAAAAAAAACTGGTAAAGGAAATTCCGCAGGTTATGCTCGATTTTAATGCAATCGCCCAGGGATATACAGTAGATGTACTGGCATCCTTTCTCGAAAGCAAGGGCATTAACAACTATTTAGTAGAAGTTGGAGGTGAGTTAAGAGCAAAAGGAAAAAACATCAATGACAGTTGCTGGACCGTGGGCATTGAACAGCCAAACGAAATCCTCACCGATGGGGTATCATTAAAAGCAATCATTCAAATAAAAAATAAGTCGTTGGCCACATCAGGTAATTATAAAAAATATTATGTGGAAGACGGGCAAAAATACACGCATATTATTAACCCGTTTACAGGATATCCTGCAAAGAACAACTTACTGAGTGCCACCGTAATTGCCCCAAATTGTATGACCGCAGATGCATATGCAACCGCATTTATGGTGATGGGATTGGAAAAATCAAAACAGTTTTTATTGGGACATACAGACTTAAATCTGGAAGTTTTTTTTATTTATGATGAAAATGGCGCATGGAAAACATACACTTCCAAAGAGTTTGAAGAAAATGTAGAAGTGGTTTTGTAAGAGTGATTTTTAAAACTTCCGATAAGCTAACCGGCAACTATTTACACAGGTTTATTAAATGGGCATCAATCCAATTCGAAATATTAAACTCAAACAATATGGACAAACAAAAATTAACGGCAGTACAAGGTTATGCTTTGGTGCTGCTTCGCATCTTAATCGGTTGGCATTTCCTGTATGAAGGGATCATAAAGGCGTATAATCCATCATGGACAGCAAAAGGTTATTTACTAAGCGCCTCCATTCTCAAGCCATTTTTTACCTGGCTCGCCGGTGATTCCCTGATATCTGTTATTGACACCCTAAATATTGCAGGGCTGATAGCCGTGGGTATAAGCCTCCTCATTGGTATAAAGGTACGCTGGGGTTGTGTAGGCGGAATATTGCTTTTACTGATGTACTACCTGGCACATCCTCCCTTTCCAAGCTTGCCGCAAGGCCCGGCCGAAGGAAGTTATTGGGTTGTAAACAAAAACCTGATTGAGATGGTAGCGCTTTTTGTGATCTACCAGTTTCCGTTGATATCCCTATTTGGTATAGAAAATTTATTTGTAAGGAACAAAGTAAAAACAAATTTAACTTAAACACCATGGCAAACGACAATAGTTTTTTTGGAAAATGGAACAGGCGGGATATGTTAAAAACGCTGGGAGGTTTACCATTAGTAGGCGCAGTATGGTATTCAGGCGCCAGCCTGACCGGCGCCGCAAAACGAGAAAAACAATTTCTGCTGGAAACCTTAAATATTAAAGCCGCTCCACCCCCCGTTTCAGGCCCCATGAGTGGCAAACCGGTTCGGCTGGGCATTATAGGTTATGGCATACGAGGCGAACAGCTTTGCCGTGCGCTGGGTTTTGCATCTACCGCCTGGCTCAAGGAAATGCATGAGTCTTCGGTAAAAAACCCAAAAGACACCAGGCTGGCAGAATTTAAGGCACAGGAAAACCTGAATATAAAGTTGGCTGCAATTTGTGACGTCTTTGACACACGTGCGGAAAAAGCGTTAGAATCCTTCAATAAAGGTGATAATTCCATCAAACGTTTTCGCACACATACTGAATTAATAAATAGCGGGGAGGTTGATGCGATTATCATTGCAGCGCCGGACCATTGGCACGCACCAATGTCAATTGAAGCGCTGAATGCAGGTGTACATGTATATGTTGAAAAACCCATGACGCACAATGTATCTGAAACCTACCTTTTACGTGAAACGGTTCTCAAAAATCCCAAAACAGTTTTCGCCGTTGGTCACCAGCATCGTCAAACACAGAGTTTTTTAACTGCCCAGGATATTATCAATAAAAACATTCTTGGTCATGTATCATTGGTTGAAACCAATACCAACCGCAATGATGATAACGGTGCATGGCAATACGAAATTGCTGAAACAGCCAATCCGAAAACCATTGATTGGGATTTGTTCCTTGGTAATGCACCGAAGGAAGCTTTTAACCTGGAGCATTTTTTCCGCTGGCGTAAATGGTGGGCTTACGGATCTGGTTTGTCAGGCGATTTAATGACCCATGATTATGACCGCATCAATTGCATCCTGAAAATGGGCATTCCAAATTCAGTTACCGCTTCCGGAGGCATCTATACCCACCGCGACGGCCGCAACGTTCCGGATGTAATGCAGGTAAATATGGAGTACCCTGATTTTAGTACAGGGGGAAGCCAGAAGGCGGGGAAAGAGAAAGGCATGACATTCATATACAGTGCAACATTAGGAAATCAGTTTGACAGGGGAACCGTCCTGATGGGGCACGATGGAAGCATGGAACTGGGTAACCGGATTACCGTATATGCTGACCCACGGTCAACCAAATACGCTGACTTGTTAAAAGAACAACGAATTGAAGCCGGTGTTCCAATTTATCAATATGATCCGGCTGTTAATGGAACTGATGCTGTTACCTCTGCCACTGCAAAATATTTTGCCAACAAGGGATTGTTGTGGACCTACAGGGATGGCAAACGGGTTGACTCAACCTTTCTTCATTTAAGAGAATGGCTAAGTTGCATCCGGAATGGAGGTACACCAAGTTGTTCCATCAAAGAAGGATTTGAAGAAGCAATTTCAGCACACATGGGTGGGTTATCTTATAAACTTGGAAGAAGAATTGATTGGGATCCCGTAGCACAAAAAATTATAGCCAAGCCGGGTGAAGACCTTGATGCTACATTATTGGCGAATAGTTAAGACGAGTTCTTTATGGAAGTAGTTGTCTTTCTGAATTATCCCAAAATCTGAACAGTGGTGAACATCACAATTAATTACTGGTATGTCCATCATAAAAATGCACTTTCGATGTTGGGCGGTGTTCACCAGATTAGCCCCAACTGCAGTTGAATTAAACCCTTACAGGTATTGACTTGTAAGGGTTTTTTGTTTGAATTAGTTTTAGAAAATCATAACGGAACATTATTATAATCGAATGATTGATGTATAAATACCTTACCTTTTAAATCCGATTCGCTCCCGCATAACCCACTTTTCTACATTTTCTTTTTCTTCCTCCTTTTTATCTAATAAGTTTTCCAAGGCATCCTAAATGGCAGATAGCTGGGTATTGTGTTCACCAATACGGGTTAGCATTTCTTTACGTAAATCGCTTGTTTGCTCAAACAAATCTTTGTGGCTGTTGGCTAAATGCCGCATGGCTATAAATGCACGTACGATGGCAATGTTCATGTCTATTGCCTTTTTGCTCTTTAGTACACTTGCCAAAATTGTAACCCCCGTGTTTTGTGAACGTAAAGGGCAAATATTTCTGCGTCCTGTTTTTGGGTAAAGTGTCCATCATCACAAATTGTGATGATAAAATTATCTGTCATTCATTTTCGGTCAGCCTAAACATAAAATCTTCCGGAAATTTTCAATGTTTCTTTTTATTGATTGGTTTAATACCCTTGTGTCAACTTCATATAGTAGGGCTAAATCAAAATCCAGCATTATTTTTTGCCCTTTTTTTTCATGAATTCTATTGTGTATTAATTCCAACTGCATTTTATAGGGCTTTTAAATTGTTGCGTTTAAAATTCCACGTTTCCCTGATTTAGTAATACCATTGATTGAATTCAGCCACTTCGCCTTGGTTCGTGGCACACGAAGCACTCCTCGCTAATGAATATATTCCATCGTTTCAGCTGTAAACTTTTCAACTATTTTTAGCAAACTCTTTTCCTTCATTGCCAATTGTACACACATCAGGAGTATGTTAATGCAAAATGACGTAACTGCATATTTAAATTACCCGCTGATGTACCAGCTAATACTGGCTGTTAACCCCCATCATATTGATTTAATCGGGCATTATTAGATGCTGATGAAATAGCCCCTTTTTAAGAGGCCCTATGTAAAAATACTTCGGCTGGCAACTGCAAATAATCTTTTAATTTTTGCGCCATTTTCAGCGTTATTCCCCTTCTACCGGATAGAATGGAAGAAACATGTCCTTTGGTACCAATAATGGGTTCTAAATCTTTGGGTTTTATCCCCCGCTCTTCCATTTTTAATTTGATGGCATCGATGGTATTTATTTCCGGTAAATGAATGTGTTTATCTTCACAATCTTTTACCAACACCAATAACAATAACAATTCCTCCCCCTGGGGGGTGTTGGGTTCTGCATCAAAAATTTGTAGGGTTCTTTTGATTGCCTTTTGGTATTCAATTTCGGTTTTAATTACTTTCCAGTTCATGGTTATTTTGCGTTGTATTTTAAAATTTCTGTATCAAATTGTATGGTTTCTGTATTTATTTTATTATATTCCTTATGCGTGCCAAACCATATTATTTATGCTGCAAACTGTTTAAAATTTACCATTAACACTAACCTGAAATCGTTTCCCTTAATATTAAAAATAACCCGGTTTTCGGCTTAAATGCTGGCATTGCCATACACTTTTTTTAATTCATTAAAATTCGCAAAGCTGGCTTTACTAAATTCACTATACCATGTTAAAAGAGGAGTTTTTGCGGTTGGATATTTCTCAATTGCCCTTTTAATAATTATGTTCATATTATTAAGGTAAGACCAGTTTTCATTTTGAAAACATTTTTTATGAAAACCC
This sequence comes from Chitinophagales bacterium, assembly GCA_038213285.1. GTDB lineage: Bacteria > Bacteroidota > Bacteroidia > Chitinophagales > Chitinophagaceae > Ferruginibacter. Next base: position 5,929 of record JBBQTL010000015.1, read on the forward strand.
CTATTTTCAATTGGCTGACATTTACAGTCAGACTTCTTCCACCTAAAATAACTTATGCCCGAGTCTGTCTCAGCCAAGGTGTTATTACCAGTAACATTTCCCCTCTATCGTACACTCCCAATACTTTCGTATATTAGTATAAATTTCATTCTATGCGTAAACCCCGTGAGATTACCTTTTTACTCGATGATGGAACCGATGTATTTATTAATGCCCCGAAGGAGGAGGTTTACCATATTCGGTACATCATGCCAAATGGGTTACCCAATGTAGTAATTTGGTCAAAAGAAGGTAAAAATGATGCGTTTTTTGATTCCAACGCGTTAGAAGCAATTAGTAAATTAATTGCACTTTTGTAAAAATTGTAAATTCCCCATATTAAAATCAAAAACAGGCGATTAGGTCCCAAAAAGATTGGATTTTTTCAACATCATATCTGCACCAAGGCGTGGACGCGTTTGCGAAGACCGGGAACTTGTTGCTTGTGAACCCCGGCTAACTGATGTTACTTGCCGTTTTAGTCTACGTAAGTTTCCTTGAAAACAGCTTTAAAGGCAGATATCTCTTTTTCAATTAAGTTATCAAGTATCTTAACTATTCTCTGCCTGTCGACAGTTCTAATTTGATCTAGAACTATCCATCCATTTTTTTTATCATGCTTAACCTCAACTCTTGTTGGATATGGTTTTGAGTTACTAGTCATTGGTGCAATAACTATTGTCTGTAAATATTTATTCATTTCATTGGGCGATATGATTACACATGGCCGAGCTTTTTTCATTTCGCTTCCTATTGTTGGGTCAAGATTGACCAATACGATTTGATATTGCTTTAACTCCATTCTTCAAAATTTTCGTCTTCAAATACATCGGCCATAAATAGCTTATCATGACCGTTAGTATGCATTTTTTGAAATGATTTCTCCCAACCAATTCTTGAAGCGGTTTTCGGTTTAATAATTATGTAGTCCTTTTCAAGAATCAGCTCGACCATGTCAGTGATATTATACTTTTCTATCAAAGTTTTTGGCAATCTAATTCCCTTAGAATTTCCAATTGGAATTACAGAGATTTCCATAAAAAATTATTTTATTGTGGCTACAAAGTAATTACATTATTTTGATTTGTCCAAATTGAAAGTAATGATCAATAAGAGTGCCTGGTAAAGCGTGGGTAGTGTACTTCCTATTTCTATTGGCGATTTTTGGACCCGGTTGATCAAAAACGAAAATTTAATACCGCTTAAGCATATTATTCGCTTAAAATTTTCGTTGTCATTGGAGAAAATCCAAAACTGTGAAAAAAGCCGTCTTCTTTCTTCTCCTATCTGCAAGTATGCATTCATTAGTTGCCCAGCCTGCTTACAGGGATTCGCTGGGTGAATTGAAACAGCAAAAAGAAAATATCATTACCACAGAAACCATTCTTAAAATTGAAAATTTGGGAACAAAAATCAATTCTGATTTGCCCGAATTAAGACCCACCATATCCGCAGACGGTAACCTGTTGTTTTACATTTGTCAAAACCACCCGGAGAATACAAAATACAACGAGATCCGCAACTCGCAGGATATCTGGTTTTCGGAAAGGGACAGTTCGGGCCACTGGAGTGAAGGAATTCACCTGGGTTATCCTCTAAATACATACTACTACAACGCTGTGTTTTGGATATCTCCTGATAACAACCGCATTCTGATCAGGAATTCCTATATCAACGGAGATTATTCCGGAAACGGCGTAAGTATGTGTTACCTCAAAAAAGATGGATACTGGAGCAAACCTGAAATGTTGCGCATAAGGAATTACGCGAAGTATGACCGGGGCCGCCAGAATGGAGCCAGCATGGCCAACGACGGACAAACCTTGTTGTTTTATATGTCTGCAGAAGATGGCGGTATTAACAATGATTTGTTTGTATGCTTTTTAGAAAATGACGGCACCTGGACGGAGCCAAAAAGTTTGGGCAAAAAAATCAACCTGAAAAACTATAATGAAACAACTCCCTACCTGGCACCGGATGGGGTAACCTTATATTTTAGCAGTAACCGCCCCGGCGGATTAGGATATATGGATATCTGGAAAACAAGGAAATTAGATAATAGCTGGCAGAAATGGAGCGAACCAGAAAACCTCGGAAGCCCCATCAATACAGAAGATATGGATACTTTTTTCACCCTGGATGCCGGCGGTGAATATGCTTACATGAGTACTGATCTGAATTCGTACGGAGAAAGCGATATCGTACGCATCAAGCTGTTGGAAAGAGAAAAACCTGATCCCGTTATATTGGTTAGTGGCAATGTGTATAATAAAAAAACAAACCGTCCATTGAGCGCTTCGCTGATTTATGAAACCTTGCCCGATGGCACTGTGGCAGGCAACGGTATTTCCAATCCATCAGACGGCGCTTTTAAAATGGTATTGCCTTATGATAAAAATTATTTAATCAGGGCGAATGCAGATCATTTCTTCGCCATCTCAGAAAACCTCAATCTTGATTCACTGGTAAAAGAAGGACATAAAGAAATACATAAAGACCTTTACCTCGTGCCCATCGAAGTAGGCCAGGTAGTAAGATTAAACAACGTGTACTTCGATTTTGATAAATGGGATCTGCGCCCCGAATCATTTGTGGAACTGGACCGGGTGGTAAAAATGCTGAATGAGAATCCGGCAATAGAAATTGAAATGAGCGCACATACAGATAGCCGTGGTTCAGACGACTATAATTTTAAATTGAGCGACAACCGTGCTAAATCAGTAGTGGAGTATATTCTTTCAAAGGGTATTGCTGTAAACCGGATTGTTTCAAAAGGCTATGGCGAAACAAAACCTGTTGTGCCAAATGATACCGATGAGAACAGGCAGTTGAACAGGAGGGTGGAGTTTACGATACTAAAAAATTGACAGTATGGTGAATACTGGATGCTGGATACCGGATACTAGATACTGGATATTGATATTGGGATAGTACAGAAAGGGTAAAATCGTTTTTACACTTTACCTCCACATCGCAGTATCATTTAGAAGGCTTCTTAGTTTACCAAGGCAACCAAAATATATTGCCTGCCGATTGGTTTGTTGAAACCTATTGTATGGAAAGAGAATGCCGGGACCACTGATCACTAAATCCACATAGCCGGAATTCAACACAACTTTTAATATGATTGGTGGGAAATAGCCAGCTTAGATCTCATAATGGTTTCCAGAAATGCTGCCTTTATTTTTTTGTAAACGGAATGGATTACTTGGTTTGGGGGCCTGGTATAATTGTAAAGCCGATGAATTTAACTCTCCAAAATTATCCGGCCTACAATATAGTTTCCTGTAAAGTTTGCTTAAAAGATTGGCGACGCTATGTGGCAATTTAAGTACCCTCAGCTAATGCCGCTCATTTTCTTTTTTTAAAAGGTTTAATACTTGCCGTCATTAATAGCCCGCCGCTGTTTAGTTTAATTTTTCCAAAACCAATGCCCTGCAATGGCAGTTTAAGAAAGGGCTCTGCTATAAATGAAATCCTATGATTCAACTGGTACTGGTAGCCGCCTGAAATTATCAGTACAGAAAGAAAATGCTTATTCTTTTCTTTCACTGTCCAGGCCCTGTACATCGTTTGTCCCTGAGAATTTTTATACAAATAATGATAGGTTTCGTTTTTCATTATTAAAGAAGAGAGGCCGATGCCTGCAAACCAGTTATGCTGTACTGATTGTTTGAAATTATAACTGACAGCCAGTGGTATCTCATATATTTTACAATCAGCATCTACTCTTTTCAGGTCGGTGTAATAGGTCCAGTTACCGGTGGGAGGATGATAATCACCGGGCGTAGCAGAATATATTTTCCTGGATTGATAAAAGCCGGTGCTGATGGTCAGTCTTTTTGAAATGGTGTATCGCAATCCTGCTCCATAGCTTAGCATTATTTTGCCAGGCACGTCCAGGCTTACAAAACTCAGGTCGGGTCCGGCTGATACGGTAACTGCAAAATTATTTGCAAAACCCCTTTTTACTTTTTTCTTTGCGGCCGTTTTATCAGGTGCTGGTTTAGACAATGCTAATGGTTCTATTTTTTCTTTACCGGTACTTCCTTTTACTGCATCACTATCTGCCTGGGGCACCAGCAAAATGTTGTTGTTTATTTGAACAGGTATCACCCTTCCGTGTGTACCATAAACCAAATCTATGTTATGCTTACTTGAGGCGGGCTCATTGCTTTCTGTTTTGATGCTTTGGCTTTTTTCGGCTTTATTTCCTGTCACTTCATTAATTTCATCTGTCGCATCTGAATTGCTTATTTTGATATGGCTCTTTTGGAAGGCTGACCGGCCTGGGATTAATGGGGTTTTAATATTCCCGGTTATATCATTATCAGGCCTTGAAGCGATGCTGGGTAAACCGCTGTTATCCTTTACGCTAACAGTAGGTTTATATAACTCCACCTGTTTACCTGTTGTGGCTAAAGGCTGTTGTGTGCCGCCTTCCTGTATATTTGCAATTGTAGTTTTCGGAAAATTTATATTCTTTTTCCATGGGTATAGCATTACAAAAATTGCACCACCTGCTACCAATAGCAACAGCAGGTAAAAAGCAAACGGCCTCCTCCGCTCCCCCTTTTGCGGAAGATGTTTATCAAGCAGTACTTCCATTTTTTCCCATGCCTTATCATTATAAGCCGGATGGTAACTGTTAGAAGCCTCCCTTATTATTTCATCCATCCTATCTATTTCTTCATCCTGCATTTTTCATTTTTAAATCGTTATCCTGAATTATTTTTTCACGAAACAAAATTTTTTGTAATTGTTTCCTCGCTTTGGCGAGATTGGATTTAGACGTGCCTACCGCAATACCCAGTAGGTCGGCAATATCTTCGTGGCTATATCCTTCCACTATAAAAAGATTTAGTACGGTACGATAAGCAGGTGAAAGCTGCTGTATTAAACGAATGATCTCATCATAAGAAATTTTATCGCATGCATCTGCTGTATCTGAGGCTAAATGTATGATCGCAGTATCCAGTTCACCTACAATTTCGTGTTTACGCTGTTTCCGGAAATGGTCAATAGCGGTGTACACCATTATTTTTCTCAACCAACCTTTAAATGAAGCGATGATATCTGAATAACTTGGCTGAAAACGATGTATCTCTTTAAATATTTTAAGATACCCGTCATTCAGTATCTCCATGGCGTCATCCTGGTTGTTGGTATACCGGTCGCATATTGCCATAGCATAGCTATAGAAAGCGTTGTAGATTTCCTTTTGACTCGACCGGTCATTCAGCGTGCATCCCCTGATTATTATAGTAAGTTCATCGGCAGATAACAAGTGTAAGTAGTTTATAACCAAAACGGTAAAACTGGCAAAAGGGTTGCCCCAAGGCAGTATTTTTCCTGGATAGGCAGTATGATGCCGGTAAATACCAGTACCTCATTAAAGCATGCTAATGGCTGGCATCACAGCGATCATAACCAGGCTTTGCCACTTCCGGCGTTTGTACCAGGTGACAAAACCCGCAGTTTTTAAGTATCTATAATTATATTTGCGCCCCATGGCGCAAAAAAAATTAAAGCGGTTCGCAGAAATAAAAAACTTCTCCAATGTACTGGAATACCCGGGTGATATGAAGGGGAAATGGCATTCGTTTTTTAAGAATGATCAACCCGTGGTATTGGAACTGGCTTGCGGACGCGGTGAATATACCGTTGGTTTATCAAAACTAATCCCGGAGAAAAATTTTGTCGGGGTAGATGTAAAAGGCAACCGCATGTATATCGGTGCCAAAAAATGCCTTGAATCCCATATCACAAATGCCGCTTTTCTTCGTACACAAATCACCTTGTTACCGGATTATTTCAATGCAGAAGAAGTGGATGAAATCTGGATTACTTTTCCTGATCCGCATCTCAGAACGTCCAAAGCCAAAAAACGGCTTACCCATCCCCGGTTTCTAAGGCTTTACCAGCAAATATTACATCCCAACGGCTACCTGCATTTAAAGACTGATTCGCCTAAATTATACGAATTCACCAAAAAGGTAATTGAACTATATAACCTGGAACTTGTTGAGGATTGCGATGACGTGCATGCCAAAAATGACAGTGCATTGCTTAAAATAAAAACCCATTACGAGGCATTGGATATTGCCGGGAGTAATAAAATTTATTATCTTAAATTCAGGATACCGGATGATATTCCAAATATTGATGAGCATTTCTATGAGATTTTGAAAGCAACTGAAAACGTTTAAAAAGGTTAATTACATTTAAATAAGGATATGAATAAATTAGCGGAAGGAGAAGATTTTTATTATAATGAAGACGGTTATATTGTGCTTACCCAAAAGTACCATTTGGAGAAAGGTACCTGCTGTGGCAATGGCTGCAAACATTGCCCTTATGATTATGTAAATGTACCTGAGGCTATTAGAAATGAATTGCTGAAGGTTCAGCCAATTAAAGAATATTAACAGATGAAAAATAAATTACCGCTTGATACAAATGAATCTCCAAAAAAAGAATATTCGTTTTTTGAAGATGTATTTGATGTGGTAAGGCAGGTGCCGAAGGGAAGAGTTACCACCTATGGGGCAATAGCCGGGTACCTGGGCACCAGGCTTTCGGCCCGCATGGTTGGCTGGGCCATGAATGCTGCACATGTCACTAAGCCAACCGTTCCTGCCCATCGTGTGGTAAACCGTAATGGAATGCTGAGCGGAAAGGCACATTTTGCAACGCCTTCCTTAATGGAGGAGTTATTAAAAAAAGAAAAGATCAACGTGAAAAACGACCAGGTAGTTGATTTCAAAAAACTGTTTTGGGATCCTGTAAAGGAATTAAACCTTTAACGATAACCGTTCCCTGTTATAAATACTACTGCTTTTTAAATCCACCATTGCCTTTCCTGTTAGCTGGCCCGGACAGTTTGTTTCACCGTTTTACTACCCGAATTTTATTTGCCGTTTTTGCACTTACTTTTACACTTCGCATTTTTTCTTCAACCAACACATTACCATGGCTACAGAAACAATAATGGGCAAAATCACCTTTATCAACCACGATAAGGATTATGCCACTATTGAATACACTATCAACGGAAAGAAAAAAACAATCAATGGAAATATCGGTGAAAAGGAGCAGCTAAAATTAAAGGCAGAAAAAATCATCAAAAGAATTCACCAGTTTCATGTGGGCGATGAAGTAAGTTTTATTATCAATCTTTCCGCAAGGGGTGATAAGATGATTGCTGATTGTATTGAGTTTAAATTCAATAACGCATTAGATAACCTGATTAATAAATCAGCGATCGAAAACCGGTTTGTAGGTTATCTAAAAAAAGTAGACGATGATTATTTTGTAAAAGAAACGGGTAGCTATATTTTCTTTCCGCTTAAATTATCACCATGGGAAAGAAAGCCGGCTGAAAGCAATTTGAATGAGCCCTACTTTTTTAAACTGGAAAATACAGACAAACCGGATAAAGCTACTGCTGCGCCTTTTAAGTCAATCTTCATTCATGAGTACCAGACTGCAATGCAATGCTTTAAAAACCAAACACCTGTTGATGCCACCGTTTACAAAATAACACCGCATGGGGTTTTTGTAAATTTATTGGGAAATAAAATCCAGGCTAAACTACCTGTAGCAAAAGAGAATAGGCCCTCTCATGAAGACGGCGGGGTAAAGTTTGGAGATATCATAAAAATCATGATCACCTACCTGGGCAGTTCCAGGATTATTATAGAAAAAGCGTAATAACAATTTCAATTTTTCCTACAAAATCCTATTTAACGGGAAAATGACTCCATTGATAGTATTAGTAACCTTCCCTTAAAACCAGGAGCCACGGGCCATTATTTATAATTTTTACAATTAAATTATTGTAAATGCCGACTGCCGGGTATTAAATCGCCCAATCCTTCGTTATTCAATTAAATAAAACAAACAACTATTTGATTACGCTATCCTGTATTAATCCGTATTTTTAAAACCATAAAGCGAACCGGCCTAAATCGCTGGCAAATATCAAATTTTATAATACACCTTATAATAAGATACTAAATTATATTTTTTTAAAATGTTGTTTAATTCCATTGAGTTTTTAATCTTTTTTACCCTCGTATCCTTTACTTATTTTATTATTCCGCATCGGTTTAGATGGATGCTGTTATTGGCTGCAAGCTGTTATTTTTATATGGCATTTGTTCCCATCTATATTTTAATTTTAGGCTTCACCATTGTTATAGATTATTTCGCCGGGATATTGATTGAAAATGAGCAGGGCAAAAAAAGGAAATTATACCTCATCATGAGTTTGGTGGCCAATATAGGTGTGCTGGCAATTTTCAAATACTACAATTTCCTGAATGAAAATTTATCACTATTCCTCGGATTAGCCAGTGTAAAAAACCCGATGCCGTATCTTTCGATATTACTTCCCATCGGGCTTTCTTTTCACACTTTCCAGGCAATGAGTTACACCATAGAAGTGTATCGAGGAAACCAGCGGGCAGAAAGACATTTTGGAATTTATTCCCTTTACGTAATGTTTTACCCACAGTTAGTTGCCGGCCCAATTGAACGCCCGCAAAACTTATTGCCACAACTCAGGCAAAAATTTAATTTTAATTATTCCAGGGTAGTAGAAGGACTTAAATTGATACTTTGGGGAATATTTAAAAAACTAGTCATTGCAGACCGGCTGGCCCTCTATGTAAATTCGGTATATAATAATGCTTCCCATCATAATGGCACCACTCTTTTTTTAGCGACGATATTTTTTTCATTCCAAATCTATTGCGACTTTTCAGGATATTCTGACATTGCCATTGGCACCGCAAGAGTGATGGGTTTTAAATTAATGACGAATTTCAATCGTCCCTATTTTGCCAAAAATATAGCTGAATTCTGGAAGCGATGGCATATATCCTTATCTACCTGGTTTAAAGACTATTTGTATTTTTCACTGGGCGGTAGCCGAGTTTCCATTCCGCGATGGTATTTCAACCTGTTTATTGTATTCCTGGTAAGCGGCTTATGGCATGGCGCAAACTGGACTTTCATTATTTGGGGAGCAATTAATGGATGCTATATTATTTTTTCAAACATTTCCCATCCTTTGCAATCAAGGTTAAGTAAAATTGCCTGGCTAAGTAAGTACCGTGGTATAAGTCAGTGCATTCAAATAATATCAACTTTTTTAATGGTCAGTTTTGCCTGGATTTTTTTCAGGGTAAATAATATTTCAGATGCTTTTTTAATAGTAAGAAAAATATTTACCCGGCCGGGTTCCCTGTTTTTTGAGAATTCATCCATGTTGATATTCTCTTTTGCAGGCATATTTTTCTTGCTGTTTGCTGAAATAAAAAAGGAATATTATAAAGGCAAATTCTCATTCCTTAATAATGAAAACTGGATTGTCCGCTACTTTTCTTATGCCACCCTTATTATTTTGATATTATTAATGGGCGTTTTTGACGGTGGCCAATTTATCTATTTTCAATTTTAATTCCCTGTTATGTTTAATTCGATTATAAATAAGATAAAGAAAAAGCCTGCATATTTCTTCCTGGCCAAATTGTTGGCTTTCCTGCTATTGGTGTTTGCAATTGATTATGCTGTTGGTAATTTGCTCCACTATTTTTATTTTAAACAGAAGGGAGGTACAGAATTCAGAACAACTTTTTCGATTGATAATACAAAAGCGGATGTACTTATTTTTGGGTCTTCAAGAGCCAACCACCATTATCATCCTTACATATTTGAAGAGAGTTTGAAAATGACTTATTACAATACCGGGAAGGATGGTAGTTCAATAATTTACCAGTATGCTGTTTTGCAATCCGTCCTCAAAAGGTATATACCCAAACTAATAATTTTAGATATTGTCAATAAAGAATTTATAGAGGATGCTGATACGTACGACAGGATAGCCTCGCTGCTTCCGTATTACGATTCACATCCCGAAATGCGTCGCATTATTGAATTAAAGAGCCGTTTCGAAAAGTATAAATTAGTATCTAAAATCTACCCCTTCAATTCGGCCGTTCTCAAAATTGCAACCGGAAATACCAACTCAAGCAAAAAAAGAAACCCGGATGTTAAAGGATATATACCACTAACAAGAAAATGGAATCAACCCCTTACGGAGTATGTATCAACAGTGACGTACCGATTAGATTACAAAAAAATTGCGTTCTATGAAGCTTTTATCCGGGACTGCGAAAAAGCCGGCATCCAATTATTCATATTTGTCTCTCCGTATTTTGGTAAAGTAGCCCATACAGATTATTCGTTTATTATAGCAGACGGTATAGCCCAAAAATATAATATTCCGTTTTATGATTTTTCCACCGACAGCCTGTTCACTTCTCAACCTTCGATGTTTGCCGATATCCGGCATTTAAATGACGATGGCGCCAAACTATACTCCGCTAAGGTGGCAGACAAAATCATAAATCATGTAAAAAAATAATCGGGTAATGAATTTGAATAGCCGGGAATTGCTATGTAAGCAGGCAAAAAAAGTATTTAAGCATAATATGGACTAATCATCCTGTAAACAATTACCCCCGTTACCGCCACATAAAACCAGACCGGCCAGGTAATTCTTGTCAATTTTTTGTGTTGCGCATACTCGCCGATTAATGCACGGTATGCGGTAAACAAAATAAACGGGAGTATGATAGCTGCCAGTGGAATATGTGTAATTAGAATAACATAGTAAAAGGTACGCAGTCCGCCCACCTGTAACTCCTCGTCTTCGCTTATTATTCCATCATGGTTAATATCTCCATATTTTGTTTCGCCTGCCAGCAGGTGGTGACCAATATAGGATACGAGGAATAGTACCGATAATACAATCGCTGCCAACATGATCTTTTTATGCAGGCTGTAATTCTTTTGCTTTACTGCAATCAATCCGGCCAGTAGTAAAAAAGCGACCATTGAATTGATTAGTGCATTCGCTTTGGCAAACAGGTGCGGATTAAACCCCGGGTCAATATCTAATTTGAATTTCGACAAAAAAGCGACTGCAACAAATACCACAACCGATACGATCCAGATGAACAATTTAGCTTTAGCATCATTTTTTACAAGTGTTGGTTGCAACATATACCAGCTTTACATTTAGGGTAAATAATTGTTTCAAAACCATTTAACTACGGCCAAATAACTCATCCAGGAATTCTTTAAAACTTCTTTTTCTCTTTTTCTCCAGCATTAATAAAGGTATATCCCTCACCAGTTTTGCCTGCTTCAAAGTGTCAAATCCGTTGTACCATCCACGCACTACCCGATCCCGGTCAAGCAAAAAGAAATTCTCTGTATGAGGGAACGCAGTGTCAGCGCCTACATCCGCTACATTTGCTTTTAGTTCCTGTATGGCAAAATCATATATATCCTTTTTAACTCCTGTTACAAACCACCAGCTATCATGATTGTTCGTATACCGGTCGGCAAATTTTCGCAACTTCGGTACGGAATCATTGTCGGGGTCAATGCTGATAGAAATAAATTGAACGATACTATCATTGCTATTCTTAAATGAATTCTGTAATTTTTTCATGCTTCGGGCCATTCCGGGACAAATAGTCGGGCATCTTGTAAAGAAAAAATCTACCACCAGGATCTTTCCGTTCAGAGAATCGAGGGTAACTGTTTTTCCCAATTGATTGGTAAACTGCATGTTTCGCACCCGGTGCCAGAGGGTGTCCGTAGTAGTTTTGCCGTTTTTTTCTATCACCGCTACACTGTCATAAAAATACCGCCGGGGTAAGTGTACTGCTTTCTCGCTATAATACTTCACCATATAGTAACCGGTTAGGGGTAAAAGGATCGCCAGCATCAGCCCCAATATCGCTTTTTTGTTCATACTATTTTGCTTCAATTTTACTAAAGAAAAAACCATCGTTCCTTAATCCGGACGATGGTTAAATACCCCTATCCCTTGAAGGGGGATAATATGGGTTTATAATTTCGGTGTGCAAATAAATTAATCTTTCGCCCCTTTTTCTATTGCTGCCGGCGCTACTTTCTCGATAGGCGCAGGAGTGCCATTATACCGGTTACGCAACACTTTCCAACTGTTGCCATCCCATAAAAAAGCCGCAATAAACCAGATAAATAAACATAAAGGTACTACAATCGTCATGATCAGGTTCCTCACTTCATCACCCAGGTGCATAAAAACGGATACAATATAATACGCCTTGGCCAGGGTTAAAATACAAACCATTCCTTTAAAAGCCAACACCAATGTATGATTGGGACTTTCACCCTTGTGCATATTATAGATGATTAATCCAATCGCCAACTCAACAATTGTTAAGGCAGATAAAAGCCAGAATGTTCTCCATATCTTTTTTGTGCTGCCGCTGTGTTCGGCATGAAAAGTAATTTCCGGAGAGGTAGCGTGTGCAGACATAATTCGTTTATTTGTTAATCAGTAAAATTGATTTCTTTTAAAAATTATTATATCAGGTAGAAGCATAAAAATACAAACACCCAAACCAAATCCACAAAATGCCAATATAGCCCGGCCTTCTCGATCATCTCGTAGTGCCCGCGTTCGTCAAAATGCCCCAGTTTTGTTTTGATATACATTACCACGTTGATAATAACACCGGAAAATACGTGGAAGCCATGGAAACCTGTGATGCCAAAGAAATAACCTCCAAATGCAATGGGGCCTGTATTGTTTGCATGCAATCCCGATGATTCAATAAATTTAATTAATTGAGCATCCGACATTGCTGCTGTGCTGTGTGCCTCGCCTGCATGCTGCAATGTACCTGCGATGGCAGCTAACTGATCATGAGGGGTAGTTTGCAAAGCAGTAACCATGGCTTCGTGCGATAATGCGGTTCCCCATGGATTCGCCGTTACGGTTGTGGGCAGTATAGACAATGTACCATCTCCCAGCAAAGCTACATGTTCGCCTGTCAACAAATGCGTCCACTCCCATGCCTGGCATGCTAAAAACGCAAAACCACCTACGATCGTCATCAGCATATATTTCTCTACCCCTTTCCTGTTCATATTGTGCCCTTCATGTACCGCAAGCACCATGGTAACGGAGCTGGCGATCAATATAAAGGTCATTAAACTTACAAATGCTAAAGGAAGGTTGGCATGTCCTGCAAACGGAAAAGAATTAAAAACCTGGTTGGGATCCGCCCAATCATTTACACTGAAACGGATTGTACCATAGCTGATTAGAAAAGCGCCAAAAGTAAAGGCATCACTCATTAAAAAATACCACATCATCACTTTTCCATAACTGGCATTGAACGGGCTTCTGCCCCCACTCCACCATTTTGTTCCTTGCTGTACTGCTGCTGTAGACATTATAAAACTTTATTTTAAAAAGATGTTTAATCATATACCCTATATCAATCCAAATTAGTAAGCAAATATATAAGATATAAAAAACTTTATGTGCCTAATATGAACGCATTCCAAATTGTCGTCCCTGATTTCGTTCGGTGGGGACATAGACCGAGGCTGGGTCATGTTCGGTGTCGCCACCAACCACTTACTGTTGCGACAATTTGGAATACTTTTAATACCACATTACCTGATCAGCAATAAAAATACCAGCAGGTAGATCCATAAAGCATCTACAAAATGCCAGTAAGTACCTATTACTTCCAACGGTACTATATCGTAATTCCTGATCTTACTGCTAAATGCCTTCGCAAACAACACTATCAATGCTACTATTCCGCCAATCACATGCAGTGCGTGCAAACTAACTATCACATACAAAAAAGAAAACGATACATTCTTTGTAAGCGTCATTCCCCTCACCCATAGCTGGTTGAAACCAATTATCTGCATTACCACGAACAATATTCCTAAAAAAAGGGTTGCCACTACCAAAGTTCTGTAGCGTGCCATCTCTCTTTGCTTAAACGCATTTTGCGATAAATAGAGCGTTAAGCTACTAAAAATAATGATCGCAGTTGAATACCAGAACATAGCCGGTAAATCAAATGTTACCCAATTGGCCTGGTTTCGCTTAACTATATAAGCACTCGTTAGCCCGGCAAACATCATTACAATACTGGCAACTCCTACCCAAAGGGTAAACTTATGCGGATGTATCCTTTTTTTTTGTTCCATCACCACTGAATTCATAATCCACGGCCCTGTTAAGGGGCTTGTTTTAATTATTAAGAAATAGTATTAAATTAACAGGTACTTTTTTTTATCCAACTTTCAATACAATGAATTCGGATCAGCTATGAACTTTGTCAGCTAATAATGCAATAAAAACGATGGACAGGTAAAAATAAGAACTGAACATCACTCTTCTGGCACTACTTATATCCATTTTAATATATAGCCTAATACTTAAAAAAATCATGGCAACATTACAGGCCATCAATATCCACAAACTAACAATACCACTGATGTTATAATAATAAGGCAATACGCCAATGGGCAACATCAAAGTACTGTACATAATGGTTTGAATAGCGGTAAATTTAGTAGGGCCCTTATCGCTCGGTAATAATTTAAAACCAGCTTTACTATAATCCTGGTGAGCCACCCATGCAATGGCCCAAAAATGTGGAAACTGCCAAACGAACTGTATAGCAAAAAGTATCCATCCACCGGTCCATTCAATCGGGCTGTCGTAAAAAGCTGCCACCCAACCAATCAGGCAAGGCAAAGCACCAGGCAATCCCCCAACCAATACTGCTACTGAATTTACTTTCTTTAAAGGAGTATAAATAAACCCGTAAATAAATAAACTCACCAAACCAATCAAAGAACTTTGCCAGTTAAATTTCAATAACATGATCAGCAAACCCGCTAAGCCGGTTACAACTGCAAAAGTGGTTGCATGTTGTACGCTCATTCTGCCACTCGCTACTGGGCGGCTTGCAGTCCGCTTCATTAGCGCATCTGTGTCCTTTTCTGCCACCTGGTTAATCGTATTGGCAGAACCGGTAATGAGCATACCCGCCAGGAAAAGCAACAACACATCCAATGGATTCCGATACTCTGTAGCTACCAGGTAACTGACTACTGTACTAAAAACCACCAGGAAACTCAGTGTGAATTTGATCAGTTGAAAATAATCCTTCACTATTGAGGCCAACGCAAGCGATGTTGAATTGGGTATGGTAGTTTTTTCCTGCGACATCCTTATCAAAAATCTTTATTTTATTACGCTTCAAAATCAAACGCACATTAGCACATTATCGAATTATCCAATTAGCTAATTCCTTAATGGTGACTTTCATTCTCGCCAACTGGTTCAGTTTGTGGAATAAATTCTCTTCCATCTTTTCCATAATCATAAGCACCACGGTGAACCTCTGGAATTTCACCAACCCAGTTGCCATGCCCCGGACGAATTGGAGTGGTCCACTCGAGTGTATTTGCTCCCCATGGATTGGCTACTGTTAATTTTCTTCCCTTAAAAATGCTATAAAAGAAGTTGAATACAAATAAAAGCTGGGCCGCAAAAACAATCATAGAAACGAAACTGATGAATTCATTTAATCCGCCAAACATTTTAAATGATTCCCATCCTGAAAAATCATAGTAGCGACGTGGCATACCTGCCAAACCTTCGTAATGCATTGGCCAGAAAATTAAGTAGGCCCCTACGATGGAAATCCAAAAATGAATATACGCAAGTGTATTATTCATAAAACGGCCATACATTTTAGGGAACCAATGATATACCCCGGCAAACATTCCGAAGAAAGAAGCCACCCCCATTACAATATGAAAATGCGCAACCACAAAATAGGTATCATGTAGATGTATATCCAATGCAGAATTACCCAGAAAAATACCTGTTAATCCTCCACTAATGAACATACTCACGAAACCAATTGCAAACAGCATAGCAGGTGTGAACCGGATATTTGCACGCCATAAAGTGGTAAGCCAGTTAAACACTTTAATAGCAGATGGTACCGCTATCAATAATGTAAGCAATACAAAGAAGGCACCGAGGAACGGGTTGAGCCCGGTCACGAACATGTGATGCGCCCAAACCAGGAATGCAAGGATTGCAATCGCAAACAATGAACCCACCATCGCCATATATCCAAAGATTGGCTTACGGCTGTTTACTGAAATAATTTCAGATGACATACCCATCGCCGGTAACAAAATGATATAAACTTCCGGATGACCCAGGAACCAAAATAAATGTTGAAATAAAATTGCACTGCCCCCTTCATTTGGTAAAATTTTACCGTTCACTACGATATCACTCAGGAAGAAACTGGTACCCAGGTTTCTATCAAATAATAACAAGATAGCACCCGATAACAACACAGGGAAAGATAACACACCCAATACTGCGGTAAAGAATAAGGCCCAAATGGTTAATGGCATCCTGGTCATACTCATTCCTTTTGTGCGCATATTCAAAATAGTGGAAATGTAATTTAAGCCACCCAGCAATGAACTCACTATAAACATAGCCATGCTAACCAACCACAAATCCATCCCAATTTTGGAGCCGCTTGAAGCGTCGCCCAATGCGCTCAGGGGTGGATAGATCGTCCAGCCACCACTTGCTGGTCCTGTTTGAACAAACAGTGAAGAAAACATAATAATAGATGCCAGGAAGAAAAACCAATAGCTCAGCATATTCAGCATTGGCGATGCCATATCCCTTGCTCCAATTTGTAATGGGATGAGGAAGTTGGCGAACGTTCCGCTTAGCCCTGCAGTTAACACAAAAAATACCAATATAGTACCATGCATAGTGACGAGTGCATAATAAAATTCAGGTTGGAGTTTACCTCCCTTTGCCCATTGGCCCAATAAATCTTCCAGCCATGGAAAGGTGGAATCAGGATAGCCTAACTGTAAACGAAACAACACAGAGAACAAGCCTCCAATGATTGCCCATATTATACCTGTGATCAGGAACTGCCTGGCAATCATTTTATGATCCTGGCTGAAAACATATTTGCTGATAAATGTTTCGTGGTGATGGTGATCATGATGTACATCGTGTGCTCCATGAACATCTGCTTCGTGTAATGTGGCTGTGTTACTCATTTTCTAGCTGTTTATCAATAACTTTTATTTACCTGCCGGCATTATAGCCGCAAGGGGTGCACTCTTTTTTGTTGTATCCGCCTCTGCTGGTGCTGTTACATTCGCAGGTTTGGGTTTTTTATCCGGAAACACTGTCCAGTATTCTGGTTCAAGTGTGGCAAGGTATTTCATGTATTCTTCCTGGCTTTCAACAACAATTACACCTCTCATTGAGAAATGGCCCTTCCCGCACATCTGATCACAGGCGATTTCATATACAAAGTTGGGATTTCCGGTTCTCACTTTCATTTCTTCTGTAGTGTATAAAGGAGTAAACCATAATGTTGTTGGTATGCCCGGTACCGCATCCATTTTCAATCTAAAATGTGGCAGTCCCACATCATGAATTACATCCTGGGCATTAATAACAAACTTAACAGGTTTGCCAACCGGAATGTGAACAGTAGCCGGAACATGCATATCATCCAGGCTTGCAGGGTCGTTGAAATCCACTCCAAGTGAATTGGCACCCTTTGTCAGTTTATAATTTTTCTTACCTAATATTTTATCAGGGCCGGGATAGCGAAATTCCCAACCAAACTGGTGACCAGTCACTTCTATTACTACTGCGTTTTTTGGAGCTTCACCTGTCATCTTAAACCAGTACTTCAATCCAAAAACCACCAATACGGTTAAGAATATTGCAGGCACTGTAGTCCAAAGTAATTCCAGCTTGGTATTGTGAGGAAAGTAATAAGCCTTACGATCATCCCTTTCCTGGTATTTAAAAGAAAACCAGAACAAGAGTATCTGGGTAATAAAAAATATGACACCTGTAACCCCAATAGTAATATACAACATCAGGTCAATTTTTTCACCCATTTCAGAAGCAGCACCCTGTGGAAATAAGGTTTTACCGTAATATAAATCATTGCACCACCAGCAACCAATAATACCTAAAATAAGGAACACTATTAATAAAAATGCATTGATCTTATTATTTTGTTTGCGTGACTTTTCTTCACCTTTTAAAACACTTACATACTCACTGGCTTTCGAAATCTGAAAGATGACTATGAAAATCATTATTACTATCGCTATCAACAAAATCTGTGTCATGTTGCAAAATTATTTTCAGTAATTGTTAATCTGTTAATTTGTTGAAGGCTGCGCATTTACTTTATTAATAACACAACCTCGTCACTTTTTGTTGCCTGCCGTTTTCTTAAAAAACGAATCGGGCAGATAACTCTATGTATGGTGGATAATACTCTCTTTCAGAAAAGGATGATTTTTAGCGGTTAATGGATAACTGCTAATGTATACGCCTACTCTCCACATAATGATACCAACAAATAACGCGGCGATACCAAATTCAAAAGGCATTAATTCGGCGTGCTCACCTAACGTGCCTGGCATTACCATTTGCCAAAAATCGATCCAGTGACCGAATATGATTAGCACAGCCATAAAGGTTACCAATGTCCAGTTACGTTTCGGGCTTTTCTTCATAAAAATCAACAACGGGCAAACAAAATTCAAAATCAAATTTAAAAAGAATATACCCCGAAACGGCCCCTGTACCCGAATTTTGAAATAACCGGTTTCCTCAGGAATATTTGCGTACCAGATCAGCATATATTGTGAAAACCAAAGGTAGGCCCAGAATACAGAAAAAGCGAACATGAACTTACCCACATCATGTAGGTGTTCATCGGTCACATATTCCAATTGTCCCCTGTTTTTAAGATACACTACGAATAAAGCGATCAGCGACAGGCCAGCCACAAATGAACTGGCAAAAGTGTACCAGCTAAACATGGTGCTGTACCAATGGGCATCAATACTCATGATCCAAAGCCATGGAATGGTAGATCCTACGGTTAAGCCAAAAAAAACGATGAAGAATGAAGCCCATAATATGTTTTTATTAATCCAGCTCTTGCCGGTTTCATAATCCATTGGACCTGTTTTATCGCTTTCGATACTGAACTGGCGCATTTTTCTTCCGATAAACCACCAAAGAAAAATAGTAATTGTACTCCATACTGTAAAGAAAACAGGGTTCAGAAATCCCTTCTTGCCATTTAAAATTTTATCATTTGCCACTGCCTCTGTATCAAGCCAATGAAAGATGTCGGTTCTGCCACCCCATACAATGGACATTAATATAACAAAAGTAATTATACCTAAAACCGGTACCACACTTGATATTGCTTCAGGAACTCTTTTAAGGGCAACCTGCCAGCCACCCATTGCTAATGTGGTTACGCCGATAAAAAACATACTGGCGTTGGTGATTAATAAAAAGAACACGCTGTTTTGCAAAAGCACAGCCCAGAACCTGGTGCTATTTATATTTTCTCCATGGCCTGCATGTGCAAATGGATGAAACATGATCAAACCATATAACAATGCAATTACACCGGCACCGATTAGGCCCATTGTCCATTTTTTATAACTTCCAGGTAATTCGAATGATGTAGACATCTAAACTTTATTTATAGTGAACGCTTTATTATAATTATTTTGCTGATGTACTGTCCGCTTTGGGTGCCGCTGCTGTTGAACCGGCAGCTGCTCCCGCTTTGGGCTGCAATGTTCTTATATAGTGAACCAGTTCCCAGCGTTGTTGCCTGCTTAATTGAGAAGCATAACTTCCCATATTGTTTTTTCCATAATGGATAGAATGATACATCGTGCCGTCCGCCATGTCAATATAAACCGGTAATGTGAGGTTGGCAATTGCACCAATCTTTCCGGAGGTACTCAACGGGCCATTTCCCTGTCCGGCAGCGCCATGGCATATTGCACAGTTGATATTAAATAACCTGGCGGCTTCAAGGCTATCCTTTCCTGCCAGCGGTGGCAAAGGGTTTTTAACCTGCGCACTCATAGCATAACCATTGGAATCATTTGGCAAAGTGTATGGGAACATTTCTCCTACACCAATTGTGCCATCTACCGGTTTCCTGTTATAATAAATTTTATCTCCCGGGTTTTTCTCATCAATCGTAAACAGCGTTGAATCTAACTCTGCATAGGTTTCCAATGCACGGCTATATGTCATATCTGGCATATAAATCTTTCCTGGCCTACGCTTATCGTCACCACAACCCGTCATTACAGTAAGGCCTGTAATCGAAATCAATAAAACGGTTATAATAGTATTATTTTTCATTCTGTATATTTTTTCCGAAAGTCGCATGCCTTATAGTAAGAGGCCACGGTTTAAGAACATTGTAATTTCAAAATAACTAAAGATCAGGAGCACTTAAATCCTAATACCCCGCTTCATCATCTCTGTATAATTTTTGTTCCCTGTCATACCTTCCAATCCACCATCCTGTTTCTGCTCTCTGTACATTTACTTCTTTTGCTCCAGCCCTTTGCAAAAAAGCTTCCACCTCGGCATCATTGGTTTTATCAGTACACTCAATTGCCATTACAAATAAATCATCTGTAGCCCTTGGATGAAAATGATGTTTTTTTACAAATGGCGATAACTGGCACAGGTAGCAAAACGTAATCACCATACCAACAGCGGCAAACAAAACCGTTAACTCGAAGGTAATGGGTATCCATGCTGGTAAAGCAAAATGTGGCTTTCCACCAATATTCAGCGGCCAGTCTTTGGTAAAGATCCAGGTCATACAGGTAAGCGCAGTGGCGGTTCCGGTAATACCATAGATAAAACCCGCAGTATGTAAACTCGTTTCCCTGATTCCCATGGCATGATCGAGGCCATGAATTGGAAACGGAGTGTACACATCATGGATTTTGTAACCTGCACGGCGAACACTTTTCACCGCAGGAAACAATACTGCTTCATCATCGAAACATCCCACTACAAATTTTTTAATTCCTCCAGCCATAAAATTTATCTTTTGCCAAACCCCTAAAGGGGCTGTTGGCGTATTAAAAAAATACTCTTTTTAATTTTTCAACTCCTGTCTTAACTCCCCCTTGGAGGGATTTAGGGGGCTGCTTAATGCGCATGCTCCACTTCATCCAGATAAAACTTCTCCGCATCTGCTTTCTCAATATCCGTCATCTTATGCTTGTAATTTTCACCGCTGGTTTTTAATACTGCTTTAATTTCCGCTACGGCAATTACAGGGAAGTATTTAGCAAATAAGAAGAAGCAGGTGAAAAACAAACCAAAAGTTCCGAGGTAAAATCCTATTTCCCAGATAGACGGGCTGTAATAAGTACTCCAGGAAGATGGCAGGTAATCCCTGTAAGTAGAGGTAACGATAATTACAAAACGCTCGTACCACATACCAATATTTACAATGATGCTCATAAAGAATGTGAAGGCAATATTTCTTCTGAGTTTTTTAAACCAAAACATTTGAGGAGATACCACGTTACAAAACATCATCAGCCAGTAACTCCAGCCATAAGGACTGAATAAGTTGGCCCTGTTTTCTTTAAACGCATACCACTCGTAGGGGTTTTGACCATACCAGGCTATAAACAACTCGGTAATGTAAGCAATACCTACAATGGAACCTGTCAACACAATTACCTTGTTCATCGCTTCTATGTGACCAAGCGTAATATAATCCTGCAAACTAAATACCTTTCTTAAAATAATCATCAGGGTTTGTACAATTGCAAATCCACTAAAGATGGCACCCGCTACAAAGTAAGGAGGAAAGATGGTGGTATGCCAACCGGGTACAATCGATGTAGCAAAGTCAAAGGATACAATCGTATGAACCGATAATACCAGTGGGGTACTTAAACCCGCCAATACCAATGACAAACTTTCGTGGCGTTGCCAGTGCTTGGTACTACCTGACCAACCAAAAGAGGCAATCCCATACAATAACTTCCTCAGTTTGGTTTTTGCACGATCCCGAACAGTTGCCAGATCAGGCAATAAACCTGAATACCAGAATAATAAAGAAACGGTGAAATAAGTTGATATCGCAAATACATCCCACAATAAAGGTGAATTGAAGTTTACCCATAATGGTCCACGGCTGTTTGGATAAGGCATTACGAAAAAAGCCATCCAAACCCTACCCATGTGCCAGATCGGAAACTGGCCCGCACACATAACGGCAAAAATAGTCATTGCTTCAGCAGCACGGTTTACACCGGTTCTCCATCCCTGCCGAAACAGGAGTAAGATCGCAGAAATCAACGTTCCGGCATGACCAATACCTACCCACCATACAAAGTTGGTAATATCCCAGCCCCATCCGATGGTTTTGTTTAGGTTCCATTGGCCTACACCATAGGTAACCTCCCGGTATACACTGTACACCCCAAATAACAATAAAGCAACACTGATATAAAAACCAATATACCATAAACGGCTTGGCTTCATTTCAATGGGGCGTATAATGTCTTCTGTAACCTGGTGGTAATCCTTGTTACCATCCACCAAAGGTTCCCTGATCTGTGATTCGTACTTTAATAATGACATATTTCGTTAGCTGTTTTGTAAGCTGTTAACCTTAACTAGTAGCGTTAGCTTTATATTGTTATATTATTGCCACCCGGAATTTACCTCCTCATTATGCATGTTCTTTTTCGGCCGCTTTATGCGTCCCTTCCAAATGCTCTTCTTTTTCATTCGTAACATTTCTGTCTGTGTTCTTAATCTTTGCCAGGTAGCTCACATTGGGTAATACGTGCAATTGCTCCAACACGTAGAAATTCCGGTGCTTCTGCTCCACATTCCTGATCTTATATACATCGCTTTCCTTATCATTCACGTTACCAAAACTGATGGCATGCGTAGGGCAAGCCTGCATACAGGCGGTTTTTACATTACGCACCAGGGAAGGATCTTCTGCTTTCTTAGCTTCCAGCTTGGTTTCCTGTAAGCGCTGCACACAGAAAGAACATTTTTCAATAACCCCTCTGGAACGAACGGTAACATCTGGATTAAGCACCATCCTGGTAAGGGTATCATTCATTTGCAACACCGACTCATCCATATATCCCTGTTCTACCATTGGATTTTGATTGTCGGGGAAGCTATCAGAACCATTATAATCCAGCCAGTTAAATCGTCGTACTTTAAACGGACAGTTGTTGGCGCAGTACCTGGTACCGATACAACGATTATAAGTCATTTGATTTAATCCTTCTGTGCTATGGTTGGTGGCAGCTACCGGGCAAACGTTTTCGCAGGGTGCATTGTCACAATGCTGGCACAACATGGGTTGAAACACAACATCCGGATTATCTTTATCACCTGTAAAATAACGATCAATACGGAGCCAATGCATTTCGTGCGCCCTTGATACCTGTATCTTACCCACAATACTAACATTGTTTTCAGCAGTACAGGCTACTACGCAGGCGCTACAACCAGTACAGGTATTTAAGTCGATGCTCATTCCCCATTTTATTCCGGGCTTTACGTATTCTGGATAAATGGTTGCATCCTTAACATAGTCTGTTCCGCCGGATGCGGCAGTTAACATTGCCCTTTCATGGGTTGCTTCTTCCAATACATGTTCCGGATCAGATACAAATTTCTTTAAAGAACCTTCATAAATAATAGGGCGGCTTTCAGAAGAGCCATGTACCTGTGTTTGCGCCAACAGGTAAGTATTATCCGTTTTTTTAATTTCGGCAGCCGTAGAATACCGAAATCCTGTTCCATCGAAACCAACCAACGGGTAGGCATTTTTACCTGCACCATTCGCCGATCTTCCAATATGTTCAGCCGTTTTATCTTTATTGGCACTCTGCCTGCCATACCCCAAAGCCACCGCCACTACATTTGGATGGATACCTGGGATGATTAAAACTGGTAATTCTATTGTTTTACCGTTGGCAGTAATGCTCACCGTTTGCTTTTCCGGTTGCACTTCATAACCGTCTCCTTCCCGCTGGTTACCTACCACATCAATACCAATCACCGCTTTCGCCATGGCCGGACTCATCAACGCATAGTTGTCCCAGGTTACTTTGGATATCGGATCAGGTAATTCCTGCAACCAGGGGTTGTTCGCCTGGTTACCATTTCCCATGGATACTTTCTGGTAAATTACCAATTCGTAATTACCGGGTTTTGCACCTGCAATTTTTGCTGCTGCTGCTGCAACGCCTGCACCATTAAATGCGCCGGTGCCTACCGTGATTGTTGCCGGTTCTGCTACCCCATTCTGCAGTGCAGTATTATAAGCATCTTCGGTACCCAGTTTGGCAACCCAATAAGATTTAAAATAAGGCTCATAAGCCAATGCATTCCCTGAAAGTTTTAGCAAAGTAGTTTCGAATGCCCTTGTCTTAAACAGCGGGTTAATGGTTGGCTGTATAAAGTTGATATGCCCTGCTTTGGGTTCGGCATCCCCCCAGCTTTCTAACCAGTGGTGTGCAGGAAGACTGAATTTACACCGTTCCGTAGTTTCATTCATGGTAGCATTAAAGGAAATGCTAACCGGCACTTTGGCGAGGCCATCTATAAATTTTTTGGGATCGAAATAGGTATAAGCGGGATTGGAAGCATGAATCAGCAAAGCACCCACGGCACCTGCATTCATATCTTCAACAAGTTTTACCATATCGGCATCAATACCCACCCGGTAATTGGAACTGACTGCCCAGTTAATGGTTTTCCCATTTGCACCAATGGTTTCATTGATAGCATTTACTATAACCTGTAAGTTTACATCATTGCTTCCGCAAACCACCAGTGCTGCACCCTTATTGGCGTTTAAAGCTGCGGCCGCTAATTCAATTCCTTTATTCAATGCTGCGTCACTAATAGCAGGTGCAGTAACGGCACCACCTAATTTTGCCAGTAAAGCGAGGGCAATAGCTCCTTTCTCTGAAGGTTTATGTACAAACCGGTCATCTGCATTACTTCCTGTTAAACTCAATGAGCTTTCAAAATGTATATGCTGACTCATGGTTGGCTTTTCGCCGGTTATTCTACGGTTTTGTGCGTATTGTCCTGCAAATTCAACCGGGCTTAACCAGGTTCCTAAAAAATCTGCACCAATGCTAACAATTACTTTTGCGGCATCAAAATGATAGGAGGGAAGTGATTTTTTACCATAACATGCTTCATTCGCCAGCAACATGCCACTGTAACTAATGGCATCATATTGAACGTGCCGGCTACCAACATTTTTTGCAAGAAATTCAGCTATAACCTGTAAAGTGGACGGTGAATTAATAGTTGAAGTTAGCAGCACAACAGGCTTTCCTCCCAAACCAGTCATTGCATCAGTCACTAATTTATCAAATGCTTCGAAAGTAGTTACTTCTTTAAAATCAGCACCCGCTTTTTGCATCGGGTAACGCAGGCGGGCAGTATCATATAAATCCAACACAGCGGCTTGCACGATGGCACTGGTTCCGCCTTTAGTAATAGCAGACTTTTCGTTTCCCTCTAATTTAATGGGTCGTCCATCTCTTTGTTTTACGATAACCGGTGTAACATCCCCTTCATTAATACAGGTAGAAGCGTAGTAATTGGCAATACCCGGAATCAGGTTATCTGGTTTCTGTAAATAAGGAACCACATTTCGTACCGGCATTTCGCAACTTGCAGCCAATGTAGCTGCTGCTGTGCTAAAGCCCAGATATTTAAGAAAATCCCTGCGGGGAGTTTTAGCATCCAAAAGCCCTTTGTCATCGAGGTCTTCCAGCGGCAATAGCTCTTCTTTAAATTCTTTTTCCGCCGTTTGCTGAAAAGCCTCCGACTGATTTAATTCTCCAAAATTTTGCCAGTACTTTTTTTCCATAATGTGATATTGCTAATGTGCTGATCAGCTAATTTGATAATGTGCTAATTTTTTAATTCGAAAGCGCTTTCATTTGTTGGGATCCAAACAGTTAATCAGCGCATTGGCTGATTAGTTGTAAATTTTAATAGTGGCATTTTTGACATTCCGTTCCACCAATCTTTTCCACTGTTACACTATCCAATTTACCGGACTTGATATCGTTGTGAAATTTTTCGTAAATGCTGTAGAATTTGTTGCCTTCGCCTGTAGTTTTATCGTAGAAATTAACTTTGCTTTCCCTGTGGCAGTTGATACACCATCCCATGCTTAAATCAGTAAACTGGTAAACTTCGGGCATTTCCTGGATGTTTCCATGGCAGGTCTGACAATTTTGTTTGCCCACTTTTACATGCTGGCTGTGGTTGAAATATACATGATCCGGAAGATTGTGAATTTTAACCCATTCAATCTGTTTTCCGGGCTTATCGTATTTTTTAGTATCCGGGTTCCAGCCGGCGTATGAATATAATTTTTGTATTTCCGCAGTTCCATTTACCTGTGTTCCATTTTCCTTGTAGATAGGGTCTCCCTTATATTCTTTAATCGCCATGTGGCAATTCATACAGGTATTTACGGATGGCACATTTGCATGCTTGCTGTCCTGTGCACCACCATGACAGTATAAGCAACTAATCTGGTTGGTGCCGGCATGAACTTTATGAGAGTAATAGATAGGTTGCTCGGGCTGGTATCCATTCATCCGTCCCAATCCCATTGCTGCATTGATAGTAGTGTAGCCGCCAAAACAAAACAAGGCCAAAATACCAATCATCAGGTAGCTTTTATTCCGGTAAAATGGAACGGGTTCAGCACGAAGTATTCCTTCCTTTTCATCTGACAATTTGCGTAAGCTACTATTAACCTGTAATAATATTAAAGCGATGATGGCAAGAATCAGCGTTAAAATTCCAAATAGTAATGAATTGTCTTCAGCAGGAGCGGTTGCGTCACCAATAGCGGGTGTAGCAGGAGCCGGAGCTTTATAAGCATCTGCATAATCCAGGATCGCAACAATTTCATCTGTCTTCAGGTTAAATTGTGTCATCCGTGAACCGTATTTGGCAAGCAAACTTTTTGCATAAGGATCTGTTTCCAACATCGAGTTCACATTATTTACCCATTTTACAGCCCATTCGGGATTAGGAGCTCTTTTTCTTGCACCCTGCAACATTGGACCAGTATAATCTTCGAGTGGTTTATGACAGTTGGCACAGTTGGCTTTAAACAAAGCTTCACCATCGGCAGCAAAACTAGTATTAGTGAAAGAAACCAATGCAATAAACAGTAGGTTGGCAAAAAAGCTGATAAAGATTTTTCTGTTGGGACTCATACAGTTGAAAACGGGTGTCTGGTGTGGAAAAATATCCTTCTACGGCTGCAAAAATAAGGTAGGATATTGACATTATACTAACATTTGAAAAAAAAATTTTTCCTTGCCGTGCTTGATTTTCAGCGAATTGTTGCATATCTCATATTGCAATTGTCATGAATTTGTAAACAGATTATTGCCACATACTTTTTTGTTTTCACCCGATTATTTCACGAATTTTTGCTACACTTTTGCTTAATGTTTAAAAAATTGAAACAACGCTGGGGAGTAAATGGTGTTCAGATGTTGCTCATCCTTTGCACTTTTGCCCTGGGTGGTAGCCTTTGCGGTTTCGCCGGAAGAAAACTACTGGGGCTTACCGGTCTTGAAAACGGGTTTTTATGGGTATTGCTTTATATTGTATTGGTAACATTGCTTTGGCCCTTTTGTGTGTTACTCATCAGTATACCATTTGGCCAGTTTTCATTTTTTATTAAATACCTGTCAAAAATCTGGAATCGTATGAGCGGGAATAAAACAAGGGTATCGGTAGCCATTTTCGCCAGCGGGGCAGGAAGTAACGCAGAAAAGATTATTGAACAGGCGAGCCTGGCTGAAAAAAATGGTAGCGGTCATTACAGCGTAAACCTGGTTGTATGCAACAAACCGGGTGCCGGTGTACTGGCAATTGCCGACAGGTATGGCATTGAAACATTGCTGATTGATAAGGAACAATTCTTTAAAAGTGATAGTTATGTAAGCGTATTAAAAAGCCGCAGAATCCAGTTTATTGTACTGGCCGGTTTTTTATGGAAGGTGCCACCCGCCTTAATAAGGGCTTACCCTAATAAAATCATCAATATTCATCCAGCCTTGTTGCCCAACTATGGCGGTAAAGGCATGTATGGCAGCAAAGTTCACAAAGCCATTATTGCTTCGGGCGATAAAGAAAGTGGTATCACCATACACTATGTGGACGAGTTGTACGACCATGGGAGTATTATCTTCCAGGATAAGTGTGCCATCGATGAAAAGGATACGGCGGAAATACTGGCTCAAAAGATTCATTTATTGGAGCACCGGCATTACCCGCAGGTAATTGAGAATTTGCTAAAAATGCAAAATAGCCGTTAAAAGCCAGCTGCTACCCATGAAACAAAATTTGTTAGCTTAATATTGTGACCATTCAAATTATACAGCCTGTATCAGTATCTTAAAATATCTTGTATTGTCTTCTTCCTGATTTTAGAAGCAGGCATTGCTATGGGGCAACTCACCATCAGCGGTACAGTGTACGATTCTTCCAAAACAATTCCTGTAATGGATGTGCTGGTAAAAAGCAATGGCGGTACACAGGCTATTACCGATTCTACCGGTCATTATGAAATTGTTACATCTGACAAAGACTCGCTCACTTTTATATATCAAAATAAACCCACTGCAAAGTTTGCCGTAAAGCAAATTCCCAATATCGGCAGTTTTGATATCTCCCTACACATACGGGTAGTAGAAAAGTTTAAAACGATGAAGGAGGTGAAAGTGTACACCAAAAGCTTCCGGCAGGATTCCATTGAGAACCGGCAATACTATAATAAAATTTTCAATTACAACAAGCCGGGCATTTCCTCTTCCATCAATCCCGGTTCAGGTACTGTTGGCATGGACTTGGATGAATTCATCAATATCTTCCGGTTTAAGCGCAACAAGCAATTGCGAAGAATGCAGGACCGCCTGCTGGAACAGGAACAGGAAAACTATATCAAATACCGCTTTAATAAAACGGCAGTCAGGAGAATTACCCGGCTGGAGGGTGCTGACCTTGATAATTTCATGATGCTCTACCGGCCCGATTTTGAGTTTACCCAAATGGCTACTACTGTAGAATTTTATCAATATATTTTAAACGCCTCCTACCAGTTTAAAAAGGATTTGCTTATAAAGAAAAATAAAACGAATGAGCCATAACGGTGTAAGCGAGGCAGGCAGTGTTAACGGGCCGGACACAGAAGCGGAGTGCTGCGCCTGTAGATTACTTTCATGCATATGATAAAGTACAAATTCTACAATCAATTTTTTATTGTTATTTTGCTTATGGGCTATGTTGATTTAATAAATAATGTACTTAAACCAAAAATCACTGAAGATGAAATAATCCTGGATTTATTTGCAGGATGTGGAGGTTTGTCTTTAGGTTTCGAAGCATTGGGCTATGAAACAATAGGCTTTGAAATGGATCCATTTGCAGTAGACACCTATAAAAAAAATCTTAGTAACAATTGTTTTAATTTAAGGCTAGATTTAAGTTTTGAATATCCCAAAGCACAAATTGTTATTGGCGGCCCCCCATGTCAGCCGTTTAGTGTAGGTGGACACCAAAAAGGGATGGAAGATACTAGAAATGGCTTCCCAATTTTCATTGATGCAATAAATAAAATAAAACCTCGTGTTTTCATGTTTGAAAATGTAAGGGGATTACTTTATTCTAACAAGTGGTATTTTGATACGATATTAGAAGAACTAAAGTCTCTTGGCTATTTAATTGAATTCGAATTATTGAATGCAGTAAATTACGGTGTTCCTCAAAATCGAGAAAGGTTAATTGTGGTAGGCCATAAATCAGAATTTAAGTTTCCTCGAAAACTGAAGAAAAGGGTTACTGTTGAGGAAGCTATTGGTGATTTGATGTACGAAATCCCCGAGGATAGTAAATTCCTTACTGCGGCTCAAGATGTATATATTGCTAAATATGAAAAAGCATCCTTTTGTATAAATCCAAGAGATCTTAACCCAAATAAACCTTCCCGTACTTTAACATGTCGAAATCTTTCTGGTGCAACCGGTGATATGCAAAGGATAAAATTAATAGATGGCAGAAGAAGGAGACTTACAGTTCGTGAAGCAGCACGTTTACAAAGCTTTCCAGATTGGTTTGAATTTTCTGGAAATGAAACAAGCCAATTCAATCAAATTGGAAATGCAGTTTCCCCTTTATTAGCTTATAAGCTAGCTGAGTCTTTGAAGAATACTTATGCTTCAATTCAATTATCATCACAAGAAATTATGGATAAAAATAGATGTCGAAATGAAAAAACTCTAATTCAAATATGAAAGAATACATTTCTAGCTCTCAAAAGACAGAACAAGTTCGTAGGATCATAAATGAAGCATTGTTTATACTTGAAAAAGTAGGTGTTCCTTTTGCGGGCAAAACTGAAAAGGCATTACAAAGTATGGCTATGAGTTTTCTTTCTGTAGCAGGTGTAAAAAAGTCTTGGAGTGAAGCAAAAAATATTGAAGACGGAAGAAAACTAACTACTAGGGAAATTATCAAAGATATCAATACCAATTATGAAGAAAATATATCTTCTGGTTCATATGATGATATACGTAGAAAGCATTTGAGTTTATTATTACTTAATAACTTAATTATCAATCGTGGAAATAATCCAGACTCTTCATCAAGTGATCCAACCAGAGGATACTCTTTGGATACAGACTTCAAAAATCTTATAAAAAAATTTGATAACAATGCTTGGTCCAAAGATGTAAAAACTTTTATAGAAAGCAGGAAAATAAATGTAAATATCCCAGAATTACATAATCAAATTTTCGACTTTTTAGCTGAATGGTCTGATAGCACACGTAGCGAAAATCGTTTTTTTTATATCAGAACAAGAGAAGATGAAAGATTTAGAAAAGGGTATTGGTTTTTGGGGGATGAAAACTATATAGCAATTTCTTTTTGGAGTGGTGGAGATGCGCTAAATAAAACTCCAAATGTATATCTACAAATTAACTTTAAAGGCGGGATTGATGCGTATCTGGTTGCACGAGATTCAGACAATAAAAAAAAGTATTTTGATAAATTAGCTTCTCAACTTAAAGATTACAAATCCACTAGCAAGGGTATTTGGAAAAAACAGCTTTATCCTAAACTAGATAATAAGCTTTTAAGCTTTATAGAAGAATTCATAAAAAGTGATAAAAAGATAATCGATGATTATCTATCTTCTACTTTAGAAAGTGTAAAAAACCCAGACAATAACCTTTTAGATGATGAATTTTCTTCTAAATTTGGGTTCATCGAAGAGGAGCAATTTTATAAATTAAGAAGTAGGGTGGAGTCTAGGAAATTTAATGATGAAACCTATCCTTCAGAAACTCCCGCCACAGAAAATAATTTACCTATCTCTTTAGCGTCAATCTCTATTGAAAAATTTCAAGGAATAGAAAAAACCAGTCTCACAGAGGAATTGAATGCCGATGCCCAATGGATATTTTTAACTGGAGAAAATGGTGTTGGTAAAACAAGTGTATTACAAGCCATCGCACTTGGCCTGACAAATTATGAAGAAAACAGAGAATATATAAAAGAACGTTCTAAAATAGCCGTTGGTTATAAAAAATCAAATATAGTTATCTTGAATTCTTCGGTTTTTTCTTTTAATGAAGAATTTAAATCTTTAAACAAAAATTTTATAGGTTATGGTCCAATTAGGCTAAACTCTCAAGCCTCTTCATCCGAAAACCAGGAGAGTAAAAATTCTAGTAATATCTATAATTTGTTTCAAAAAGATGGCTTATTAAAAAATATAAATTACTTATTCAAAATAAGTCGTTTGAAAAACAATTTTGAATTTGAAAATCTAAAAAAAGCAGTGATCAAAATTTTGGATAATCGAATCATAGATATTAAAATTACTAATGATGGAGAAGTAAAATATTGGGAAGGAGATGCAGAAGGATACGTATTAGGAGAAAATGGATTAGAACAACTTGCCACAGGTTTTCAGAGTTTAATAAATTTAGTTGGCGATGTCATTTCAAGATTTTCTAAAGAATTTCCAACTGCCGAATATTTAGATTATGAGGGAATAATTATAATAGATGAATTAGAAAATCATTTGCATCCTATATTTCAAAAAACTCTTCCAGGTTCACTTTCAATGATTTTCCCTAAGATCCAATTTATAACATCCGTACATAGCCCAATTCCCTTATTGGGGGCGCCGCCCAAGTCTATAATAATTAAAGTAAACAGAAATCATGAAAGTCAAATAACATTGGAAAAGGTAACAATAGATAATATTGAAGAGCTAAACCCCAATATTTTATTCACGAGCCCTATATTTGGCTTTTCCTCAATTATAAATGACAATCTTACTGATTTTAAGAAATTAAGAACAGAAGATACTTGGGAAGAAGTAAAAAAAACTGATATCCTTGATAAGGAACTTCTACAGCTATACAATTCAAGAACGAAATAATTGTGAATTAATGAGGAATTTTATCGTTAATAGAAATGCAAGATATCAAGATTTGCCCGGTAATTTAGGAACTGAAAGATGTAGAGAAAAAATTGATGCTATAATTGACGACCCCACCGGGTATAAAGTTAGTGATGAATATAACCATGATGATGTGAGGGAATTGCTGCGAAAGCATTTTGGAACAAAATGTATTTATTGCGAGGCTTCGCCAATTGCAACTTCCACTTTCAGAATTGATCACTATCGCCCCAAAAAAAATATAAAAGATTATCCTAATCACACTGGTTATTACTGGCTTGCATATGAATGGACAAACTTATTTCAAACTTGTCAGTTATGTAACGGAGTTAAATCTAACTTTTTCCCTCTTAAAAACGGCTCTACGCATGTTAATAATTCCAATTCGAAAATAATGCGAGAAAAATTCCGTAACCCAACAATAAAACCTCTTTGTGATGAACAAAGACTATTGCTAAATCCTGAGTTAGATGATGTGGAAAGTCATTTTAGTTTTAATTTGGATGGTACAATTTCTAGTAATACTGAAGAAGGGAAAGAGTCTATCAAACGATATGGATTAGAAAGAGACGATTTAGTTTTATCAAGAAAAAAAATTAGAGATGAATATTTTACCGATATAAAAGAGGCTTTGGTTGAATATGAAAATAATCTTCAAAAAAATGGTAGTGGTAATGCAAAGGATATATTTTTTGGAATATTAAATGAAAAGTTTAGGAAATTCTTAACCGCATATAAAAATAGAGATGAATTCTCTCTATTTAAATTTTATATGTTTGATAAATTTGAAGATTTTTTTGTGTTAGACATTGTAATAAAAGAATATCAAGATTTACTTTTAGAAGGCTATAATTCTTATAGAAAATTTGCTTAAAAGCAACCTCTTCCACGGCACTAACCCATCATAACACCGTTGGTACAAAACAGTGCATCCTCAAGTTCAGTACCTAACGGGTCTGCTGCTTTTAATGAGGCAAAATAGTCCTTGCAGTGGGACATAAAAAAATAAAACCAACAATCCATTAAATCTTTCTATAAATTCGGCTTTAAAAGTTAAAGGTAGCAGGCCACCCCCTGCACTTACAACCATAAAATTTAAACCTTATTTATGGAACAAACCACTTTAGGCATTGGTACCAGGTTACAACACACGCAGTACGGACCCGGTGTTATCTGCGGTGTACGGTATGCAACTTACCTCATCTCATTTATTCACCATGGTATTAAGGAAATTGAAAAAACTGATTTTCACCTCGATGAGATCATCCCTGAAAACGTAACCGCGGAAGTAGAAACGGTGTCGGAAACGGAAAAGGCATTATTGAAAATTCTCCGTTTATGGGGCGATGTTACGGAAATCGTGCCATTGGGTGACCGTTGGAAAGGAGGCACGATGCTACTGCAACCCTACGACAAAACCCAGAAGCCAAAGGAAATCCCCATTGATATTTTCTTTCACAAGATTGTAATGCTCAGGGATCGGCTGAGGGTGCTGGAGCAAAATATCAACAGTCATAAAATATTGACTGATGCAGATAAAGTAAACCTGCAGCAATACATTACCCGGGTATATGGTTCGCTTACTACATTCAATGTGCTTTTTAAAGACAAAGAACATTGGTTTGTGGGCGATAAAGGGTCGGGGGAATAATATATTCCTGCATTCGTAAAAAGGCAGATCAGGAGAATAAAATATTTCGGACTTGCCTCAGCTAGACCTACCTGGGTTAACATCCGGAAAATAGCAATTCTCTTTCTGGCTTGTGTAGTAACGGGCAGACACAGGACAAAGTTCTGCGCCTGCTGCGAAATAATTTTCTTAATCAAATTTGAAAACCTAATTCATTAAAACCCATCAACTGCATTTATGATTTTTGCTCAACCCACTAAACCAATACTTCAACGATTTCTTTTTTCTTCCCGTTTTATTTCCTGCCTGGTTTTACTAGTATCACTCATTACAGAATATGGCTGCAGGAATAAACCAATACCGGTGATGTATGGCGATAACACGGAAGCCGGCCATTATGCAACAATAAATGGCATCAAAATCTATTATGAAGTGTATGGAAATGGTGAACCCCTGATACTCTTGCATGGCAATGGCGGTTCTATAAAATCCGTAAAGGACCAGATCCCTTTTTTCTCCAAACATTTTAAAGTAATTGCAGTTGACAGCAGGGCACAGGGCAAAACAAATGATACCGGCGATAGCCTCACCTACGATGCAATGGCGGCAGATTTAAATGCCCTGCTGGATTATCTTAAGATCGATTCGGCACGGATCATCGGGTATAGTGATGGTGGCATCACGGGCCTGCTCACTGCATTCCGTTATCCTAAAAAAGTAAAGATGCTGGCCACCGTGTCGCCCAATATCCGCCCCGACAGCGCTGTGTTGTACCCAACAGTAGAAGCGGATGGAATAAAAGAGCTGACCAAATACGAAGACTCGTTAAAGGCCGGCTTTACTACAGTAGCAGGTAAAGTAAAACTGTTGCGGTTAATGCAATTCCATCCGCATATTACTCCCGCCGAACTCGCTTCCATTAAAGCGCCGGTATTGATATTGTGTGGCGACCGCGATCTTATTCAATTATCGCATATCATTGAAATATTCAGGGCCATTCCCAACTCAAATTTATGTGTGCTGCCGGCATCTACCCACTTTGCTTTAAGGAAAAATGCAACCGTGTACAATGAAACGATTGATCGCTTTTTTACCAGGCCGTTTATCATGCCCAATTCCTATTAATGAGATGCAGCTTTGTAAACAATAATATGACGGATCAATTTGGGGAATGGTGAATTAATGTCGTTTTCTTAGTACTTTATCTTTCACGCAAAGGAATAAAATAAGGCGCAAAGAAAATACAAAATCAACTTTGCGCCTTTGCATCTTTTTCTTCCTTGCGTGAATGTTTTCTTAAGTAAACGTCATTGAATGGTAATTAGTCAATGGCGAAATATTGCCCATGCACCATTCACACTTAACTTAGCACTGCTGAACTGATTAAAGGATCAATGAACCTGCAATGCGCAAGATGGTACACAATGAATCTATAATCAATGAAAGCTGTTGTTGCAATAAAACCACACAATAAAGATGAAAAAAATAATCCTCGTTCTATTTTTGCCCATTCAGTTGCTGGCGCAACCGTTTTCAAAAACTGAAATCAGCCGCTGGCAGCAACAGGCATTGCAGGTAAACATTATCCGCGACAACTGGGGCATTCCACACGTATATGGCAAAACGGATGCGGATGCCGTATTTGGATTACTGTATGCCCAATGCGAAGATGATTTTAAACGGGTAGAGATGAACTATATTGAAAAGCTGGGCAGGCTGGCAGAAATAAAAGGAGAAGGAGAATTGTACAATGATCTCTACCTGAAACTCATCATCGACTCAGCCGCTTCTGTAAATGACTATAACAAAAGTCCGGCCTGGTTAAAAAAATTATTGAATGCGTTTGCGGATGGCGTTAATTATTACCTGTATAAACATCCAAAAGTAAAACCTGCTTTACTCCATCGCTTTCAGCCCTGGTACCCGCTGTTGTGGACGGACGGAAGCATTGGCGCTATCAGCACCGGCGATGTTACTGAAGAAGACGTGAAAAATTTTTACACAGGCAACAACGCCCCGGTGGTGCAAAATGAAAAAAAGTTCCGGGAAATCAGCACCGGCTCCAATGGATTTGCCATTGCACCTTCCAAATCCGCTTCGGGCAATGCGATCCTGTACATCAACCCACATGTTACTTTTTATTTTCGCCCCGAAGTACAAATGGTAAGTGAAGAAGGGCTGAATGTATATGGCGCCGTTACCTGGGGACAGTTCTTCATCTACCAGGGTTTTAATGAATACTGCGGCTGGATGCACACTTCCAGCAATGTAGATGTGGCCGACCTCTATGCAGAAAAGATCGTTAAAAAAGACAATGGCTTATTTTATGAATATGATAAAAAATTACTGCCGGTTACGGAGCAAAAGATAACGATCCGTTGTAAAAATGGCGATGGAATGGAAACAAAAAACTTTACCGGGTTTTTCACCGGCCATGGCCCCGTTATGACAAAGCGCAACGGGCAATACATCAGTGTAAAAAGTTACAACCGCTCGCTTACCAGTTTAATACAAAGCTGGGAAAGAACAAAGGCCAAGGGGCTGGCAGATTATAAAAAGAACATGGCCCTTTATTCCAATACTTCCAATAATACCGTGTTTGCAGACAACCAGGGAAATATTGCTTACTGGCATGGAGATTTTATACCTAAACGGGATAAATCCTTCAACTGGAGCAAAGTGCAGGATGGAAGCACCAGCCGCACCGAATGGCAGGGCCTGCATACACTGGATGAAATAGTGCATGTGTACAATCCAGCGACCGGCTGGATACAAAATTGTAACTCCACCCCCTTTTCCGTTTCGGGAACCAGCAGCCCTAAAAAAGAAAATTATCCGCCGTACATGGCACCGGATGGCGAAAGTTTCCGGGGTGTTAATGCGGTAAGAGTATTGAATGAAGGGAATGCGTTTACAATTGATAAAACTATTGACGCAGGCTACGATACCCGCCTCGCCGCTTTTGAGGAATTAATACCCGCATTGGTAGCATCCTTTGAAAAAAATATTCATCCCGGCGATTCCTTATTTGCTCCTTTGGTTGATGCAATAAGCACATTAAAAAAATGGGATTACCGCTCGGCTGAAAATTCCGTGGCTACAGCTCTTGCCGTAGAATGGGCGCAGTTATTAACCCCGGATATCAGAAAAGTGTACACCGATGAGGGAGAAGATGACCAGGTAACGCTTACAAAAAGATACGCCGCCAATGCATCGCCACAGGAATTGTTGATCCCCTTACTAAAGGTGGTGAATCAGTTTACCGCCAAATTTGGTAATTGGCAAATACCATGGGGTGATATTAACCGCTATCAACGGATCAGTAGTGATATTTACCAACTATATGATGATAGCAAGCCCAGCGTTCCGGTAGGATATGCTTCGGCTTTATGGGGCATGTTGCCATCCTATAACAGCCGCTATTATCCCGGAACGAATAAGCGGTATGGGGTAAGCGGCAACAGCTTTGTATGTGCTGTGGAATTTGGAAAAAGGATAAAAGCAAAATCCCTGCTGGCAGGTGGCCAAAGCGGCAATCCCTCTTCCAAACATTTTAATGACCAGTTGGAGATGTACACCAAAGGACAATTTAAAGAGGTTTTGTTTTATAAGGAAGATGTAATGAAACATGTGGAAAGAATGTATCATCCATAAGCTTCCACCCCCTAAAGGGTGGTATTAGAATACATCAAGGTTGGCAGAACCATTAATTTTGGGCATTATGATATCTATTTTAAATGATAGAATTAAGTGAAACGTTCGCAATTATTGACTGCTAACGGCCTCGAATAAATAGTGCTAGAAAATTTCAGTATGAGCCGTTAAGAAATCAAGGCTGTTTGAGCCGGGCATAAGCTTTAGATCATTTAACTACTGGCGGCGAGTTCCTTGAT
Source organism: Chitinophagales bacterium (assembly GCA_038213285.1). GTDB lineage: Bacteria > Bacteroidota > Bacteroidia > Chitinophagales > Chitinophagaceae > Ferruginibacter. The sequence continues at coordinate 43,833 of JBBQTL010000015.1, forward strand.
TTTAGGATCATGTTGAAATTTTTAGCCTTTTTATTCGCAGCCTCGATTTTTTTTGTTTCTTTTTTTTATCAAGAAAAAAAAGAAAATGAAGGCTAACCTATTCTCAGCTCAGAAGCTGTTTAAAAATGATTAATTTGTTTACCATCATTAGTTTTTTATGGCATCGACATTGGCGACGCTCCGTTTAAGTTCAGTTTTTTATGGCATCATCGGCTTTCTAACTCAGTTACTCCAATTAAATTTAAACAGCT
>JBBQTL010000016.1:0-43818 GCA_038213285.1 Chitinophagales bacterium
TGTTTTCGCCTTTCTCCGCATATCATCTAAAGAAATAACAGGATGGGTTGGATAATTTTTTGAAATATAATAATCTTTACCGCTGCCTGCAATTCCCGACAGGAGGATCATGGATGTTTTGGTGTCATCAAAGCTTTCAAAATCCGGGTGCCTGCCTTCTTTATAAAAATATTGGAATCTGGATAGATCGCTGTAAAACTGTTTGGGCTTACCCCAACATTCATACTCTTTTGCCAGTTCAGTAAACAATTCAATTTTATACAGCAGTTCATTCGCATCGTTGCAACTCCTGCCCAATACATCAGCTTTGGCAAGCATGGCCAGTAATACAGTATCTGTTTCCAAACTTGCCTGGATGATTGCCTTAACTGGATCTGGTTTTTCAAATATCCAAAGAGGTAGTCCATGATACCGGACCAGCCCTGCAACCTGTTCCCGTATAAAAAATGGTGTCGCATATTCACGGTACAAAATTTTGCCCGTGGTTTTTGCCCCTTTTTTAGCATGGCCGGGTGAAACGATATTGCCGTTATCATCCACAGTTGTAGTGGATCTTTTTTCAATATCATGCATCAATGCTGCTACCCATAGGTTTTCCTGTGCCTGTTGATCCAGGGATTTGAAATCCGCCAGGTTTATCAATGCATCCAGTACCATTTGTGTATGGGTAGCAACGTCTCCCTCCGCATGATGTACCGGGCTTTGAGGAACGCCCTGCATATCTTTTACCCAGCTAAATTGTTGTAGTTGTTGCCAGTCTTTATTTTTTGTTAATGTCCACATTTGATTCAAATTTTAAAGGTGCTCTTTTCCAGTTTCTTGTCCAATGCTCATCTGTTTTTACATGCCCTTTTCGTACATACTTAAAAACGTTCTGTTGAAAATCATTTACCGCATATTCCGATGTATTCCGGCTTACAATACCTTCCATGCTACAGGCTTGCTTTATTATAAAATCAACCGATTGAAAACTACTTTGGTTGCCAACAATGGCCAGGATATTCTTTTCAAATAAATGTTGATCAAAAAATTCCACTACCGTTTCTATTACCGGCACCACCGGAAAATCAAACATGGACGCTATGAAAACAGTTTCTTCCCAGGAAAGCCATTTATCCAATTCTCTTACACCAAACACATAGTAGTGATGATTAATCAAAGGGTATTGAATAGAATGAATGGCATATAAATTTTCACCGAAGATCTCATAGTCGCCCAAATCATTTTTCAGGCCACACCACTTCTCCCGCAACTGTCTTGTCCACGGCGAGGTAGTTGGTGCAGCATGCGATCTTGCAAATACGCCCTGCCTGTTCAGGCAATTATTTTCCCCATCCAGTTTCTCGGTGTGTAATAAAGTTTGCAAAAGACGGATGTCTTGCCAATAATCAGTATTAATTCGATCGTCGCTGGTTGTACCCGGAGAGAATGGGTAATGGAATGTTCTTCCGTATTTATGTGATATAGACATTGTATAATTTTTAGAATAAAAATTAAGCTGCAAATGAATGCTGCTCATTCATTGATATTTTATCTAAAAATTACATAACACTATAGTTTTGAAGATGATGCTTTGTTAGCTAACACGAAGTATTCAGTAACATTGCTGCTGCAAATATAAGAAATGATGGAATCGAATTTTTTCCAAAAATGAAAGACCATTCGATGAACGGATTTGCAGCCTTTTCCTGCATCACAATTATTTTAGCCAAAAAATCTTTTTATATCGCTTCACCCTTATCTTCATGCCAAATTATCCGTATTGCCCTTTACCGAAGACCAGATACTTGCACTCGCTCCTGACGAAGCCTCTAAAAAATCAGGAAAAGATTTAGCCAACCCTTCCAAATGGGTGAGCAAAGGAGCCAATGAACAGGTTCTTTGGGGCGAGGCGCAAGGCAGTGGCAGCAAGCCATATCAAACACAAATTGATCTTCAGCAAATTGCTTTTAAATGTAGTTGCCCCAGCCGAAAATTTCCCTGCAAACATGGACTGGGATTGATGCTATTTTATTCACGCCAGCAAAAAGACTTTACAAGCCGGGACGCCCCCTTGTGGGTCACCGACTGGCTCAGCAAGCGAACGGAAAAGGAAGACAAGAAAGTTAGCAGGGAAGAAAAGCCGGTGGACGAAGCCGCACAGGCAAAACGACAACAGGCCCGTCAGCAAAAAATATCGGACGGCATTGCTGAGTTGCGTTTATGGCTAAAAGACATTATAAGAAACGGGATATTAAACATTCCCGACAAAGGATTTGGATATTTTGAAAATATGGCCAAACGCATGGTGGATGCACAGGCCCCGGGATTGGCAAACATGATCCGCGGTGCTGGAGATTGTAATTTTTATTCAGAGGGCTGGCAATCAGCATTTATGGATCAACTGGCAGCTATTTACCTGGTAATCGAAGGATACACAAATAAGGCGCACCTAAATGAGCCTGCTCAGCAGGATATCAAAACATGGATCGGTTTTACGCAAAGCCAGGAGGAATTAAAAGTACAAGCCGGCATCACTGATACATGGCTGGTGTTATCAAAACAATCAATCGAAGTTGATACGATCACTACCGAACGTAATTGGTTGTACGGAACCCAATCCAACAAATATGCGCTGGTGCTTCAATTCATTGTTAGTGGGCAAGGCGGCCAGCTAACTTTTACCCCGGGCATGTTCGTTCAGGCAGAGCTTGCTTTTTATCCTTCGATAGCTCCATTGAGAGCCATTGTAAAAACGCAAACAGCCACCAACAGCGTAGCACATTTTACAGTATTTCAAAACTGGCAGCAGGTGACCGAAACGGAAACACAGCTATGTGCGGAAATGCCCGTAAGAAACGAGCGCCCATTTATCATTCAGCAATTAATACCAGTTCAGTTCAATAATCAATGGTGGCTGCAGGATGAAGATAAAAAAATGATGCAGCTAAAGAATGAACATAAATCGATTTGGAAATTGCTGGCGTTGAGTGGGGGTGAAGCCATGAATATGGCGGTGATCGGTAAAGAAGACAAGTACGAGCCAGTGGGTGTTTGGTACAAGAACGAATACAAAACATTATAGCGCTAACAGCAAGATATAAAACATGGAATACTGGAGCAATATCATTAACACCGCGATGATCGGCACTGACAAAAAGATGATCAGTGACAACGAATTGCCTTCAGCACTTACTGAAATGGTGTCGCTTATCCGGCTGAATGACCAGATTGATAAAGAGGAAAAATTTTTACAGATCGCAGCGCTAGCGCTCAATTACCGGCAGGCAGGCGTACAGCCACTGCACAAAGAAACAGTGAGATTACAACCTAGTCCGGCTGAAGAAAAATCATACTGCAGTAAATCTGCTTTGCAGGTATTGAAAGACATTCAATCGGAAGATAGTATACCATTATTGAAATTCTGGCTGCAACAGGCTGAGGCAAAAAGACAGCTTGTTCATCCCGAATTGATTCCATCCTTATTGGCTGCCGGTGCTCAAACGAAAAGCTTGCAAATACTTGTTGCAGTTTGCTGTGGTAAAAGAGGCGAATGGCTGAGCCGTTTTAATGAGTTATGGAATTTTTCACTGAACCAAACGGCTGAGCAACTATGGCAAACAGGCACTCCTGAACAAAGAAGAACAATTTTCAGACAAACCAGGATAAGTGATCCTTCACTTGCAAGAGTGTGGCTGCAACAAACCTGGGCGCAGGAAGATGCAAATACCAAGGCAGCGTTTTTAGAAATATTCGCTATCAATATCTCCGAGGCGGACATTTCTTTTTTAGAATCAGCGAGTACTGAGAAAAGTAAGAAGGTAAAGGAAGAAGCTAACGGTTTGCTAAAAAAAATCCCATCGGCTGCGGTGGTGCAATGGTACCAGGGGGAACTTCAACAATCGGTTGAATTAAAAAAGGAAAAGGCATTGTTGGGTCTGTCAAGTAAATTGGTATTGAAGTTTCACCTGCCTGCTACCATTGATGAGGCTATCTTCAAAACAGGTATTGAAAAATTGAGTAACGACAAAGCGTTTACAGATGATGAGTTTATTGTCTACCAGCTCATCAGGTCGGTGCCACCAGCATTTTGGCAAAGCCATTTCTCTGCCGGTCCTCAAACAGTCATTGATATTTTTCAAAAAGACAGTATTGGAAAAAAGATGATGCCGGCCCTGGTAGTTGCAACCTCCACTTTTAAGGACACGGATTGGGCCTATAGCCTGGCGAATCATAGTGAGGTTTTTTACCTTGAGATCTTACCCCTATTGCCAGTTCAACAACAGGAGCATTTTAGTAACAAATTTTTTGCGCAATTTCCTGACAACATTATTCAATTTGCCGTACAAAGAGAAACAGAGTGGAGCGTTGAACTCACAAAAAATATCTTTATCCATATTGCCAAAAATCCTTACAACTTTACCCGTTCATTTTTTAGCCAGTACATTCATTTAATGCCTGCTCCAATTATTGCAGAGTTGGAAAAATGCACGCCACCCGAAGAACACCTGCGGATAATGTGGAGTAATACATCCGATTATATAATTAAACTCATCACGCTAAAAGTTCAAACACTCAAAGCTTTTCACGAATAAACCCATAAACATGGCAACCATCTTACGACAACATGCTGAACAATTATTTGCACACGAATTAGAAGAATTAAAAAAACAGGATGGTGATAAGTTGCCTGCTAATTGGAAATTGTCGCCCCAGTCGGTTGTGACATATTTAATTGGCGGGAAGCTGAAAAATGGCTTTGAAGTTTCTCCTAAATATATCGGCAACAAACGGCTGATGGAGATTGCCGTGGCCACCCTCACCACCGACCGGGCACTGCTTTTATATGGCTTACCGGGAACAGCAAAAAGCTGGGTGAGTGAGCACCTGGCAGCAGCCATAAGCGGCGACTCTACATTGGTAGTGCAAGGCACCGCCGGTACAGGAGAAGAATCTATTCGTTATGGATGGAACTACGCCCGATTATTAGCGGAAGGTCCGTCAGAAAAAGCGATCGTGGAAACGCCGGTAATGCGGGCAATGAAAGATGGCAAGATTGCCAGGATAGAAGAATTAACAAGGATTGGCGCTGATGTACAGGATGCATTGATCACCATTCTTTCCGAAAAATCTTTACCCGTTCCTGAATTAAATACCGAAGTACAATCTATCAGGGGTTTCAATATCATTGCTACTGCCAATAACCGCGATAAGGGCGTAAACGAATTGAGCAGTGCCTTGAAGCGCCGTTTCAATACGGTGATTTTACCCGTTCCTGATTCGATGGATGAAGAAATCGACATTGTAAGAAGAAGGGTTGAAAGTTATAGTAAGGTAATGGAGCTTCCTGCTGAGCCACCCGCTTTACAAGAGATTCGCAGGATCGTTACGATCTTCCGCGAACTACGCAGTGGAGTTACACTCGACGGAAAAACAAAAGTAAAAATGCCCAGCGGAACATTAAGCACAGCCGAAGCCATTTCTGTTGTAAACAACGGTCTGGCTATGGCCGCTTACTTTGGTGATGGACAACTGAAAGCAAATGACCTTGCTTCCAGCATCATTGGTGCTGTAATAAAAGACCCGGTGCAGGATAAATTAATATGGCAGGAATACCTGGAAACGGTAGTGAAGCCCAGGGAAGAGTGGAAAGATATTTACAGGGCTTGCAGGGATATGTAGCCCCCGGCCCCAAAGGGGAGAAAGGCAGTAAGCCCCCAGCCCCTGAAGGGGAGTAAGGCAGGTGCCGGTTAATTCGGATAGAAAGTTTTATAGGCATACTTCAAATTTTATAACGCATTAATTCCCCTTTAGGAATTAGTGGCATTTTTTTATGGCAACACACATTCTCGGTATACGACATCACGGACCTGGTTCAGCAAAAAATGTAAAAGCATTTTTGGAATCGGTGAAACCGGATATTGTTTTGGTGGAAGGTCCGCCGGAAGCGGATGGCATTTTGCAATGGGTAACTCACAAAGAACTAAAACCACCGGTTGCAATATTATGCTACCAGCCCGATAATCCACAACAATCATGCTTTTATCCGTTTGCGGAATTTTCACCCGAGTGGCAGGCGATTCTTTATGCAAAGCAACACAACATTCATGTGCGGTTTATGGATCTGCCTTCGGCCAATCAATTTGCCATTGAACAGGAGAAAAGAAAAGCTGCAGAAAAATCAAAAGAAACTGAAGAAAATAAACCGGCAAATAGCGGGAACGATGACATTGAACCAGGAGATACAACCATCAATAATTCGGCCTTCTTCAACAAAGAAATATTGTATAAGAATGCGATCCCGGTAATCAATCGGGACGTACTGCCACTGAAGCTGAGTGAGGGTGCCGACGGTTGGGCCAATCAAAAAATTTCTTCTAATCAAAACGGACATAAAACGGTTGAAGAAAATGAAACTGCGCAACCTATCCGTTTGGATCCTATCTCTTACCTGGCCCAGGCTGCAGGTTATGATGATGGCGAAAAATGGTGGGAACATTTTTTTGAACATCGCCATAATAATGTGGAAATCTTTGATGCCGTAAATGAAGCCATGCAGGTGCTGCGGGAAATATTGCCTTCAACAAATGATCGGTTAGAGCAGCTTCGGGAAGCGCACATGCGCAAAACAATCCGGCAGGCAGAGAAGGAAATGTTTCAAAACATAGCGGTGATCTGTGGTGCCTGGCATGCGCCGGCATTAACAACTATGCCAAAACAAAAAGAAGACAATGAGCTGCTGAAAAATTTACCAAAAGTAAAAGTGGAATGTACCTGGATACCGTGGACGTATAATCGCTTAAGTTTTTACAGCGGCTATGGTGCAGGCATTGCATCTCCGGGTTGGTATGAACATATCTGGAATTACCCAACAGATGATGGCACCAGGTGGATGGCGAAAGTTGCCAAACTGTTTCGCAGCAAGCAAATGGATACGTCGGTGGCGCATGTGATAGAGGCTGTTCGCCTTGCAGAATCATTGGCTTCCTTAAGAAACCTGCACAAGGCCGGGCTGGAAGAACTGAATGAAGCAACGCTGAGTATTTTATGCAATGGCGAACCGGTAATGATGAGCCTGCTGCAGGATGAATTGATTGTCAGTGACCGCATCGGCGAAGTGCCGGTTGATATTCCAAAACCGCCGTTACAACTGGATATTGAAAAGCAGCAAAAGAAACTGCGGCTTTTACCAACTGCAGACTGGAAGGATTACACATTTGATCTGCGCAAAGAAAATGATTTAGAGCGAAGTGTTTTTTTACACCGGCTGCAATTACTTGGAATCAAATGGGGCAACAAATCAGCCATTGCCGGCAAGGGAACATTTAAAGAACAGTGGCGGTTGCAGTGGGACCCTGCGTTTTCGATTGATGTGATAGAAAAAGGAAGCTGGGGCAATACTACAGAAGAGGCTGCTGTTAAATACTTGATTGATTTGTCGAAAAATGCGAAGTCGCTGCCGGATATTTGCCTGTTGCTGGAAGATGCTATTCCGGCTGAACTTCCCGTGGCCGTGCAAACATTGATTGTGCAGATCAATAACCTGGCGGCTGCAAGCGGCGATGTTATCCAGTTGATGGAAGTAATTCCGGCATTGGTAAATGTGAGCCGGTATGGGAATGTTCGTAAAACGGATTCGGAACTTGTGTTGGGTATTGTAGATAGTATGATCACCCGGATCTGTGTGAGCCTGCCTGCAGCCTGCACCGGCATTGATGAGGATGCAGCCAGCCATTTGCTTGAACTGTTTGGAAAAATGAATGAGGCTGTAAACCTGTTGCAGCAAAAAGATATTACTGAATTATGGCAACAAACACTCAAACTTATTGCAAACAATAAAAATTCGGCTCCTGTAATAGCCGGTTATGCAACAAGGTTGTTGGCAGATTGTAAACTGCTCACAGGAGATGATTTGGTCAAAGCTTTTTATTATGCCATGTCATCTTCAACAGCACCTGCTATTGCTGCCGCCTGGCTGGAGGGCTTTTTAAAAGGTAGCGGCACCATCTTATTAATTGACACGGACCTGTGGGGCGTTGTAGACACATGGGTGGACCAACTGGAAGAGGATGTCTTTATCCAGGTGCTTCCTTTGCTGAGAAGAACCTTTGCTAATTTTTCAAAACCAGAAAGAAGAAAGTTGGGAGAGAAAGTGAAATCAGGAAGCAGTGGAGCAATTGTTAAACAAACAGCAATTGGGATTGATGAAGAAAGGGCAAAAAAGGGAATTGATGTGGTGATGAGAATGATGGGGTACGGTCGTCCTTAATCCACCGGGATTAATTTTAAACAAGTTTATTTACCGGAAATATTGTATACATGAGCAGTGAACAACAGGTACGCAAATGGAGATTGATCCTGGGTGCCGACCAGAATGATGGAACGGGATGTACACTCAACACGCATGATATGCAGTTGGATAAAACCTTGTCTGCTTTGTATGACGGGGAGCGACAGGGCGGGCTCGGACCTTCTTCTCCGAATGTAAGCCGCTGGTTGGGTGACATTCGTTCTTTTTTCCCGAACACAGTGGTACAAGTAATGCAGAAAGATGCATTGAAGCGATTGAACCTCACACAAATGTTGTTTGAAAAAGAAATGCTGGAGAATGTGGAAGCCGATGTACACCTGGTAGCAACGCTTATGACTTTAAGCAGGGTGATACCCGATAAAACCAAAGACACTGCGAGACAGGTGGTGCGTAAGGTGGTAGATGAGTTGGTAAAAAAACTGGCCCAGCCCACACAACAAGCCATCAGCGGAAGCTTAAACCGGTCAGCAAGAAATCGCAGACCGAAACACAATGAGATCAATTGGAACCTCACAATACAAAAGAATTTAAAACATTACCAGCCTGAATACAAAACCATCATACCGGAAACACGTATCGGTTATGGCAGAAAAAGAAGTTCACTAAAAGATGTGGTGTTGTGTTTGGATCAGAGCGGGTCGATGGGCACATCGGTTGTTTACTCCGGCATCTTCGGTTCAGTGATGGCATCGATACCCGCCGTAAAAACAAAGATGGTAGTGTTTGATACAGCCGTGGCTGACCTGACAGAAGAGTTAACCGACCCGGTTGAATTGTTGTTTGGTGTGCAACTAGGCGGCGGCACGGATATCAACCTGGCGCTTACTTATTGCCAGCAAATTATCACCCGCCCAACTGACACGGTGTTGATTTTGATCACCGATTTATATGAAGGTGGCGATGAAGCCGGCATGCGAAAAAGGGCATCCGAACTGGTTGCAGCAGGAGTGCAGGTAGTTGTGCTACTGGCACTCAATGATGATGGCGCTCCATCTTATGATCATGGCAACGCACAATTTTTGTCGAACCTTGGAATTCCTGTTTTTGCCTGCACGCCGGATAAATTTCCAGACCTGATGGCAGCGGCATTGAGCAAACAGGATGTTGGCTTGTGGGCAGCTAAAGAGGATTTGGTATTGAAGAAATGATGTTTGTTGACCAACATTTATTCCCTGATTGAACTTCTGTGGCGACAGTCTACCCCGTATTTTAATCGGGACTCCGTTCAACAGTCAGCTTCGATTTAACTTTTATCCACAATAATTAAACCTGCTGAAAAATCAATGGATGCATTGAGGAATGGAATAAAAGAAATTGAAGAAATACTCACCGAAATAAAAGCCACCAGTAAACTGGACTATTTAAGAAAAGACCATAACAATTTCAGCCGTGTTATCCATCATTATACAGACGCCAAAAGCGGTTTTACCCTATGGAAAGGAATGCTGAAGGAGAGATTAGCCTGACAGGCAAAATTCATTTCAATAACCTCCGCTTCAATAATTTGATAACGACATATTGCCGGTATATAATCCACAACATAATAAAAAATATGATGGGTTCAATGATTACAAATATCCAGATATTTACTTCTTCGTATGTAATATGCAGTTTGGCAGCCAGGTTTACCAACAGGTCTACGCACCATTGAAATGTTTTGTTCATCATTTTTATTTATTGGTGAATTATTTTTTTACAGTTGGTACACAATGACCTTGTTTCCCGGTCCACATTTTTGATACTGCCTTCGGCTGCCTCCATAAAACAGGTTTTGCTAAATGTACAATGGGGCAAACCCATGGTATGGCCCAGTTCATGCAACGCCACTTTTATAAAGCGGTCGTTAAAAAGGGCCCTGTTTGGCGTGCGCATCCTGAAAGTGGAAATAACACAGCTCTTGCCCGGGCAGTTGCCAAGCCCCATCACGCCCCAATCATAAATGCCTTTATTGGTGGTGGAGATATCCTTTGTGGTGATACCAATGACGTTGTCGTAACCGGAATAAGTATTGAGATAGGTTAATAAAACAGGCGCCCGGTAACGGTTGCGTGGTTTGTAATAAGCTGCTGCAGGCAATACCGCAATGCCTTTAATTTCGGTAACGGTACAATGATAGGTTGTTGCAATATTTTGCAGTAGCGCTGCTTTTAATTTGGTATCAATGGCTGAAAAATAACATACCGCAATTTTTAAAGGCGGCGTTGGTTTGGGTGAAACAGTTACCAAAAGAAAAAGACAGAGCAGGTAGATGGATTGCATACAAGGATGAATATAGTGGTTATTGTGAAGATACTGTTCAACTGTTTGGATTGGGTGATGACATATTAAGCCATACTATTAATAGATAGCTGCATTAATCAATCGTTCCTTTTGCGGGGTGCCTCCCCAGAGGTGACACCTTTTTTGCAGAGTCTACAATTTCTCAAACTGCTTTTCACAAAAGTGTCACCTCTATTTATCTCGCTACCGCTTTTTATTTCTGCATGGTTAAATTATACAATTAGCGGATAGCTTCGTACATCAATCGTTCCTTTTTTCGGTGTCTCCCTGGAGGTGTCGCCGTTCGGTGCAATCAATGCCATTCAGGCGGATACGCATGGTGGTTTGGTTCTCTATTAAAATATCGAAGGTATTACCATCCACAATTTTGATAACTTTCCCGGTAATGGTAGCAATAGACTTGGCGTTGTTGTTGTTGGTTGAACAACTAAATAATATCAACGTATAGAGCAGGAGGGTTTTCATGGTACCTGTGTTCTGTTTTTGGTTCGGTGCGCCAAAATAGCACTTCTAACATTGCTTTGAAATTTTATTTCTTTTGATGCCTGGAAAGCTATCCTTCATTGTAGTTGTAATGGATGTATCCCCGGTCAGTTTGAATAAAAATCAAGCATACAAAATATATTATTTGCCTTCACCCTGTTATACTGGAACTGCTGCGTAGGCCCTCAGCGTAGGACCAGGCCAAGGCCTGTTCCTACAGGCTTAATCCTTATTGTAATGGATGTGCCTCTCGGCCTTCATGATAATATGCCCTAAGCATATTGCCATAACTATGTCTTAATCCTTATTGTAGTGGATGTGCCTCTCGGCCTTGTTACAGAATTGCCAACCGGTATTATTTTACAAGAGTCTTAATCCTTATTGTAATGGATGTGCCTCTCGGCCCTGTAACAGATATTACTATTGAAGCTAAAAGCATACTGTCTTAATCCTTATTGTAATGGATGTGCCTCTCGGCCAAGGTTTGCTGAATACATTAGAAAATCAAATCAGTTTGTCTTAATCCTTATTGTAATGGATGTGCCTCTCGGCCACCAACAACCGATGGAAACCAATTACCTGCACCAGTCTTAATCCTTATTGTAATGGATGTGCCTCTCGGCCCACCATATATTTTGGATTATACATAATGTACGTAGTCTTAATCCTTATTGTAATGGATGTGCCTCTCGGCCAAAGTCAGTTGTCGACATTGCGCCAAATTACGGCAGCGTCTTAATCCTTATTGTAATGGATGTGCCTCTCGGCCTATTGATTTTTCCCCATCGGAAAAGCTACAAATAAAGTCTTAATCCTTATTGTAATGGATGTGCCTCTCGGCCGCCACATTTTTAACTTCAAAAACTAAACACATGAAAGTCTTAATCCTTATTGTAATGGATGTGCCTCTCGGCCAACAGAGTAAATTTTACAACGTTAAAGAAATTAATGGTCTTAATCCTTATTGTAATGGATGTGCCTCTCGGCCCCGCAATTTTTATTCTATCGTTTGCTGGAACGGCGTCTTAATCCTTATTGTAATGGATGTGCCTCTCGGCCAAAGGAAAAAGAATTATTGACACTCATGGTGGCAGGTCTTAATCCTTATTGTAATGGATGTGCCTCTCGGCCATTTGTAAAAACTTTCACCTGTCAAAAAAACAAATAGTCATTATACCGGTTTTATCTGCAATCGGGGTTAAGAACAACTACATGTCCGAAAGTTTCACCCTGTCAGAAGGGAAACCCATGTTCAGGTACACAAAAGACCCCGGCTTTGAAGCCGCCAGTTCTTTAGCCACAGTAGTTTTCTCTACCTGCCTGGGTGCAAATAATACCACTGCCTGCATTTTTTCAGATCGTTTTTGCTTTTCACAAAGGTGTCACCTCTATTATCTCGCTACCGATTTTATTTTTTGCACCAGGCATGCCATTCTATTAGTGGATAGCTGCATTTATCAATCGCTCCTTTCGCAGGGTGCCTCCCCAGAGGTGACACCTTTTTCACAGACTCTACAATTTCTCAAACAGCTTTTCACAAAGGTGTCACCTCTTTTTAACTCGCTACCGCTTTTTATTTCTGCATGGTTAAATTATACAATTAGCGGATAGCTTCGTACATCAATCTTTCCTTTCGCAGGGTGCTTGCCCCAGAGGTGACACCTTTTTTGCAGAGTCTACAATTTATCAAACAGCTTTTCACAAAGGTGTCACCTCTATTAAACTCGCTACCAATTTTATTTCTGCATGGTTAAATCATACAATTAGCGGATAGCTTCGTACATCAATCGTTCCTTTTTTCGGTGTCTCTCTGGAGGTGTCGCCGTTCGGTGCAATCAATGCCATTCAGGCGGATACGCATGGTGGTTTGGTTCTCTGTTAAAATATCGAAGGTGTCGCCATCCAACTTTTATACCGTTCTTTTTTGCACATTCAAAAGGTTTCAACAGGTCTCAACCCGCTTGTCTGAAACTGGTGCTGTATCGGTATTGTAAATAAGCCATATTTATTGAGCAGCTTTTTTAAGTTCCTGTTTTATAAAGTTTTCGAATTGTTCCCTGGCAGGCAGTAGGAAATGGGATTTTTTTACAAACAGTTTTTGGTCAAACCCTACAGTAGCATATTGCACCAATGCCTTGTTTTTATTGGTAACCAATAAAATCCCTGCGTAGGTTTATCATTTGCTTGTACCATTAGAAATCAAATCATGGGAATTTATTAAATCTGCATTGGCTCTTAAATTGCCCATAAAATATAAAAAACGCCTTGTAAAACATCTGTTTACAAGGCGTTCATATTTGCCCCAGTGGTCCCGGCGAGAATCGAACTCACATCTAAAGTTTAGGAAACTTCTATTCTATCCCCCGTCCGAACGGCGTTTAGCCGGGCGGGCATTGAACTATGGAACCATTTTCTTTAAATACCTTCTTCCTGCGGATGATTTAAAGTACTTCTCCCTTGCTATTGCTTCCTGCTCTGTAGCAAACTGTTCTTTATAAATAATTTCAAAAGGAATATAGGGGCGTATTGATTCTGTCATCCCGGAATTATGTTGTACAAGCCTTTTCTCCATATCACGGCAATGCCCTTTGTAATAAAAATCGTGATGTAGACTTTTTAAAAGATAAGCATAGTACATGCTAAACATTTTGTGGTCCCGGCGAGAATCGAACTCACATCTAAAGTTTAGGAAACTTCTATTCTATCCATTGAACTACGGGACCCTTTTGCTGATTTTCAACTTATTAAGCTCCATCATTTGAAAATAACTGGCGCAAGTTAATAAAAAATTGGTTAGCCCTGTCAGCATTTGGTTCAATATAAAAAACCATGCCATTGAAAACACCTGGGTTTACCTGAAATGAAAGTTGGTTTTGCCCTTTTGGATATTTAACAAACCTGTGTCGGGCTAATTTTAAATCACCAATCAAAATTCCGCCATCGAACCCTATCTTTGCCTACCTAATAAATTATGAACATGAAGTGGTTGAATGTAGTTATTAAATACCGTCTTTGGATTGGTATCGTGATGCTGGCGCTGGCAATTTTTACCAATGTACAGGCCGGATTTTGGCCTTCCTTTGTACTATATCTTGCATCGGTGATATTAATTGTGGGTCATTTTGTATTTGGCCCAATGCGGCTCATACAGGAATGTATGGAAACCGGGGATATGGAAGGCGCCAAAAAAGTACTGGCTTCTATCTGGTTTCCGGCCTTATTGATAAAACCAATCCGTTCTGTTTACTATACTGTTCAGGGTAACCTTGATATGGTAGATCAAAACTTTGACGGTGCCGAAAAGAACCTGAAAAAGAGCCATGAATTAATGGGTGATGGCACCGGGCTAATGGGTGGGCAAATGAAACAGGCAGAAGGCGCCAATAAATTACAACTGGGCATGCTGGCCATGCAAAAAGGCGATATGCGGCAGGCGGAAACCTACATCCGTGGCGCTATACGGTCGGGATTGCCTGATAAAGAAAACGAGGCGGCCGCTTATTTACAACTGTCTTCCATCATGATCAATAAAAGAGAATTCAGGGCTGGAAAAGAATACTTCAGAAAAGCAAAAGGGCTTAAACCAACTACCCCACAAATAGCCGATCAGATAAAACAAATGGAAAAGTACATTACCAGGATGCCTGGATAAACCGCCTCTAAATCCCCTGAAGGTGACTTTTTAATCACTTATAAAGCGTCGCAACAATCTTCTTCGTCACCCCTTTAGGGCAATGTCATTTAGTTAAGGATTTGATTTGCCCCGTCCTTTAGGGCGGGGATTAAATTGGGCAATAAAAAGTACGGCTTTAGCCGAAAGAATAATTTGGCTAAAGCCATTAAGAGAAAAATATTACTTATCACAGCCCTAAAGGAGCGGTGCAATTCAAAAAGTTTGCTTCACTAAATGTCATTGGCCTTTAGGGGACGGGGGTAAAGTTTTTCAACTATCGAAAAGCGGTAATCAAATATCCCTTTCAGTTGTTTTTTTACAAAGAGGGTATTGGCGATATCTCCTAAAAACCAAAACGGGAGTTTATAATGTACAATATCCGTCATTTCTACTCCACCATTGACGGCTTTAAAATGATGTTGGTGGTGCCACATGGCATAAGGGCCAAAGCGCTGTTCATCTACAAAATATTTTTTATCCTCCACATGTGTTATTTCTGTCATCCAATAAACGGGAATATTTAATACCGGGCTTACCTTATATTCAATGATCTGGCCTGGATACATTTTTTCTCCATGATGCTTTGAAACAATATTAAACCCTAAATTAGCCGGTGTAATCTCTTTCAGGTTTTTGGGACTGCTAAAGAAATCCCATGCTGCATCCAGGCTAATGGGTAATTGCTGAACCGTTTTAATACTATATACTTTGCTCATATTCTTACTTTGCATGTATAACGATTTATGGCGCTAAATGTTTCGCCTTAGCAATAATTATTTACCCCGGATTTATTCCAATAGTATACAAACCAACAAAGACTAACTACCGGGCTTATCTTTGAAATATGACCGCAGCAGGAGATATCATGAAAAATAATTTCAACCTGGAGTATGAAAAAGCCAGCCTTCAACAAAAAAAGATCATAGATACCATCGAAGGCCGGGTACACGTAAAGGCATTTCCCGGACCAGGAACAGCGGAGTTACTGGTTGTACGAATCGCCGGAATATTATTACACACTGATACCTTACCTGAAAACGTTCTTTGCATTACCAATTCAGACGCATCTGCTACTAAACTGCAAATCCAGCTTGAAAAGTTAATTGGCTTTAATGCCCAACAAGTAAATATCAAAACGCCCGCAGCATTTTGCGAACAGTTAATTTTAAACAATACCACCCTTTTTGATAACCGATCCCTGCAACCTTTTACCATATTGGAATCAATTAAATTGTATAAAAAATTAATTGACAATTTTCCCGGTAGTCACCCGCTTAAAAAATACAGGAGTGACGTTTATCACGAAATAAAAAACTTGAAACGGCTTTATTCGATGTTTAAAAAAGAAGGACTTACTGTTGAAATTCTCAACGAACAATTGGATGCTTTGCTCAATAAAGAGAAGGAAGTACATCCATACCTTAGTGATAATGAAAAAGAAGAAGCAATAGAAATGAGGCTAAAATTGCGGGCAGCCATCAACGAATTTAATCATTATCAAACCCTGCTGCAAAGAGAAAACAGGTACGATGAAGATGACCTTGTTTACCTGGCAGTAAATATGATGGAAGAAAATAAAATGCTGTTATCCGGATACCTGCAGCAATTTCATTTCATTCATATAGATACACATAACGGAAACAGGAATTTATCTGATAAGTTGTTGGGGTTACTCACTGGCGTTGATGAAAAATTGAATATACTGGCGGTAACTTATGAGCACCTGGAATTAATGGTAACGAACCAATCTTCCATTAAAAACAATCCTGCATTTACAAACAATTGGATCACGCTGCCGTTTACAAATAATGTACATTATCCAACACCTGCCAGTTCATCGCAGCAGGGTGTAAATATACCAGTGATAAAAATTTATCAAACTGAAAAGACTGAGATGGCCGGTATCACCAACCAGGTATATGAGTTGCTGCAACAAAATATTCCCGCAGCTTCCATTGCAGTCATTTACCCGACTGAAGAATATTTTACCGGGCTGGATGAATATTTTAACTTAAGAAATATCCCCTTCTACTGTAGTCGAAACATTGATATTTTGAAACATCCCTTCACAAAAAAAATAATTCAATTGCTGCGTTATACCAGCGTTGAGCAAAACATACAATATAGTGGGGATTACCTTCTTTTTGAAATACTTCATTTTGATTTTTTCAGAGTCCCCTCCTTTGAAATTGCAAAATTATCGGTGGAAGTAAACAGTAAAAAATACAGCAAAGCACCAACGGCAATCCGCAAATTAATACAGGAAAGAGCCAATGCCCCGGCAAAAGATCTATTCGACCCTGGTATAGATAAGGAGCTTAAAAAAGCCGGTGCGCTGCTTGAAAAATTAATCCGGGATTCGACTCATTTCAACCCGGCACAACTGTTTGTCAACATCATATTGGATGAATCATTGCAGTGTTATATTGATCAACAGCAGGATGGTCATCTGTTAAGAAACCTACTTACCGCATTGGGCGATTTTATCAATGAGGAAACAACCCGTAATCCTCAATTGCATTTAATGGAATTGATAGAGATGATAGATATAATGGAATCGGCAAAACTATCATTACCTGCAACCAGCCTACAGGGAACCGCAAAAAATGTTCATTTATGTAATGCTGAAGAAACGATGGGCAAAGAATATGATTATGTATTTATTGCAGGTGCCCACCAACTTAAAGAGCCAACGAATGAATGGTTGTATTATGTTCCTGTGCTTCCTGGCATCTCTTACTATAACCAGCCATCCATCAATGCCCCTGTGTATAATCAACTACTGGCTGAAGCCCTCGCAGGAAATAAACCTCGTTTATACATTTCATTAGCCAGGTACAATGAGCAGGGAAAGGGACTGATACCCTTTGTTTTTGTTTCTGAGATAATAAAGCGTTATGCATTACCACTGACTGAAATTAATTTAACTGAAGATGAATGGAAGCCTTACCTGGCATCACGCAAATCAAACCAGCTGCCGGAAATAGCGCATTTGGAAGAAGCCTTCATTGCTCCTATCCTGAAAAAAATTGTAATGAATGTGTCTGCATTAAACAGTTATTTAAACTGCCCGCTTGGTTTTTATTATAATAATATTATCCGTGTACCGGATAGCAAAAATGAGGCGCTGCAATTTGGAAGCGCTGTTCACTATGCGTTGGAAAACCTGTTTAAAAAAATGTTAGAAGGGCAGTCAGTAAAACAATACCAATTTCCTCCCGCATCAGCATTGATCAATTATTTTAAAGAGATTATGCAAAGTAACCGTATTCATTTTTCAAAAGAAGCTTTTGATAGAAGATGGCAATATGGAGAAAAGGTGCTCACTAATTATTACAATCATTATATACATGAATGGAATAAAGTAGTAACAGTGGAACGCAATATCCGTGGCGTTACTATAAATAATGTACCGCTAAAAGGCAAATTGGATAAGCTCGAATTTAATGGTAAGAAAGTAAATATCGTGGATTATAAAAGTGGCGACATAGAAAAAGCACGTACAAAAATGAATCCGCCAAATGAGGTTCATCCTAACGGTGGAGATTACTGGCGGCAGGCGGTTTTTTACAAAATGCTGATTGATAACTATGAACAGAAAGACTGGAAGGTGATCAGTACGGAGTTTGATTTTGTTGAACCCGACAAAAAGGGGGCATACCGGAAAGAAAAAATTATAATCACCCAAGCCGATATCGAAACAGTAAAGCAACAACTTACCCTGGTGTGGCAAAAAATACAAGCGAATGATTTTTACACCGGCTGCGGTAAGGCAAATTGCCATTGGTGTAATTTTGTAAAAGACAATAACCTCGCAATTGCTATGCACCCAATTAAGAAAGAAACCAATGCGCATTAAGCCAATTTTATGATTTACTATCTGCGACAAACAAAAGAAAGAGCATAAGTTTGCACCACAATACCATCAAATGAAGATCAGTCACATAGTATATTTTGCATGTTTCATATCAGCCCTCTGCTTTATTTCAATCATGGAAACGGGATGTGCACAGATTGGTTCTCCAACGGGTGGCCCGAGGGACAGCTTACCACCGGTGCTGATAAGTGCCAATCCCAAATTACTAACCACCAATTTTAAATCCAATAAGATCACCCTTTATTTTGACGAGTATATTGATGTACAGGAGGTGCAAACCAACTTGCTGGTTTCACCTTTTCCAAAAATTAATCCTACGGTAGATTTTAAATTAAAAACAGTTACTGTAAAATTAAAAGATACTTTGCTACCCAACACTACCTATGCTATTAACTTCGGAAATGCCATCCGTGACAATAATGAAGGGAATCCTTTTAAAAATTTCACCTATGTTTTTTCTACCGGCAATACAATCGATTCCCTTGAGGCAGGTGGAAAAGTGATTATTGCGGAAACAGGTAAAAAAGACAGTACCATCGTTGCTTTATTGTACAGGAATGCAGATGACTCAATCGTGCAAAAAAGAAAGCCGGATTATATTGCCAAACTGGATAGTTCCGGAAATTTTACATTTAAAAACCTATCGGCAGGCAAATATAAAATTTATGCACTACTGGATGAAGATGGAAGTAAAACCTATAATGCTAAGTCTGAGCTATTCGCTTTTGCCAATTCAGAAATAACGGTATCTGACAGTACTGCTCCTGTTATACTGTATGCCTATGCAGAGGAGAAAGATATAAAAAAAAGCGGCACCACGCCGGCAATCGGTGCGAAGGGAACGTCCACAGCGGATAAGCGGCTACGATACACCACCACCCTGAACAATAACGAACAGGACCTGTTAACTGATTTGGTAATCAGTATTAACAAGCCTTTAAAAAAATTCGAACCGCAACAAATTATTTTAACCGATACAAACTATAACAAAATAGCCGGTTCCGAAGTGAGCCTTGACAGTACTCAAAAAAATATACATATTAAATTGAAATGGAAAGAAGATACCCCGTATCGGATACTATTAAATAAAGAGGCCATCAGCGACTCTACGGGACTGGAATTAACCCGGTCAGATACCATCCGGTTTACATCCAAAAAAGAAAGCGCTTATGGTAGCCTGGTACTACGGTTCAGCAACCTGGCTGCAGTTACCCACCCGGTATTACAATTTATAAAAGATGATGTAATTTATAAATCATTCCCCATTACAACTTCCACATGGACTGATAAATTATTTGTTCCCGGTGAGTACGAACTGCGGATATTATTTGATGAAAATAACAATGGGATTTGGGATCCGGGCAATTACTCAAAAAAAATACAACCGGAAAAAGCCATCACACTGGATAGCAGGTTAAACATTAAAGCCAGTTGGGATAATGAACGGGACATTAAATTATAATGGAGCCCCTAACCCCTAAAGGGGAACGGGCCTTTTAGCGACAAGGCGTTTGTATTTATTCAGTCAGTTTCCGTGTATTTCCATTATCCCTTTATCTTTGCACCATGATTTTTTCTTCTTCTCTTTTAGAAAATGCGGTAAATGAATTTGCCAAACTTCCCGGTATCGGAAAAAAAACAGCATTAAGGCTGGTGCTACATCTCATTAAGCAGGATGCAAATGATGTCACAAAATTTAGCGAGGCCATTTCAACCATGAGGGAGGAAATAAAATTTTGCGGCCGCTGCCATAATATTTCCGACACAGCACTTTGTAATATCTGCAGCAATCGTTCCCGTAAGCAGGAAATGCTTTGTGTAGTAGAAAATATACGGGACGTAATTGCTATTGAAAGCACCCAGCAATTCAATGGTGTTTATCACGTACTCGGTGGTATCATCTCCCCTTTGGATGGTGTTGGCCCGGAGCAATTAACCATCGACTCAATGGTTCAACGGGTGGAAAAAGAAGGCATCACAGAGATTATTTTTGCATTGAACGCTAACATACAGGGCGATACCACTATTTATTATATCAGCAAAAAATTAAAAGCCTTCCCCGTAAAAATAACTACCATCGCCAGGGGCATCGCCTTTGGAGGTGAACTGGAATATGCAGATGAAATGACCCTTGCCAAGAGTATCAGCAACCGCATACCGGTTGAAAATTATATCGTCTCCGGAAACTAAGGGAGCATTTGATTGCATTATAAATTCGCGTAAGTATGGCAACGTTTTAAATGCATTTTTACAAAAAAAAATCCCATCGCCAATTCTTTGGCAGCAAATATATATACACTATTGTTAGCTGACTGATAGCCAATCGAATATAATTTCGAGTTTTCAGAGTCGGGCTCCCCTCGCCTTTGGAGAGGGGTTGGCGGTGAGGTCAATCAGGCCGGGAAATAAGCGAATTTTTTATACCCTATAAACATCCCTTTTAAAAAAAGTGTACACTGCTTTTGTTGCTCCGCGGTAGCAGTAGCAATTCGTAACACACCCGCCATTCCGCTACAACCTTTCCATCAATTTTATTTTCAAAGCAACCCAATTTCTGTTTTCACCGTTTCAGCTTATAATCTAACAGGCGGCATACCGATAAACAATGTGGAATAATAAAAGAAAAATAATCGTTGCATTACTCGTACTTATTTTGGCTGCTGGCAGCATCGGCCTTTACATGTACAACAAAGAAGGCCCTGATGTAAATAATGCAGGCACTATAAAAGTAACTGCCCCGGAGCTATATGAACTGTTTACCAAAGACTCCGTTTCCGCCAAACAAAAATATGCTGAACAAATACTGAACGTTACCGGTGAAGTAAGCGGCGTATCCAAAAATCAACAAGACAATTTAATCATATTGCTAAAAACAAATAACCCCGGAGCCTCCATCAATTGTACCATGGAAGGCCCGGCAGGCAGCTTGAAAAATGGAAACAAAATATCAATGAAAGGAATTTGCAAAGGGATTGGGCAGGGCGATGCAGACCTCGGTATTGCACCAGATGTGTACCTATCGCGATGCTATCTTGGGAAGTAAAATCATCACTGGTAAAACCAATAACCTTCCGTCATTTTAATAAAATATATCTACTCAGAAATTTATCATTTATGAAAAAAGCTTATTTATTCTTAGTCCTGCTTATGCTGGCATCTTTATTTAATAGTTGTTACAATGAGAATGCTGAATCACTTTATGGCAATCCAAATGGAAATCAAAACACAACCTGTAACACAGTCAATTCAAAATTTGGAGCCGATATAAGTCCACTCATCAACAGCAAATGTGCCACACCCGGATGCCATGATGCCAATGCCGCAAGCAATCCTGCGGGCATCACCTTACAAAATTATGCACAGATAAGCGCCATGAAAAACAGGATCAATGTAAGGGCAGTTATTGATAAAACGATGCCTGAAAACGGCCCTTTACTTCCTGCGGAAATAGAGAAAATTAAATGCTGGGTAGCCGCCGGTGGTCCCAATAACTAAACCATTAATATGAAACGTATTAGTCTTTTAGCATGTGCCTGTATTGCTTTATTCAATATGGCACAGGCGCAAAATTTTTTCACTAAGAATGGGATGATCACCTTTTTTTCAAAAACCCCACTTGAAAATATAAGTGCCGTCAACAACCAGGTAGTAAGTGTATTGAATACTGCAACAGGAGATATTAAGTTTTCAATAATCATCAAGGGGTTTCAATTCAAGAAGGCACTGATGCAGGAACATTTTAATGAAAACTATATGGAAAGTGAAAAATTTCCAAAAGCGACTTTTACCGGTACCATTGCGGATATCAGTAAGGTTGATCTTACAAAAGATGGTGATTATTCAATAAACGTAATTGGCGATCTGATGATACATGGAGTTACCAAAAAAATAACAACCCCTGCTGTCATTGCTGTTAAGTCCGGGAAATTCACTACCAATGCCACGTTTAGGGTTTTACTGGCTGATTATAATATCAGCATTCCAAAACTGGTAGAAAACAATATTTCCAAAACAATCGAAATTAAGGTCGGCTGCAATTACGAGCCAAAATAATCATTACCAATCATTTCGAAAATTTATTGTATGAATTGCAAACACATTCTTTTGTTGATATTAGTGCAACAATCATTTTCTTCTATAGGATATGCGCAGGATAGTACCAACCTGATGAGCCAGTTGGAAAAGGAAGTGGGTAACAATGAAAATAACCAGGTGAATTACACCACCGCCGCATTTAAAACCACCCGTTTAGTAAATGGCCATACCATTGAAAATGTTGCCAAGGGTGTGTTAGATGTAAAAATATCACATCGTTTTGGCACCATTGGAGGTACTGAAGGTGGTTCCTATAATCTCTTTGGCCTGGATAATGCTACCATGCGTATGGGATTAGATTATGGCATCAGCCGGTATTTAATGGTGGGTGTCGGAAGAAGTACCTACAAAAAAACATACGATGCATTTTTTAAATTAAAATTATTACGCCAGTCTACAGGTAAACGCAATATGCCCGTTACGGTAAGTTATGTGCCTACCATTGCCATTAAAACTTCTCCCAAACCACCCGCCAACCGGAAAAATTATTTTCATTCCAAACTGTCCTTCTCACACCAGATTATAATTGGGAGAAAATTTTCAGAAGCCACCTCCCTGCAATTAATGCCCTCCTATGTACATAATAACCTGGCGGAATTATTGGGCGATCCAAATAAGTTGTTTGCAGTAGGCATTGGCGGCCGCCAAAAGCTTAGCAAACGAATGAGTTTAAATGTGGAATATTATTACCAGCTCCCCGGCCACAAATTGAAGGAAGCTAAAGACGCTTCAGGTATCATCATCCGCAAAGCCAGTATCAATTCGCTCTCGGTAGGTTTTGATATTGAGACCGGCGGCCACGTATTTCAGTTGCATTTTACTAATTCAAGGGCCATGAATGAGTCGGGGTTTATTGGCGAAACCACCGATCAGTGGAGTAAAGGTCATATTCTTTTTGGATTCAATATCTCAAGGGTATTTACTATCGGAAAAAATCATTAGTACTCATCATTACAGTTATAAATAGAGGTAAATTTTTTACCATATCAATACTGATCATTTCTTTCCCCTGTTAATTATAAGCCGTAGCATTTTGTGTTACGGCTTAGTTGTTTTATTTTTGCATCCGTTTGCGGACAGATTTGTTTATTGTTCAGTTCGTAAGCCTTTATACAAGTGAACTAATAAACGAAAGCAATTCTGCATATCTTCTCCCGGATTGATTCTCGTTTATAGTTTACAATTATTTTTTGTGGTCAGCGAATACAGCTTTGGTCATCATCGTTGTGTCACTCACTTGTACCACAAACCATTTTGGATCAACATTTTACTTAGCATTACGATTGAAACAGCAATTTTTTAATTAATAAAACATTCCGTTCATCGTGCGGATTTACAGATATGAAAAAAACAATTCAGGATAGCCTTAAAGAAAGAATATTGATTATTGATGGCGCCATGGGTACTATGATACAACGGCATAAACTGGAGGAAGCGGATTACCGGGGCGAACGTTTTAAAGACTGGCATACCGATGTAAAAGGAAACAACGACCTGCTAAGCATTACACAGCCCGACATCATTACCGGCATACACAAACAATACCTGGAGGCGGGTGCAGATATTATTGAAACCAACACCTTCAGCAGCACGGTAATTGCGCAGGCAGATTATGATATGCAATCGCTGGCTTACGAACTAAATGTAGCTTCTGCCAAGTGTGCCAGGATAGCGGCCGATGAATATACAGCAAAAGATCCTTCAAAACAAAGATATGTGGCAGGCGCCATCGGCCCATTGAATAAAACACTGAGCTTATCGCCGGATGTAAACAATCCTGGTTTTCGTGCCGTTAGTTTTGATGAAGTAGCCGCGGCCTACACAGAACAAATAAAAGGATTGATAGAAGGTGGTGTAGATGTATTACTGATTGAAACCATCTTTGATACACTAAATGCAAAAGCGGCCATATATGCCGCTAAAAAACATTTCAGGGAAACCGGCACACCGGAGTTGCCCATCATGATCAGTGGTACCATTACTGATGCAAGCGGGCGCACATTAAGTGGCCAGACCCTGGAAGCGTTTTACGTTTCTGTAATGCATGCCAATCCATTAAGTGTTGGCTTAAACTGCGCATTGGGTGCCAAGGAAATGAGGCCGCATATTGAAGAACTGGCGCAGATATGCAACTGCTTTACATCCGCTTATCCAAATGCAGGTTTACCCAATGCGTTTGGCGAATATGATGAGCAGCCGCATGAGACAGCTCATATTATTGAAGAGTGGGCAGCAAATGGCTGGCTGAATATTGTAGGGGGATGTTGTGGCACTACACCCGATCATATTAAGCATATAGCGGATGAAGTAGCTAAATTTAAACCGAGGGAATTGCCGGTGATGGAAGAAGCATTATAGGGCTATTCAACAAGTAGCCGTTTTTTGTAAGTTTCAGGATGAACAAAGATTATTTTTTGATATCGAATTTTGCGATATCAAAACGGTATAATTAATTTGAAGTCGCAGATTGCGACTTCAAACAAAAGCAATTTATGGCAAATACAAAACAACCCCTGGCCAAAATAACAGAAGCTGCTATTGTAGAAAAAGTTCACGTCATACGTGGTGTAAAAGTGATGCTGGATAAGGATTTGGCGGAAATGTATGGCGTGGAAGTGAAAGTGTTGAACCAGGCTGTTAAACGTAAACTCCATCGCTTTCCCGTTGATTTTATGTTTCAATTATCGATCATTGAATGGGATTCTTTGAAGTCACAAATTGTGACTTCAAAGAATCCGGGACGTGGCGGGGTTCGAAAACTTCCCTTCGCTTTTACCGAACAAGGCGTTGCAATGCTTCATCACTGCTGAATTCCGACACAGCAGTTGAAGTAAATATTCAAATAATAAGAGTATTTACCAAAATGAAACAACTGCTATTTGATAATAAGGAACTTTGGAACAAAATTGAAAAAATAGAACAGCATTTGGTAAAGCATGATGAAGAAATAAAAATAGTATTTCAATATCTTAAAAAATTATTGACACAGGAAAACGAGCCGAGAAAAGCAATCGGGTTTCCTTATCCAAATAAAAAATAAATGAATACAATCAAACCATATTTACGCCTCAGCGGGTTAGAACCATTAGTCGTTCGCCCGGAAACAAACTTTGTAAACGTAGGTGAACGCACCAATGTAACCGGTAGTAAAAAATTTGCACGTTTAGTAAGGGATGGCTCTTATGAACAGGCGCTGAGTGTTGCCCGCCAGCAGGTAGAAAGCGGGGCGCAAATCATTGATGTAAATATGGACGATGCCTTGCTGGAAGGCGTACAGGCCATGACCACCTTCCTGAACCTGGTGCAGGCGGAACCGGATATTGCCAAAATCCCCATCATGATCGATTCATCTAAATTTGAGATCATTGAAGCCGGTTTAAAATGTGTACAGGGCAAATGTATTGTCAATTCCATATCAATGAAAGAGGGGGAGGCCAAATTTATTGAGCAGGCTTTCATTTGTAAAAGCTACGGGGCATCCGTAATTGTAATGGCATTTGATGAGGTGGGCCAGGCCGACACCAAACAACGTAAAATAGAAATTTGCCACCGGGCTTATAAGATATTAACCGGGCAGGTTGGATACGCCCCGCAGGATATTATCTTTGATCCCAACATTTTTGCCATCGCTACCGGTATTGAGGAACATAATAATTACGCCGTAGATTTTATTGAAGCCACCAAAGAAATAAAAAGGCTGATGCCGTTAACCAAAGTAAGTGGTGGCGTTAGTAATGTCTCCTTTTCATTCCGGGGAAATGATCATGTAAGGGAGGCCATTCATAGCGTATTCTTGTTTTATGCTATCAAAGCGGGTATGGATATGGGCATTGTAAACGCAGGCCAGTTGGTGGTATATGATGAGATAGAACCAACGCTGCGTGATCTCTGTGAAGATGTGATCCTCAACCGGAACAACGATAACAATGAAGCCACTGAAAAATTAATCATCCATGCCGAAAAGGTAAAGGCAAAAGGTAAGGTAGAAGTAAAGGATGAAAAATGGAGAAACGAGCCCGTTGAAAAACGGCTGTCGCATTCCCTGGTTAATGGCATTACCGATTATATTGATGCAGATACGGAAGAGGCCAGGCTCAAATATCCCAAACCATTGGATGTAATTGAAGGGCCTTTGATGGATGGGATGAATATTGTAGGCGATCTGTTTGGTGCAGGTAAAATGTTTTTACCCCAGGTAGTAAAAAGTGCCCGGGTAATGAAGAAAGCTGTAGCGGTTCTCACTCCATTTATAGAGCAGGAAAAAGAAGATCGTAAACAGGCCCACCTTGCAGCGGGTACTACCAACGAAGAGTCTGCCGGAGCTGCAAAAATATTACTGGCAACGGTTAAAGGAGATGTACACGATATTGGTAAAAATATTGTAGGTGTGGTATTGGGATGCAATGGGTATGATATAATTGACCTGGGCGTAATGGTGGCAACAGAGAAAATACTGGATGCCGCAGTTAAACACAATGTAGATATCATTGGCCTGAGCGGATTGATTACACCATCACTTGATGAAATGGTGCATGTGGCCCACGAGATGAAACGAAGAGGAATGACCCAGCCATTGTTGATTGGAGGGGCAACTACTTCCCGTATGCATACGGCGGTAAAAATTGCCCGGCAATACGATAATGGTGTAATACATGTACTGGATGCCAGCAGAAGTGTAACGGTGGCCGGTAGCTTATTAAGCAAGGAACAAAAGCCGGAATTTTTAACGGGTATTAAAAAAGAATACGACAAACTTAAAGAAGATTTTGACAATAAAAAAACGGTGAAAAATTACCTGTCATTTACTGTTGCACAGAAAAATGGCACTCAACTGGATTGGCATAATTTTACACCGGTAGCCCCTACTTTTACCGGAACAAAAATCTTCAACAATTACGACCTGGCTGAAATTGCGGAGTACATAGATTGGCAACCATTTTTTATTGCCTGGGAAATGCATGGCAAGTTTCCTCAAATATTGAGTGATGAAATTATTGGAACTGCCGCAACCAATTTATACAAGGATGCGCAAATATTACTGAAACAAATTATTGATGAAAAATGGCTGAATGCAAGAGGTGCCATCGGATTTTGGCCAGCCACTAAAACGGCACCTGATACTGTTATTGTGCAAAGCGAAAAAGGAAACGTGCAACTTGAATTCCTTCGCCAGCAAATAAAGAAAGCCGCAGGACAGCCAAATTTGTCGTTGGCTGATTTTATACGGAATGAAGCGATGGGCAACGACTTTATCGGCGCTTTTGCTGTAACAATGGAAGGCATCGAAAAACATATCAAAATTTTTGAAGAGAAACTGGATGATTACAATAAGATAATCTTACAGGCGCTGGCAGATCGCTTAGCAGAAGCTTTTGCAGAATTGCTTCACAAAAAAACAAGACAGGAATATTGGGGCTACGCAACGGACGAACATTTATCCAATGAACAACTCATTAAAGAAGAATACCTGGGCATCAGGCCTGCGCCTGGATATCCTGCCTGCCCTGATCATACGGAAAAATATAAGTTGTTTGATTTAATAGGAGGCGAGGAAGCCACCGGTATTATCCTTACAGAATCTTTGGCAATGTACCCGGCATCATCTGTTAGCGGATGGTACTTTGCCAATCCGGAAAGTAAATATTTTGGAGTGGGGAAAATCAGCGAAGACCAGGTGAACGATTACGCAGAAAGAAAAGGTATGTCATTAGATGAAGCAAAGAGATGGCTGAGCCCGATATTAGAGTAAGCGTAGCTATTCGTTTTCAATGCAAGCCCAATAACTATGGCATTTCAATGCTTTCATAAAAATCGCAAATGTAGTTGGCAACTTTTCATCCTGAGCCAAAACTATCTTTTATTGGTAGTTTTGGCTCAGGATGTTTATCCCTCTTTTTGCCAGGGTACAAACAAATGATCAAGTGAAAGAGAATGCTCAATCAGGCCGATACTATGTTCATTAGGTTCAATACCCATGCTGGTAATGAGGGTTAAAAAAAGATGTTTGTTCGTTTTTGTTTCCAGTTTAAAAATATTTTTCTTTTGTTGTAGAGCAGCGGCATATTTTTTATCCAATGAAAACCTGCCTTCATAAAATTTTATTTCGCACAGGTTGATGCAATTATCACGGCGGTTTATCACCAGGTCAATCTGGGCCTTATCGTTGCTACTGTTACCCCTGCTTTTCCAGATGGATGTTTCACTATATAACCCGGTGATGCCAAGGGCTATTTTTACAGCAGGCACATGTTTCATGCAGATACTTTCAAATGCGTAGCCACTCCAGGTTTTCCAGGTGGGTGTGTCACTCAGCCTTGTCCAGGTTCCTTTACTGCTGCCGCGGTTGGCCTCCATAAATTTTAAATAAAAAAGAGAGTACTCATCTGTTAATTTATAGATACTATCCTTCAATTTTTTTCCTATCGGAATATAGGGAGTTATAAACCCCGAAGCTGATAATTCATCCAGTAAACTGGTAGTACTGCCCCCACTTTGCAATTGGCATACTTTAATAATTTCATTCCTGTTTAGTCCCATTGGTTTTGCCGCTAATGCTTTTATCACCTTAAAATGCCTGTCTGCACTATCAAATAAAGCCTTGTACAAATCAGTAAACTCATTGTATAAAAAGCCGCTTTTTGTAAAGCATGCCTTATCAATAATTTGTGCGGCGCTCAATCCCGCTGATGCCTGATTTAAATAATGAGGCACACCTCCAAAAGCCATGTACAACTGAGTAATTTGGTAACGGTTCAACTGAACATTGCGGCTTTTTAAAAAAGCTTCTGTTTCATATAATGTGAATGGCTGCAAAGCTATCTTCTTTGTAATCCGGTTGTGTAATCCCCCTTTGTTACGAACCACATTTTGTATCATCCAACTGGCTGCAGAGCCGCAAAGAATAATGGCCAGATTGTGCTGCTTACTGGCCCAGGTATTCCAAAACTGCTCAAATGCAGCCAGGAAATTAGATTTTGGAGTCTGCATCCAGGGAAACTCATCTAAAAAAATAACGGCTTTTTTCCGGCGTAATTTTTTCTGCATCAACTTAGCAGTTAATTCAAATGCCGCAAACCAATCTACTGCAACCTGCAGCTCAATGGCATTGTTAAGTTGCCTGGCCAATGCCTGGCAATAACCACTTAATTGTACCGTCGTATCCACATTGTGAATACCCGAATATTCGAATGAAATATGTTTTTGTAAACAAGCACGAATAAGGAAGGTTTTGCCAATTCTCCTGCGGCCAAATACTGCTACCAAATCTGCGCTTGTATTTGCTACAATGCTTTTCAGTAGCAGCTTTTCTTCTTCCCTGCCTATAATGATTATATCCTCCATGCAAATTTATCTAGAGCCAAATGTACTATTTTTTTCCAGATTTGGCTCAGGATAATAACCAAATCCCGAGCCAAAACTCACTTTTTTTTGGAGTTTTGGCTCAGGATAATTTGCTCCTTTGTAAAATTTAAATGTAAAACCGTTGAATATAGTATATCAACAATAACAGCTAAATTCCAAATTGTCGGCTAAGGACGCCAAGGCTGCCAGACTTATAATGACACTTTACGTTTTATAAGAAAAGCGTAAAACTAAGAATGATTATTAACGATAACTATCATTGATGCCCAACACATGATTGATCTGCTCCTCCGCAATAAAATGCCAGGCTTTTCATTGAAACAACCTTTCGTAAAATTCAATATGCCATTATGGTAGCAGATTGTAGTGAACAAATATGACCCAACAGGTATGGTTTAAAAGAAGGCAATGATTGTGTTTTAAATAAAAATTAAATCCAGTAGCTTTACTTCGTTAAAAAAAATTATGCGTATCATCTCCTACAACGTCAACGGCATTCGGGCCGCATTAAAAAAAGGGTTCATTGATTGGTTAAAAACAAATCCGGCCGATATTATTTGCCTGCAGGAAACAAAAGCCACAAAAGATGATGTGGATGTAAAATTGCTGGAAGAATTGGGCTTTCATCACCATTGGTTTAGTGCTGAAAAAAAAGGATACAGCGGCGTAGCAGTATTTACAAAATTAAAACCCGATAATGTTTGTATAGGTTGTGATATCCCGGTTAGTGATGCGGAAGGGCGGGTAATTCAACTTGATTTTGGTGCTATCCGCCTTATCAATGCGTATTTCCCATCCGGTACCAGTGGCGAACTGCGCCAGCAATTTAAATATGAATGGCTGGAAGAATTTCATACCTATCTTTCTAAACTCCGGAAAAAATATCCCAAACTAATTTTATGTGGTGATTATAACATTGCCCACCAGGAGATAGATATACACGACCCGAAAGGTAATAAAACCAGCAGCGGCTTTTTACCACAGGAACGGGAATGGATGACCAAATTTTTAGGTAGCGGGTGGATTGATACATTCCGGGTTTTTCATTCCGAACCACATCGCTATAGTTGGTGGAGCCAGCGTTTCCCAAGTGTACGACTCAGCAACAAAGGCTGGCGCATTGACTATATCACTGTAACAGAACCATTAAAAAGCCAGTTGATAGATGCTGATATTTTCCCGGATGTAAAACACAGTGACCATTGCCCGGTATATTTAGAAATTAAAGCCTGATCTGTTTTCCGTTATCCGAGATGAAATGGTTTTGAATTTATATTCTGCATTAATTAATAACAGCGGCTTACCTTGCTGTACAATTATCTAGCCATGGAAGCCCTACTTTTTATTGCCCTTGTAATTATTGTTATTTTATTGGTTAAAATAAAATCTTTTCAAAAAGAAATAGCAGTCCGATCCCAGGAGCAATTTTTATTGATACAAAAAGAACTGGTTGAATTAAAAGAGCGTGTTGAAAAACCAGGTACAGAGATATTACCAGTTAACCCAACCGATGAAAATGTAGTGCAATGGCGACCTTATGTAGCTCCGGAAATAACAAAATCTACCGTTGAAACAATACCAGCTGATTCCCTGCCTGATGTAGCAAATGAAACAATAAGTGTTGCTGATCCTGCACCAATTGCTGCAGAACCAATCGTTTCTTCACCAACTCCTTTAACTACCGCCACTGTTAATGCTACTGTTGCTGAGAGCGGGTGGGAAAAATGGTTACGCAACAACCCCGACCTGGAAAAATTTATTGGCGAAAACCTGATCAATAAAATTGGTATTACTGTATTGGTATTGGGTATTGCATTTTTTGTGAAATATGCCATTGATCAAAACTGGATTAAAGAAGCGGGCCGGGTTGGTATTGGAATCGGATGCGGCATTGTACTCATTGCACTGGCACATTATTTACGCAATTCATATCGTTCTTTTAGTTCGGTTTTAGCAGGTGGCGGCATTGCGGTGTTTTACTTTACCATCGCATTTGCCTTTCATGAATACCAGCTCTTTTCGCAAACAGCCGCATTTATAATAATGATTGTTATTACGGCATTTGCTGTCGCCCTCTCTTTACTCTACAATAAATTAGAGCTTGCAGTTATTGCAGCTATCGGAGGTTATATCACACCTTTCCTGGTAAGCACCGGAAGTGGGAATTACATAGTTTTGTTCACCTACCTTCTTATTTTAAACATTGGTATGCTCACCCTTTCCTGGTTTAAGAAATGGAAGGCTATCCATGTGATTGCCTTGTTTTTTACACTTTGCATTTACGGAGGCTGGCTTATACAAAACACCGTGCTGGCCAATGAGTTTGTACTATATAAAAACTCATTCGTATTCGCTACTGCATTTTACTTTTTGTTCCTGTGCATGAGTATGATCTATAATATTCGTACCCGGCAACCTTTTAAAGTTTTTGACTTCTCACTGCTGATGGTGATTACATTTAGTTACTACGCTGCCGGTATGACAAACCTGCATTTTCGGAATGAAGGCGAATACCAGGGCTTATTTACAATTGCATTAGGCGCTATCAATTTTTGTTTTGCAACCTACTTTTATAAAAACAATAAAGGGGATAAAAATTTGTTGTACCTGCTAATTGGACTTACGCTTACGTTTGTTTCCCTTGCCGCACCAGTGCAATTACATGGCCATTCCATTACTTTATTCTGGAGTGCAGAGTTTGTTTTACTTTATTGGCTGCACCAGCGAAGCAGCATAAACGTATTTAAATATACTTCTTCCATTATAATGGTGTTAATGATGATTAGTTTGTTAATGGACTGGGATAAGGCAAATGATTTAAGCACCACCCGTCTGCCGGTACTATATAAAACTGTACAGGGCTTTATTACCAATATCGGGGCGATAGCAGCCTTTGCGATATATGCAATACTATTGAAGCGTGAAAATAAATCATCGATCTTTATTGCAGGTATTAACAATAGAGTCGCCTTTAAAGCGATGCTGTTTATTGCAGGCACTCTTTTTTACCTGACTTGCGTGTTCGGGGTTAATTTATATTTTTATAATTACCAATCTCCTGATGTGCCAAATGCCTGGCACCAGTTAATTACTTATTCATTTACAGCAATATTACTTACGATTATTTCAAAGTACAATGCAGGAGGGAGCATCATGGTACATCTACTGATGATTGCAGGATGCGTCGCTTTGTTTGTATTTAGCATCCCCTATGTTATCCACCTAAGAGATGGTATGTTGCAACAGTTATACCCATCAGTACAGTTATGGGTTCATTGGATTTCAGCTTTAATTCTGCTCGGCTTACTATACATGGCCATCCAGCTTTTCCGGAAAAATGCTGTTCATTTTGAAAATACAGGAAGGCTGTTTGTCTGGCTCATTAATATTGTGTTGATTATATATTTCAGTGTTGAAATCATGCACGCTTATGTTGTACTTACGGCACCGCTTCAAACTATCAACTCTTCGTTACAACAATATTCAAAGGCAGGGTTAACAATTGTTTGGGCGCTTTGCTCCTTTGCAATTATGTGGCAGGGGATGAAGCACAAGTTTAAGACGCTTCGAATCATTTCGTTGATCCTGTTCTCACTGGCACTTGCAAAATTGTTCTTATTCGATATCCGTACTATATCTGAAGGCGGAAAAATAGCTGCATTTATTATGTTGGGAATCCTGCTGCTGATCATTTCATTCATGTATCAAAAACTTAAAAAAATTATTATTGATGATACAACCCGGTAAAATATCAATTGCGTTATTTTTAATTCTCCTGTCACCCGGATATGTAAATGCCCAGCATTTTAAATATGCCGCTGCATTGAATGAAGTGGATACAACCGGTTTTTATACAATTACAATGTCACCACTACTCGGTTCTTTTATTAAAACTGATTTTTCTGATGTACGCATTGCTGATCAAAATGGCCATTGGGTGCCCCATATCTTACAACAAGGCAACTCAGCATGGGAGGAGAGTTTGTTTACATCATTTCCCATATTACAAAACACTGTGAATGACAGCGGTAAAAATTTACTGGTGATAGAAAATACAAAACCTGGTGGAATTAATAAATTGAAGCTGATACTGAAAAATGCTGCTGTAAACCGATCAGCGATACTAAGTGGAAGTTTCAACCGGCAACACTGGTATGTCATAGATGACTATATCATGATCAATAGAAGTCACGAGACTATTAAAGACGAATACATTCAGGAAATAATTTTACCCTTGGTGAAATACCAGTATTTAAAACTGGTGATAGATAACGTTCACAATGACCCATTACTCATCACAAAAGCTGGATTTTATGCTTTGCCTGATTTTAAAAAGCCAGTTATATACCAGGTAAACCCTGCGCCTCTTTTTACACAAAAGGATAGCAATAATTATTCATACATTGAAGTAAAACAGGAAGCCAATTACCAGTTCGATAAAATATCAATCAATGCAAGTGGTGCCAGGTTTTACAGCAGAGATGTACAAATTTGCTTACCTGAATATGGAGTAAACAAAATACCCAAGGCCGGTTTTGTAATTGGTAATTTTAAATTAATGCCTGCTACAACTGCTGTATATTATCTATTAAAAACAAAGACCCCGTTGTTTTATATTGTAATTAAGAACGGCGATAGTCCTCCATTGAAAATAGAAAATATTAGCACAGAGCTTCAAACTGTAGCATTAGTGGCATACCTTGATAAAGGGAAAAAATACAAACTGGTTTTTGGTGATTCCCTCGCTTCTTTTGCCGATTATGATCTTCAATCATTTAAAGATAGCATCACTACACAACGTGCGTTAAAATATGGCAATATTTATGCTACTTCAAAAAAAGAACCCAAGACAAACAGCAAACACAAAAACTGGTGGATATTGCCATCCATCATTTTAGCAGGTTTGACACTAGTTTTTTTAACTTTTCGCCTTACAGCCGATATCAATAAATCGGGGAAATAATTTAGCCTGGCTGTATCTTTACCGCATGATAATTTACAACGTAACCACCAAAGTAGATTCGGCCATCCATCATCAATGGTTAAAGTGGCTTAAAGAAGAGCACATTACAGATATGATAAATACCGGCTGCTTTACAAAAGCCAATATTTTGCGTCTATTGGAAACAGACGATACGGATGGTCCTACATATGCCATACAATATTATGCCGAGAGTAAGGCTTTGTACAATCTGTATATTGAAAAATTTGCGGGTGTCATGCGACAAAAATCCATTGATAATTGGAGTGGGCAATTCATTGCTTTCAGATCAGTAATGCAGGTTGTTAACTAAATGTGCAAAATAAAAATGGTTGATTTTGCCAAATAAAAAAACCGGAGACATAGCGGTCAAATCCGCATTAGCATTGGATTTACAACCATTGAATGCTAAAACCCTTGCCAGCAGGGCCTTTCAAGTGAAATCAAAAACAAAATTCATTATAACTACAAAAAGCGTTTTGTCGTAAAGCCTTATTCCTTGCGGTTTACAGCGATTTTTATAGTATGAAAATGAGAGAAATAATTTTCTTGCAATAAAAAACCGTCTATATTTGTTGGAGTAATAAATTTCAAAAAACTTAATTATGAACAAAGCAGAATTAATCGCAAAAATTGCTGATGATGCAGGCATTACAAAAACACAAGCCAATGCAACTTTAGATTCTTTTGTAGAAGCAGTAACAAAAACTTTAAAAGGTAATGGTAAAGTTACTTTAGTTGGTTTTGGTACTTTCTCCGTATCAAAGAGAGCAGCCCGTAACGGACGTAATCCGCAAACTGGTGCTGTTATTAAAATCAAAGCAAAGAAAGTTGCTAAATTCAAAGCAGGCAAAGAATTATCTGCTAAAATGTAATGATTGCCCAACCACATTAAAAAAGCAAGACCCAATTATATGTCTTGCTTTTTTATCTTATTTAACATCAAATCACTTAAATTATATTAACATGGGACGCGGAGATATTAAAACAAAAAAAGGCAAAATCGCTAAAGGATCTTTTGGAAAATCAAGACCTGCAAAGCCAGCTAAGAAAACAGAAGTGGCAATACCCAAAAAGACTGTATAAGCTTACCATTTACTAAGTTAATTGGTTGATGGGTTTAAAGGTGCAAACCATCAACTTTTCAACCAATCTACTTTTAAATTCATCTTTCCTAAGGTGCCAACCTTTCAATTTTCCATGTAGCATCCTCTTGCAAAGTATATTGCAAACGATCATGTAAACGGTTCGATCTTCCCTGCCAGAATTCAATCGATATTGGTTTTAATCGGTAGCCTCCCCAATGCGCAGGACGTGGTATGTTTTGATCCGCAAATCGCTTTTGGTACTTCAATACATTTGCTTCAATTATCTCCCTTTTTTCTATCACCATACTTTGTGGCGATGCCCATGCTCCTATCCTGCTGCCTTCGGGTCTTGATGCAAAATAGTGGTCACTTTCCTCGCTATCCACTTTTTCTATTATGCCCTCAATTCTAACCTGGCGTTCTAATTCTTTCCAAAAGAAAACCATACAAGCCAGTGGGTTATGAGCAAGTTCATGTCCTTTATTGCTAGTGTAATTGGAATAGAACAAAAAGCCATTTTCGTCATACCCCTTTAATAAAACAATTCTTGCAGATGGTTTGCCCTCCAATGTTGCAGTTGCGAGTGTAACTGCATTCACTTCATCTATATCGCTATTTACTGCTTCATCCCACCATTTACCAAACTGCTTAACCGCATCTGCTTCTACTGCAATTTCCGTCAATGTGCGAAGCCTGTAATCTTTTCTTATATCAGCTATGTTTTTCATTTCAAAAGTATTTGATGCATAAAGTTCATCTAAAACAGTGTTAATTAAAAAAGTTATCTTTTTTTGTGAAATAAATATTGCAGCCGATTGGTTTTTTAAGTTATACCTATTCGCCGTTTAAATACTATAACAAAACTATTTACAATTATAATGCAGTCATTTATTTTGTTCCCGGCCTGTTAATGCCTTTTACCGGGTTTTAGCCACTGTTTGGACGGGTTTCGTTATTGTTCTTTTTTCCTATTTCATCTTCAGCATTTGCCAAAAGACTTTCCAATGCTGCAATACGACTTGTTTGCTGCTGAAGCAGGAGGTTTCGGTTATTCATTTCCTGCCATTGCTGTTGCAGGTCTTTTAGCTGCGATTGCAAAAAAGCATACTCTTGTTTAAGCATTTCATGTTGTTCCTCCATGCTGTCTGCAACCCTCTCCTGTTGTTGTCCATTATTTATACTAAAAGAAGTTCCGGACACTTGTTGCTGTAAGTCAGCTAAGTAATATTGTAAATCCTTTAGCTCCAATACCTGGTTATCTAATCCACTCCTGTATTCATTTGCATCTGCTAACATGGATTGCAGCATTTCAATTTCCTTATCCCTGCTTTCAATGGTTTTGGCATAATACTCCAGTCGTTCTTCCTGGCTTTTGTTTTCAGCCATCAGTTTTTTAATTGCAGTCAATAAATCAATATTGCTTTTATTTTCCATTGTTACATTTTATAGTTGGCCCCAATACAATTTACCACTGACATGATTATGAATTCAAAATTAAAAAATAGTTTCAGTTCTATACCGGAACTGGCATTGCAAGCCGTAAATGAAAAAGCTTCCGTTACCAAGCGGAAGCAATTTCTTTACATTCATTATTTTACTTAGCCCTTTACGAGCGTACCCACTTTTTCACCTGTTACGACCCTGGCCAAATTACCGGGCTTGTTCATGTCAAATACAATGATGGGTAATTCATTTTCCATACACAATGTAAATGCGGTCATATCCATTACTTTCAAATTTTTGCTGATGCACTCCGTAAAAGAAATATTTGAATATTTGGTTGCATTGGCATCTTTCTCGGGGTCAGCGGAGTAAATACCATCAACTCTTGTCCCTTTTAAAATTACTTCGGCTTTTATTTCAATTGCCCTTAAAGAACCAGCCGTATCGGTTGTAAAATATGGATTACCCGTACCGGCACCAAAAATAACCACTCTGCCTTTTTCCAAATGCCTGATAGCCCTCCTGCGGATATATGGTTCAGCAATCTGTTCCATTTTAATGGCGCTCTGTAGTCGGGTATATACCCCGGCTTTCTCCAATCCACTTTGCAATGCCATACCGTTAATAACGGTGGCCAGCATACCCATATAATCACCTTGTGCCCTTTCGATTCCTGTTTCCGCTTCGTTCATACCACGGTAGATATTACCACCACCAATTACTATGGCTACCTGTACACCTAATTCTGTTATACTTTTTATATCCTGGGCATATCGGGCAATCACCTGGCTATCTAAACCAAAGTTTTTATCGCCCATTAATGATTCACCTGAAAGTTTGAGTAATATACGTTTGAATTTGGGTACCATTTGTTTGAATTTTTTGCGAAGATATATTTTTAAAATTGTTTCGCTGCCTACATCGCATTTATTCACCGGCATTTTAATTCACAATTTTTTATACTGGTTTATCATTATGCATTAACATACAAAAATGTATGCTATTAAGTCCTGTTTTCAGGACAGGTCCAATTACCATAAACAAATAATATAAAAATATAAATAAAAAACCGCCAGCATTATACTGGCGGCAGAAACTATCAACTATGCTCTAAAAAAGTTTTAATCATTGTCAGAGAGAATGATGATGATAAATTATCCATCACGGGGCAAATCAAATCATATCAAAATATACTTTACCGGTAATTTTTTTAAGAATATTCTCAAATATATCGTTTCCTAATAATTCAAACAATACCCAATTGAGGGTATTTTAAGAAAAGATGGCGGATATATGCAACAACATATAATACTACCGACAGGTTTTCCCGGATATTTAATGAAGGGCATAAAAAAAGCGAAACATTCGTTTCGCTTATTATAAATATAATGAGGAAATTATCCCAATGCTACTCTTTTAAATTCAGTCACTTTCAGATCAGCATCAATGCTTTTCAGGTAATCAGCAACACTTTTGCCATTATCTTTTACAAATGCCTGAGCCAATAAGGTATTGTCTTTAAAAAACTTATTTACTTTACCTACTGCAATTTTTTCAGCCATTTCTGCCGGCTTGCCTTCCGCTTTTATTTGCTCAATAGCAATCTCCCTTTCTCTTGCTACAGTTTCAGGGGCAATTGCACTTTCATCAACTGCTAAAGGATTCATTGCTGCAATCTGCATGGCCACATCTTTTCCTGCATCACCCGCATCCTTATTGAAACCTACCAGCACCCCCATACGGTTTGCACCATGTATATATGATGCAACATAATCTGCTTCCACTCTTTCAAACTTAATAGCAATCTTCTCCCCAATTGCAGCTAACTTATCATTAATTAGTTCGGCTACTTTTGTTCCGCTAATTTTTACTTCATTCAATGCTTCGCCAGATTTTACATCGTTTGCTATAGCCGCATCCATGATGCTTTGGGTAAAAGCTACAAAGTCCGCATTCTTACTTACAAAGTCGGTTTCGCAACTTACACAAACGATCATGCCGGTTTTATTGTCGGCTGAAGTCTTTGCTAAGATTACGCCTTCTTTAGCTTCCCTGTCACTACGCTTTGCTGCTACTTTCTGACCCTGCTTACGCAACCAGTCAATGGCTGCTTCAAAATCACCATTGCTTTCAGTTAATGCTTTGCGGCAGTCTAACATGCCGGCACCTGTAGATTGACGCAGCTTATTGATATCTGCTGCTGTTATTGTTGCACTCATGATAATATATTTAGCCCAAATCCATTAAGAGGTTCCAGCCCCCGGTGTTTGGGAATTTTAAAATTCGATTTTTAAAAGAGCCAATGAGTATAAAACCCATTTCCAAAAAAAAATTGACAACTCAACCGAGTTCCGAAATTAGGAGGCAAGTTTCATACTATGATGTTCAAATTTGGAGAACCATTGGTTATAATATGATTGTCAATTTTTTTGTCACTGCTCCTGGATGCTTTTTTTGAAGATACCAGGAACAGTTACGCTTATCTTGGTCCGCCTGGTCCACCACCTGCCGGCCTTCTGCCACCAGCACCGGGTCCGGGTACACGGCGTTTAGTTGGCGCTGCGCCTCTTGCTCTTTTGTTTCTGTCATCACCACCATCCGCTTTTTGCTCAAAACGGGATGCTTTTGATTCAGCACTCTCATCACTATCGCTGCTGCTGTCATCTTCATCTTTTTCAGCCTGGCGTTCTGCCAAACCTTCTGCTATAGCTGCTGCGATGTAGTTTACAATAATGGCTATTGATTTGGTAGCGTCATCATTTGCAGGAATTGCGAACTCTACTTTGTTAGGATCACAATTGGTATCAACCATCCCAAAAGTGGTAATGTTTAAACGCTTTGCTTCTGCCAATGCAATGTGTTCATGCCCGATATCTACCATAAATAAAGCGGCTGGTACACGGCTGATTTGTGCGATACCACCCAATACTTTCTCCATTTTTTCCTTATCACGGGTTAGAGTAAGACGTTCCTTTTTTGTAAGGTTATCAATGCTTCCATCATTCAGCATTTTTTCGATGCTCTGCATTTTCTTTACGCTCTTACGAACCGTATTGAAATTGGTAAGCATTCCACCTAACCAACGTTCTGTTACATACGGCATATTGATGCGCTTTGCACAATCAGAAACGATTTCCTTTGCTTGTTTTTTAGTAGCAACAAACATTATTTTTTTACCGCTTTTTGCAATTGATTTCAATGCAGCAGCAGTTTCCTGTAAACCTTCAACGGTTTTGTTCAGGTCAATAATGTGTATACCTTTTTTCTCAGCAAAAATGTAAGGTAACATCTTAGGGTTCCACTTCTTTTTTAAGTGACCGAAGTGAACACCTGCTTCAAGAAGTTGCTGTTGTAAGGAAGTATTATTTTCCATTATAGTAATTTGAAAATTTGAAAATTTGAAAATTTGAAAACGAACGGCCATTGCTCCCCTTCAGGGGCTGGGGGCTTAACGTTTGCTGAACTGGAAGCTCTTTCTTGCTTTTTTACGGCCTGGTTTCTTACGCTCAACAGCACGTGGATCTCTTTTCAGCAATCCGGCTGCTTTTAAAGCCGGACGATAATCTGCACTCACTTCAAGCAATGCACGTGCAATACCCAATTTTGTTGCTTCAGCCTGGCCTTTGATACCACCACCCTGTGCATTTACAACGATATCAAATTTATCAGAAGATTCCACTGTTTTCAACGGAGCCTCTACCTGATTTTGCAGGTATACCAGTGAGAAGTAATTTTTGTAATCTTTGCCATTGATCGTTATTTTACCATCACCCTTGCTTAAGAACACCCGGGTAACAGCTTCTTTACGACGACCAACCGCATTTTTTTGCTTTTCCATTTATATCAATTTGAAAATTTGAAAATTTGAAAATTTGAAAATGACTTTATCAAACCTTCACTTCAATTATTTAGTAATTAGAATTTAAGTTCTGCTGGTTTTTGTGCTCCATGCGGATGATCCGATCCAACGTACACAAATAACTTCTTGTACATTTTACGACCCAAACGATTTTTTGGCAACATCCCTTTAATCGCCCTTTCGATGATAACTTCGGGTCGGCGTTTTAAAAGGTCTTTAGCAACTTCTTCTTTACGGCCACCGGGGTATCCGCTAAAGTTGTCATATACTTTTTCGTCCATCTTATTGCCGGTAAGTTTTATCTTATCGCAATTGGTTACGATCACAAAATCTCCGCAATCAACGTGGGGAGTATAATAGGCTTTGTTCTTACCGCGAAGAATGGCCGCAATCCTTGAACACATACGTCCAACGGTTTGATTAGTACCATCAATCACATACCAGTTGTGAATAACGGTAGCCTCGTTCGCATGTTTGGTGGTGAAATGTAGTTTACTCATTGTATTTAATTTTAAGTGATGCCCACGCTATCCCGCAGGCTTTTTTAATGGACGGCGAAGGTAGGGCGCTATCTTTTAATTTCCTACAAAACTATAAAGTATTTTTACCGCACCCTTATAAATAGTTGATTTACAGTTAAATTTTTGAACAAATATTTTCATTGTTGTTGAAATGATGATAATTAAAAGCTAATTAGGTCAAATAATGTGTACTGATACAATGAAAATCGCAATTATTTAGGTGTTGGAAACATGCCAT
Source organism: Chitinophagales bacterium (assembly GCA_038213285.1). GTDB lineage: Bacteria > Bacteroidota > Bacteroidia > Chitinophagales > Chitinophagaceae > Ferruginibacter. The sequence goes on from JBBQTL010000016.1 coordinate 42,191, forward strand.
TTTGGATGATATCTACAAAAAAAGGCGACACTAAAATAGCGTCGCCAAAAGTTTTTTTTCAATTATATATTTACTTACTCAATAATGTAAGTATAGTATCCTGAATTATTAAGGAACAAAGAAATCTTATGGGTTCCTGGTGGAATTGCTAAATTTTTAGAGGCATCGCCAATATCACCACCATTCTCTGTTAAACTTCCCCCACCGTTATCGCCATAGTTCAAACTCCAGCTTGAGTTTGCCCTAAATTTAAAGGCACTTCCGGCAACTGTTGTAATGGTAGCAGTCCACTTATTATCGGTTGCGCTATACGTCATTGGAACATCTGACCCCCAGTTACTCGGAGAAAAACCTCCAATGATTCCCCAGGTAGTTTTTGATGCACTCCAGGTTTTATCAACAGTATTGGCCAACAGGCGATAATAGCCTTCGCCTGGCACAACTATATCGCCGCCACTTGCGCTTAGTGTACCTGATCCTGCATCTCCCAACGCATTGGTCCAATCAGGACCAGTAGTAAATTTAAATTTATAACTTCCACCGGCCGGAATATTTACATAACCTTCAAATTTGCCATCATCATTGGGCGAACCCAGTGTAGGCGCTGTGGCTGGTGTCCATCCCTGGTAGTCGCCTGGAACGTACAGCAAGCCGTATTGTTTCACTTTTGTAACCGTAAATAATCCTCGCTGAAAATCAACCTTGATGGTGTACGTACCTGTTGCAACCGGTCCCGGAATATTGTCATTTCCAAGGTTGGCTCCAAAACTGCCGCCATTGGCAAGGCCTGCAACCTGGCCGTCGGCAACATTATATTTAAAGTCCCAAAGGCCATTTACGGGTAATAAAACATATTGCTTCCCGCCATTCATATAAAATGTTCCCTGGTAAGTAACAGAATCTACCCTGGTAAATTGCTGTGAAGCAGCCACCGGGTTGTTCCATCCGCTTGCGCTGGCATTGCCGACTAAAAACAATTTATTAGAAGTTGGCGGTACTACTTTTGGCGGAATTTTATACGTTTTTATATTTATCACCAAAGTATTGGAAGCCAGCCGCTCATTATTGTTGGGATAAGAAGATATGACCCGTACATCCATGTTATAGGCTCTATCATAGGCGAAGCCAAACCCCAATAGTATTGCATTTAGTTCTTTTGCAAGAAAGGATGTACTTAGGGAATCGGTGATCGTTTTGCTATATGCTTTTGAAAAATTTCTTCCGGTAGAATCAATTTCAATGATGTACTTAATTTTATTGGCAGCGATGCTATGGGTGGGTAAGGTCCAATTAAGCGTTAGTGCAGTTTTGTTAGAATCTGCAACCACAGGAGCAATTGTAAGCGACGAAGCACTTAAAGCGCCGGAATTGCCAGCCCCGTACAAAGGCAGGTCATCTACCTTATTGCAGGCAGAAAATGCCACCGCGACAAAGGCAACCGTTAAAAACTTTAATATTGATTTCATAAAATGATATTTATATCGTGATGGTTTTTGTAACATGCCGAATACCTTTAACAGGCAGTGGCATAATTTATATTTTTGTGACAGCGAACTTACCTGTTTGAAAATTTACATCAATTTTGTAATTGCCGCTTGCATCGGGAGCAAGAATATCCTCCCCCCCCC
>JBBQTL010000017.1:0-43767 GCA_038213285.1 Chitinophagales bacterium
GAATATGGTGGAGCACCCAGTTTCTTCAAAATCATGGACAATCAAATATGGCTTCTCTTGCCTTTGCAGCAGCAGCTCTAGCTGGCGAAGATAAAAGAGCTGGCGAATGGCGGGCAACCACTGATAAGTTTTTTGAGCAAGTTTTTGCACTGCTTCCTAAAGACGGCTCGTCTGTAGAGGGCTATGCCTATGCAGGGTATGGAATGGAGTATGTTTTAAATTACTTATTGCTGGCACGTGATGCGTATGGGATAGACTACTCCGGTTCCCAAGCTGTAAAAAATTTTACGGATTACCTGCTGCATGGTTTACTTCCAAAACGTATTGAGCAAGAATGGGCAATGACCTTTGGTGACGCTCCCCGAAGAGGTTGGACATCTACCGCACAGCATCTTTTTACCATTGCCAGGCTTCATAAAAACACAACGGCTCAATGGATGGCCATGGAAACACTTAGGCTTTATAAAAAAGGACTTGGCAGCCATGGCTGGATGATGATGCTTGGTTACGACCCCACCATTATACCTGCAAAGCCTGCAACTTTTTCAACCTATAAATATTTTAATGAAATAGACCAGGTTATGATGCGTTCTTCCTGGACGGACAGCAATGCAACCATGATTGGTTTTAAATGTGGCCCATTTTTAGGAAAGTCACTTTCAAAAATTGCTCCTTATGATTATGGAGCTGCCCATCAAAATACAGATGCAGGTTCTTTTCAGCTATTCTCAAATGGATCGTTGCTGGCGATTGATCCGGGCTATACGGGTCAGGATCGCACAGAAGACCATAATACCATGCTTTTTAAGCAACACGGACAGTTAGGAGAAGTAGGTTACTTTGGTACCGGAGAAGCACTGCGTTTTAGACATTATCCCACCATCATTCATTCGGAAGACAATCCAAATTATTCTTATATAATTGGTGATGTTACCCATGCCTATCACCCTGCATTGGGTTTAAAAAAGTTTACACGGCATCTGCTTTATATTAAACCAGGCGTTTTATTAGTTGCAGATGAAGTTATATTGAAGGAAGCTGGCGTTGTATATGATATGTTATCAGAAAATCTGGAAACTTTTGATGGACTCACTCATGCTGCTAACGGATATGTAGTGGGTAGTGAAGGTAAAGCCTCTTTCACTTTTACAGGTGCAACAGGCATCTATAAAATTGCATTGATGTACCTGGATAACAAGCCGGGTAAGGGGCGATATTCTTTTGAGGTAGATGGCCAAAAAGTTTATTCCTGGATAAGCCGGAATGAAAAAACAGACGATAATCTTTCAGCGGTATCCGATGCGGTTATTTTAAAAAAAGGAAGCATCGTTTCGTTTACTGGACAATCAATGCCGGTTGGAACACGTATTACCAAGATGTCTGTTTTTTCTGAAACAGTAAATGCTCCGGTAGATGCCTCCTGGCTACTTCATCTTGATGCAAAATCTGTTGTAAAGCAATATCCGAAAAGGCTGGAAGCAACAATAAAAAACAGTACACTTGAGCTTTACAGTCTTTTCCCAAAAGATGCGGTACTTAGCATTGAACAGCATAAGGTATCAAAACCAGAAGTTGAACCCTTTACACCCCGTGAAACAAAACGGGTACTGATAAAACCTGTTTTTGACGGAAACCATGCTTTTTTGCTAAACATGCTGCATGCACGGAATGTAAATGAGCGTTCTATTCAAAACATAAAAGCCACTAAAAAAGAAAATATATTTTTCATTTCGTTTATTGCGGATGGGAAAGAAACTACTATCCGTTGGGATATCCGGGAGCATAAAATTAAACTTCAAACTACCAAATAAGTTTGCTGGCAATACCTTTAAAAAAATTAATATTTATGAACATAAAAATAGGTTCCATTTTTCTGATCATATTCATCTGCACAGGCAATAGTCTATATGCACAATCATCTGAAAAGGATAAAGCAACCAGTAAATGGATTGATTCAATTAACCGGGAAACGGACTATGCAGTTATTAGTAAAGATACCACCACCCTGCTAAGGCTGTATGCCAAAGATTTCATTTTTACGCATGGTGGGGGGAATATTGATTCAAGAGATAGCTGGATAAAAAGTATTCAAGATGCAGACAGGCAGTACATTTCCAGAGAGCATGATTCTGTGCAGGTAGAACTGCACCAAAATGTAGCAATTATTAAGGGGAGATTATTGATAGTAAGACAGGATAAAGAAAAAACAGCCCGATATGGCATCAGGTATCTGAGGGTATATCGGCTACGAAAAAAGAATTGGCAACTGGTCTCACATATTACCACTTCAGAGTGGAATTTTTAATACCGGGTAAAAAATTACATATTTATATTTTAATGTTTTTTGTCGATAATTATAGATTCGGTACTTTATCATGAAAGTTGTTATCAATTAAACAAATCAAGAATACGAATACAAAAAACCTACTGCTCCATATACTTTCTATTGAACCACACCATGGGTATTTCCGCTTCAAAATGACCTTTACTTTTGCAAATACGTTTATCGAAACGACCTTCTATTTTAAAACCAAATTTTTTGTAAAGTGCCATTGATATTGCATTTCCTTCCCGAAGCAATAGTTCTACTCTTAAAATATCCGGGCGATCGCTTTCTACATGTTCCAGCAAGCGGGCCAGTAAGATGGTGGTCATTTTTTTTTGATCATTGCCCGCTGCTATTACAATCGTAAGATCGGTTAAAACGTGAGAAAAAGCCTGTTGCGCTGGTGTGAAGCAATACAATTCGGCTATCATTTTACCACCGCTATTCCGGGCATCAATCACTAGTTGTTTTCCGAATTTTTTAAAATCAATATAATGCTGGTCATGACTATTAATTACCGTATCGCCGAAGAACCTGGTAATACCTCCGCCACGTGGTGCAACTTTTTGGTATAATTTTAATATTGTGTTTGCTTCTTCCATTGATGATTGTAATTCGTTAAACCCTTATTTAAAAAAAGCATTGGAGAAAAATATTCATAACAACTTTCATAATACTATTAATAAATAGCCTGTTACTCAACCCCCTATTTATTTAACCAAATAATAAGTTTATTACGACCTGTTTTTTTCATTTTTGCAGAAAATGTCTCTGTTTATTTGCAATCATAATTTTAATGGCATCCTCTACTTTATAAACCAACACCCTGCCCACAGGTGAACGCATTGTAGCCCCAGCCAGCAGCAAATCTTCAGCGTCTGTAATTATATTTTTTAATTCTTACTGATGCTGTAAAAACGTCTGAACAATATCAATGCAACCAAACTTAGCCAAAGGCACCATTGAGTAGTAGCTTTTCGTTTTTTTACACGCCGTACCCCAACTCTTTTCCTTTCTTTTATACCAAAGAAATTTACCGAAATTTTCAGTTTATACACAGGTTTCAATTTGTAAGCAGGTAACCCAAAAGCAATTATCTCATTACAGCAAGATTTATTTACCACCATTATATTTTCTAAATTTTGTGCAATACTCCGCTGCAAATCATCACCCTTACAACTTAATTATTGATCGGTAAGTATCAAAAAATAAGTTTTAAATTCAACTGTCACTTCATCTATATCTGTTATTTACCTTTGCAAATCCATTACACGAATAAATTCAATTTAAAATTATTTCAATGCAAATTTCAAAATTCGTGGCTCCTATTTTTTCTTTATTAGCAGGCGGCTGATTTAAGGTATTATGCGGAAGAAATTCATAACAGGTATTTACGCTTTGCGGATAAAATATTTCTGCAATCGCAAAAAACGTTTTATTCAGTAAAGTATTTTCAAAATTTATTACCAATAAACGTGTACAGATTTATAAAAAAAAGCCTCCAGAAAAAACAGGTTCTATATAAATTATAGCCTGCTAAAGATTTAACAATTGCCATTTAACTAAAAGTGGCACCGTCTCTTTTATCATCCTATGCTATGCTGCATCTTTAATCACCGATTATCTGGATTTGGTTATTTACATTATTAACTAATAGACACCCAAATTGGAGCAAGCCAAATTTAAGTGATGAGATTTCAACTGAAGTAGCCTCTATTTATTAAAATACTTATAAACTTAACAACTATGATTTCAACAACCAACAGAAGAAGATTTATAAAATCTCTCGGGCTTATTTCAGCAGGTGTCGGCGCAGGTCCTTTCTTACTGAATACATTTGCTAATACCAATTGTAAAAGCGTTAAAAATGCTATTCCTCCTTCAATGGCAAATTTGTCAACAGGCGATTTGTTTTTTAAAATTTCGTTGGCGCAATGGTCATTGCACAAAACATTGTTTGATGGAAAAATGACCAACATGGATTTTCCGCAAAAAGCAAAAAATGACTTTGGTATTGCAGCGGTAGAGTATGTAAACGTATTTTTTAAAGATAAAGCAAGAGATCAAAACTATTTATCGGAACTTAAAAAACGCTGTGATGACAATGGGGTAAAAAGTGTACTGATTATGTGCGATGGTGAAGGATCCCTTGGCGACCTTGATAAAAAATTAAGAAATGAAGCTGTAGAAAATCACCATAAATGGGTGGAGGCTGCTCATTTTTTGGACTGCCATTCCATTCGGGTAAATGCCCGCGGAACCGGCAGCAGGGAGGAGATTGCCAAAACAGCGGCTGAAGGTTTACATGATCTATCATTATACGCTCAACAGTTTGGCCTGAATGTGATTGTAGAAAATCATGGAGGTTATTCATCTGACGGAAAATGGCTAACAGAGGTAATAAAATCAACCGGCATGCCCAACTGCGGTACACTTCCTGATTTCAATAATTTCTGCATCCAGAGAGAGAAAGAGGGAGACTGGACATCTCCTTGCGCCGAATCGTATGACCGGTACACAGGCACGAAAGAAATGATGCCTTTTGCCAGGGGCGTTAGTGGAAAAACGGTTGATTTTGATGCACAGGGAAATTGCATTGAAACGGACTATTACAAAATGCTACCCATCATAAACGCAGCGGGGTACACCGGGCATATTGGCATTGAATATGAAGGCGATATCCTTTCTGAAGAAGCAGGTATCAGCGCCACGAAAGCATTGCTTGAAAAAGTTGGCGCTGCCATTTAAATATTAACTCAATAATGAAAAGTTAACTTTTTTAAAAAACACGGGGCTTTAAAACAGCCAGGCTGTGTTATTTGAGAAAGTGAATTGAGGAAAATTGATCGTAACAATTCTTAAAAAAAGGGAGAAGGCTTACAATAACCTTCTCCTCTTTTCATTAAAATATATCGGCATTCTCACTTTAGTGATTCACTACTATTTTCTTTACTACATTACCTGTTGGCGTTGATATTATGAGATTGTACACCCCATTGGCAAATGTTCTTGTTTGAATGTTTAGCTTAACTGCGCCAGCTCTGTTTAAATCGCTCAGTACTATTCTGCCATTGGCATCCACGAGTTTAAATGTAGTGGATTTATTGGCTGATTTTGGAAGTACTACTGTAATTATATTATCTGACGGATTTGGAAACACAGCTACGTTTTCGGCTGCAATATTGTTGATGGCTGGTATAGCATTTGGGGTACCCATACGAGCCGCAGGTGCCGCAACCAACTGAACATTGTCAATTTTTATCACAGATCCTGTAGTCCATCCGTTACTTGGCTCAATGTAGATATCGTTTAACGTGTTTCCCATGGCAGACCTTACACTGCTAATTGGAATATCAAAAGTTTGGAAGCCCGTTGTGTTGTTCACATTGGGTGAATACACTACCTGATCCCATGCGTCATTGAAATGAATCCCAATACCTGTACCAGTGGTATTTGATGAAATATCTACACTAATCCTAAGAATTGCAGTTGCTGCAACAGCACTAATATCTTTTGCAACTGTGTAATGCAAACGCTTTGATTTATCCCAGGATTTTAAACCACTAAATTTCATATAAGCCGAGTTTCCTACACCACCTGTTGTTACCGTTACTACTGTTCCAGTTCCTACCTGGCCGGTACCAGCAATAAATGAAATGGTAGGCGTGGTTTCATTAATATAAAGATCTATCGTACCACCCGCTACAACTGCTGCTGCCTGGCTTACGGTAAAGGTTTGACCAGCGATGGTCATAGTACCAGTTCTTGCAACACCTATATTAGCCGCCACTGAATAAGCGGTGGAGCCATTACCTGTGCCACTTGCACCAGCGGTGATGGTGATCCAGGCTACATTACTCACTGCCGTCCACGTACATCCTGCTCCTGCTGTTATGGAAGTATTGCCAGTTGAAAGTGCTGAAGGAATATTAGCACTGGCAGGAGAAATGGAATAAGTGCAAGCTGCAACTGGTGCTGCCTGGCTTACGGTAAAGGTTTGACCAGCGATGGTCATAGTACCAGTTCTTGCAATACCGGTATTAACTGCCGCTGAATAAGCGGTAGTGCCGTTACCTGTTCCGCTTGAGCCGGCCGTTATAGTGATCCATGCGGCATTGCTCACTGCTGTCCACGCACAACCTGCACCTGTTGTAATGGTTGTGCTGCCGGTTGAAAGTGCTGAAGTAACAGAAGCACTGGCAGGAGAGATGGAATAAGTACAAGCTACAACTGGTGCTGCCTGGCTTACGGTAAAAGTTTGACCAGCGATAGTCATAGTACCAGTTCTTGCAACACCTGTGTTGGCTGCCACTGAATAAGCGGTAGTGCCGTTACCTGTTCCACTTGCACCGGCTGTGATGCTGAGCCAGGCTGCATTGCTCACTGCTGTCCAGGCACAGCCTGCACCTGCTGTAATGGTTGTGCTGCCGGTTGAAAGTACTGAAGTAATAGAAGCACTGGTTGATGAAAGAACATAAGTACAACCTGGTGCTCCAAGCGTAAAATTACAAACCTGGAGTGTGCCGGTTCCGCCACCTCCATTATTTACCAGTGAATGAAAGTTATTTAATTGGGTTACTGCATTTTGTTCTGTTCTGAAAGCATAGTTTAAACCAATTGTTAATTCACTTCCACCTGCCGGCGTAACATAAACAGAATAGGTATGCGCTACCACATTTACCACAAACCTGAAATGATAACTTACCCCAGCTAGATAACTGATTGAAGACGCTGGATAAGATCCACCATTACGGGCTTTAATTTTTCCATCCAAATCAAATAACGCTATACAAGCCAGTTCAGGAAAAGTAAACACCGCTCCGTTTGATAAAGCAACTGCATCATTTGTTGCCGCTGTTGAAGGAGTAGCATCAAATTGAGCAGTAAATGAACCCGTTTGTGTTGCAAAAGAGGTATTAACCCAGTTGCTTCCTACATTGGTACAATTGGCTGGCAAGCCAGATTGATTAACTGTAAAAGTTTGTCCGGCAATTGTTAAAGTGCCAGTCAATGAACCGGCTGCGCTGTTAGCTGCTACAGAATACGTAACATTACCATTGCCTGTACCGGTTGCTCCCGAAGTGATGGTAATCCAGGGACTATTACTTGTTGCTGTCCAGCTACAGCCAGAAGTAACTGTAACATTACCTGTTCCACCATAAGATACAATTGCAGCATTAACAGGTGCTATTGAATAGGTACAGGCACCTGAAGCCGCCTGGTTTATAGTTACTGTTTTAGATGCAATGGTAAGGGTACCTGATCTTGCTCCTGAATTATTGTTTGCAACAGAATAATTTACCGTTCCATTACCTGTGCTGTTTGCTCCGGATGTAACAGTGATCCAGCTATCATTACTGATGGCAGTCCAGTTACAGGCAGGGCCAATGGCAACACTTACCGACCCTGAACCGGCTGAAGCTGCATAAGATGCCAGAATGGGAGTAATTGTACTAACGCAGCTTGACCCGGATCCAAATTCATAAGCCCCAATATCAATTGCTCCCACACTTGGCCTTTCTTCAGCCGGACTCACCTGTATTGCATGCATTGGAGCATGGTACACCGGTGGATATAAGGGACCGGGAAATGGAAATGCTGCTATGGTTGCAGGAGCATTTGCACCAACATTAATTAACGGACTTCCCGTTACTAATTTAAAATTGCTGGCATTAATATCGATAAAACCCGGATTGGTTCCAAAAATGGTTCCGGTAAGTTCTGCAGGCAGTCTGTCTGTACCAGTTTGTATCCAATTGTTAATTGCCTTTACCTGGCGGCCGGATGCCCAAAATCCAGCTTCATCCAAAAACCTGGTGTTTACCGGAGTGCCTTTACTATATACTACATTATTGTGCATCTCCACTGTTTCTATAGTTTCTGCAATTCTAACTACGCTTCCTCCTGCACTGCTGATAATGAAGGTATTGTTTACAAAACGGTAACGGCCCAGGGTTTGTGCATCAGATCTGTCTCCTCCAATTCTGGCACATGCAAAACCATTGGAAGCAATCACTACATTTCCTACCACATCCGCATCTTCCCTTACTGTACTTTCGGTTACATTATCATTATCGGCCAAATCAAACCCTATCAATTCCAGTCCATGATAAAAAGAACCTTCAATCCAGTTATAATAAATCTCATTGCGGCCAGACCTGGATTTTACGCCATTTCCACCAACACCATCGTGCATGTAGCAATACTGCATGCGAAATACTGCAGTTGGATGGGCATACTCATCAGTAGCCATGTACACCTGGTGGGAGCTTGACCCCAGGCCATTCTGATAAAGTTCACAATACTCAACCAAGGTATTTCCGGTACCGGTGCCATAGCCAAGAATCCCCATATTACAATTATGAATTACACAATCTCTAATGACAATACCATCGCCATACTGACCAATTCCGGCTTTAGCTTTCCCATTGATTTCAAAACCTTCGATGATATAATTATCAGCGGTTACATTGAAACCAAAATTGCCCGTACCACCAGATAACAATGGTCTGTTTCCGTTAACCTTTACCCCTCTAATCGTAATGGGTAAAGCCAGCGTACCACTATTGGACAACGTTACCGAAGTACCATAGGTAGCACCACCGTCAACTAAAACAAGGTCGCCTGGCACCAACAGGCCAGTAACTGACTGAATGGTGGTATAGGTTCTGGTTGGGCCTACGTTGTACGTGGTTGCATTGGCTACAGAACACATCAGTGTCATCAGCAGCATACAAAAGAGAAGGATGGGGGATTTTCTAATCATAATTTTTGGTTTTTAAATTTGGTTTTTAAAATAAATGAAAGCCAGTATGAATTGTTTGGCGGTACTTATACCAGAGGTTGAGATTGAAGAAATCTCATCAAAATCTTAAAAAAATAAATTCAAAATTGAAATGAATAAAATGCCACGCAAAATATTAAAGACAAGATTTGTTTGGCAAATAAAGAATAACAACTGTGAATGAATAAACTACTAACAAGGCAATTACCTGAGTTGAAAACTATTAGAAGAACCAAATATTATTTTTGAATTTTGATGAGATGATGTGATATCAGGTCTCTTTAGAATAATGAAAGGTTTCAAAATTATAATAGCCGGATTCATCAAATTAAATTCATGAAATTAATCTGTTATTCCTGGTTGTTTATATTGCTGTTAAATGCCAATTCGTTTGCAACAATTCCTCCTTCAATAAGGGATCGTTTTAAACTACTGCCTCAGCCACAAAAAATTGAATGGCTCAATGGAACGGGTTTGCTTTATAGAGACCTGCAGGGCGTTTTTATAAAAGATATTAACACCAAACCATTGATGACAGGCATTCTCGCCAATCTTCCATCAAAAGCTTTTAATGCAGCAGGCACGGTGTCGTTGGTAATCAGCAAGCAGTTAAGTTTACCCTCCCGGGAAGGCTATGTGATGAAGATCAGTGATAAAAAAGTGCTGATAGAGGCGTCGGAAAGGGTGGGCCTTTTTTATGGCCTGCAAACATTATCGCAATTGCTGGAAGATGCGCAGGACCAGCAGATTGAAATTCCCGCCTGCCGCATTACAGATTACCCTGAAATAGCTTACCGGGCAGTACACCTTGACTTGAAACATCACCTTGATGCCGGGCATTACTATTATGATATGATTGACCGCCTGGCGGGCATTAAAATAAATGCCATCATCGTTGAATTTGAAGATAAGCTAGGTTACCGAAAATCGCCACTGGTAGCAGGCCCCAACGCTATTTCGATAGAAGAATTTGCAGCGATCAGCAAATATGCGCAGGAACGTTTTATCGAAATAAGTCCTTTAGTGCAAGGACTGGGGCACGCCTCTTTTATACTAAAGCACGAAGCCTATAAATCATTGAGGGATAACTTATCCTCCGACTGGGTATTTGACCCAATGAACCCTGCAACATATTACCTGCAGTTTTCTTTGTATGAAGATGCCATTGCTGCAACGCCTTACGGAAAATATCTTCATGTTGGTGGCGACGAAGTAGGTGAATTGGGCATGTCGGCATTATCGAAAGCGTCCGGATTACAACCCCTGGAACTTCAATTGTACTGGTTAAAAAAAGTGACGGACTTTGCAAAGCAACACAACCGTATCCCCATTTTTTGGGATGATATGATTTTAAAACTGGCCAACTTATATGAGACAACCTATGATGCCACCATACCTGCAATAGAAGTAAAGCAGCGATGGGATAAAAATGCGCCTTTATTGGTAAAGACCTTGCCGTTGTTTCCAAAAGAATGTGTTTACATGCGTTGGAATTATGATGAATCAAAAATTACCGGAAACCAATTGGCGATTGATTGGTACAAAGCAAACAACCTCTCCGTGATGGCGGCTACCTGCGCTACTTTGTATTCTACTATGTTTCCCCGAACCAAACATCAGTTTCAGCCCATCAAAGATTTTTGCCAGCTTACAGCAGAAAAAAAAATGAATGGCATTTTATGCACCGTGTGGGATGATGCCTCGCCACATCTTGAAACAATCTGGAGGGGACTTTACAACTTTGCTTTGTTCAGTTGGAACTATGAAGATATTTCAATGGATTTGGCACATGCCACATTCAGGCAGCGTTTTTATTCAACTGCTTTAGCACCTGCTTCATTTAATTTTCAGGACTTGCTGGAAGAAGCTACTCCGTTTTGGGAAACCGCCTTGCTACAGCAGGGTGACCGGGAGAATTACCCTAAAAATTTCACCCTGATAGATTTGCCCCATGCTGAAATGAGTGGTACCTGGAGCAAAAACTATCACGAAAAATTATCCAGGGCTTCAACCGGAATTTTTCAACACACCACCATAGACCGGCAGATTAAAATGGCACAGAAACTCACCCGAAGAAACCAGTACGCTTTGTCACTTTTTGATGTTATCAATGAATTGCAAATGTATTCGTGCCAGTTGCTGTTGTTACTGAAACAATACGACCAGGCAGCAAAAGCAGCGAAGCATGAAAAGGCTGTGTTGATTAAAAAACAAGTTGAAAAATTTGCAGTTATTCGCACACGATTGGAAGCTACGTATTCTAAAACCCGGATTATGGGCAATCCCGAAGGATACCAACTGGACTCAAACTTTCATAAACACCTTGCCAATGGAACCAACAACACTGATTGGATGTTTGTGTACGAGATCGCAATGAACCAACAAATAAATGAATGGCTTTTGCAGGTTTCGTCAATAAAATAAATATCGGGCAAAGTAACAAATGCGCTATCTGAAATTATTAGCAAAAGAGAAAATCATGCAAGCCAGATATATAAAATCCCCTCTTCAAATAAATACAAATTACTTAAAAAAACTTCGGTTGATTTCTATAAGAGCAAAGTTTGCTAAACAACAAAAGGAGAAATAAATTATAAATGTTTGTAAATGTCCAGTGCCTTTCGGGCAAGCCTCAGTGCTTCTAAACGATCCGCAGCAGTTGCAAAAGGCGGTTTTCGCTCAAGCCAGTTGATAACAGCCTGCACATACCTGATGAGATAGGCGATAGATGCCCTCTCGCTTACCAGTTTATTATTTCGAAAAAAATAAATTGGATTGGTATGTGCAAAAACAGAAAGCCCCCTGGGTAATATTCTATTCCGGTTATCGGGATCATCTGCCACCCGGGCAGCAAGCCAGGAACTCTCTTTTAAAGCTACGATTGTATCAAGCTGAATGGTATAAATGCCGTTGACAGGTGGGTTATCTTTTACAAAAACTGTTTTGTGGCCAACTACCCATCCATTTCTGACAATTTCGAGGGTGGTAAAAGGCAATATTGATTTTGCAATTACACGTGCTTTTACCAATCTTGTTCCGGTAAAATTTGAACTATCTCCGGCCTGCAGATTATCGATGCTAAAATCCAGCATCGGGCCATTGGTTATAAATCCGTTTCCCTTTTTGATACCACTTACCCAATCCTCATAACAGTCTTCTCCTCTTAGCTTTGCATAATACCGGTTGCTACCAATCGGAATATCATTTTCCATTTTATCGGTACCTGCTACCATAGGTATTTTAAAACCTGCATTCAGGTATTGATAATATAAATCCATTCCACGCAATACCGGAAATTCTGCCTGCGACATCCCCGAATTATTCCATGGCCCCCAATGACTTGGCAGGTCTGTTGGCTCATTAAAGGTCATAAGTTCAATGGCATCTATCATTCCCAATGCTATTGCAACCGGACTTTCTGCACCTGGCAGATTACTAAAATGTGACCATATAACAAGCCCTCCCTGCTTTCGGGCAACCTGCATGGCATGATTCATCAGCCAATGTGGCCGCTTCCAATCTTCAAGTATTCCACCAGCATAAGGATAGCCATCTACTTGTTTTGAAAGACCGATTAATGTAAGGTGCCCCATTTGCCAATCCCTTACTTCCTGACCAACAAATATGGAATGTGTATTGGTTGAATTTGTATCGAGCTTTCCGGTAAAATGTGGAGAAACCGTATTATTTTCGCAGGCAAGAATATTCAATACGGGTAGGTCTTCAGCGTTCATTTGCAGTAACACTTCCTTCATAAAACCAGGGCCATCCAACAGCACATAATGGCCATGTATATCTCCGCTAACAAAACCCTTTTCAATCATATTCACCCAGCGTTGTATATGGAAATTCTTTTGCAGGTTTACACCCAACTGAACTGTATCCTTTACCGGTATGTATTCCAACCCTTTTCGTATTTCAACAATGATAGTTTTATACGGCGACGATACAGAGAAATTGCCATCACAATAGGTCCACTTTTTCGACAAGTAATCTACCTGCTCATGTTTACCTTCAATTAAAAGAGGCAACCCATCCAGCGTGGTTATATAAATTTTTGTTGGAACTGTAGCCCCGGATTGGCTGTCCAATACAGTTGCTTTTAAAGAATATAAATTTTGTGACGTGCTATTAACAGAAGAAGTAAGCATTGCGATAAGTGCCAATAAAATTTTCATAATTATTATTTTAAGCAATAAAAAAAATATTGAAAAAAAGCTTACCAATACCGGTTTTTATAAAAATATTTTTACTCGTTTTTTTTTGAAGGGAGCATCCATATTGCCATTGTACCCGCTATAGATAAACCAATCAATGCCCCAAAACCAACGGAGTAACTGCCGCTGACATCCCTTAGCCATCCTGCTGCTATTGGGCCAAATGCTTCTGCCAATCCATCCACTGTTAGTATCAACCCCATTACCCTACCCATTACTGTTACACCAAATAATTCTGCTGCCATTAATGGTATAATCATATAATCGCCACCAAGGCTAATGCCAAATAGTATCGCAAAAAGAAACACAACACCGGGAGACGAAGCAAAATACAGCAACATGATGGATAGGGAAATAAGCAGGTAGATTGATATCATCACATACCTTTTTTGATACCTGTCGGCCAGCCATCCCATCAGCAGGCGGCCTGCAATACTTGCCCCAAGTACAAGAGAAATTACATTGGCAGATTCAGCTTGTGAATATTTTAAATCCATTCCAAAAAATAATTTCAGATTTTGGCTTACCCCTGCAACTGCACCTATTGAGCACATGCTTCCGATGGCTAAAAAATAAAATGCCCTTTGTTTTAAAATATCGCCAAAGGGCATAATTTTTTTTTCTGTTGTTATTTCGTCTGGTTTGTTTTCAGGGTTTTCTTTTACAAGCCATGCCATTGGCAAAGCCACCACAATCATCAGCACACCTAATACAGCCAATGCAATGCGCCAGCTCATGTGTATGTTAAGCCATCTTGCAATTTGTGGTACCAGCATACCACCAATGCCAATACCGAGGTAAGCAATACCCATCGCTTTGCCACGTGCTTTACTAAACCATCTTGAGGTAAGCACCTGGTTTGGCAACGGCCCGCCACACATATAGCCAAGTGCCATTAGTAAATACAAGGGGTAAAACCAACTGAGAGATGTCATCAGGCTTAATCCTGCAACAGCTATACCGGCTACTATTATTCCAAAAATCATAAGCCTTCTTGGGCCAAACCGGTCAATAATCCAGCCTGCGGTAAAACCAAATACTGGTCCGATAATTATTTTACCAAACATATTACCCGATGTAACAGTGGCACGGCTCCAGCCAAAATCTTTTATCCAAAAATCAAAAAAGAATGGAAGCCCGTAAAACATGATGCCCACGATGGAAAACAGGCTGAAAAAACCTGTTGCCGTTACTTGTATTTGTGCTGTTGATATTTTTTCAGATGGCATTTTATGGGTTAGTATTATTTTTATAATCTTGATATAGTTAGCCCACCATCCACCATTATTATCTGCCCTGTGGAGTAAGGAAAAAATCCATCTGCCAAAGCAGTTACGGCTTTTCCCACATCATCAGCTTGTCCCCAGCGGTTTTGTATGCAAAGCCCTTGTGCAATTAATGCATCGTATTTTTCTTTTACGCCTGCCGTCATATCTGTAGCAATTACTCCGGGCCTTACTTCGTAAACAGGAATTTTATATTCACCCAACCTTACTGCAAACAGTTGCGTAAGCATACCTATACCAGCTTTTGAAATACAGTATTCACCACGGTTTACCGAAGCTACTATTGCAGATATAGATGACACATTAATGATGCAGCCATTAAAATTTGCATTTATATTTTTTTGCTCAATGAAGTAATTTGCTGCCAACTGTGTTAAAAAATAAGTGCCTTTTAAATTTGTATCCATCACTTCATCATAACTTTCTTCAGTAGTACTTAATATATCATTTCTTTGTTTGGGTGCAATGCCTGCATTATTCACCAGCACATTCAGTTGCCCGAAATGATTTTTTATTTCCTGTACAATTTTTTCCCTGTCTGTGGCAACAGCAATATTTCCCCGGCAATAAATAACATCCACATCCAGCATTTTTATTTCATCCACAATACCCATTACATCATCAAAATGCCTTACGCCGTTCATCGCTATATCAAAGCCGCTTAACGCCAATTGTTTTACAATACCATAGCCTATGCCCCTGCTGCCGCCTGTAACCAATGCTACCTTTTTCATATTTTTTTATTTTCCTTCAGATTATATTTCATCAATAGTAACCCAGCATCTTTTCTGCCAGCTTTCCAATCCTTTTTCGGCTAACTGCACACCTCTTGCACCATCTTTTAAATTCCATGGAAAGGGTTCGTCTTTTACTACATGTTTTAAAAATAATTCCCACTGTATTTTAAAAGCATTGTCATGTGTTTCCTGCTCCGGTACTTTTGCCCAGCCTTCAAAAAAATCTATTGGCTGTGGAATATCGGGGTTCCAGGTGGGTTTAGGCGTGTTGCCATAATGTTGGATATAACATTCCCGTAAACCTGCAACGGCACTACCTTTTGTGCCATCTACCTGTATGGTAAGCAAATCATCACGGCGTACCCTTACCGTCCAGGAAGAATTGAATTGTGCCATGATGCCGCCTTCAAGTTCAAACGTAGCATAGGCTGCATCATCGGCAGTACATTTATACGCTTTTCCATTTTCGTCTATTCTTTTGGCTATATGGGTAGCTCCTGTACAACTCACCGCTTTTACTTTTCCAAATACATTATCCAGTACATAACGCCAATGGCAAAGCATGTCAACAATAATACCGCCATCATCTTCTTTTCTGTAATTCCATGATGGCCGTTGTGCCGCAATGGTATCGCCTTCAAAAACCCAGTAACCAAATTCGCCCCGTACAGAAAGTATTTCTCCAAAGAAACCCTGCTGAATGAGGCGTTTTAATTTTACAATACCAGGTAGCCACAGTTTATCCTGTACCACTCCATTTTTTAATCCTGCTTTCGTACACAGTTCGTACAACTCCAAAGCAACTTGTGTACTTACTGCAATTGGTTTTTCACAGTAAATATGTTTGCCAGCCTTTACAGCTTTTCGCACAGCATCTGCTCTGCGTCCGGTAGTTTGTGCATCAAAATAAATAATATTAGCAGGGTCATTAAGTGCTTTGTCTAAATCGGTACTCATTTTAGTAATACCCGTTAAAGCACATAATTTATTAAGTTTGTTTTCATCCCTTCCGATTAATATAGGATCAGGCATAATGGTTTCGCATGGGCCAACTGGTACACCGCCTTGTTTTATTATAGCTGCAATTGACCGAAGCAAATGCTGGTTAGTACCCATACGGCCGGTAACGCCATTCATAATTATACCAATGTTGTGCTGTTTCATTTTTATTTTTCTATTTTAATTTTTTGTAGGCAGTTATTATTTCTTCTAAAAAAATGGATTGATCTTTTTTCCAGTACTCTGTTGAAAAAATTTCCACTTCATTAAATCCATTAAACCCTGTTTGCCGCACCCAGTTTTTTATTTTTTCGATGGGTATGCAACCTTCCCCCATAACGCCACGGTCGTTTAGCATATCAGTTGTTGGTGTTTTCCAATCGCAAATGTGAAAGGCAAGCAAGGCGTTATTTTTTCCACAACGTTTTATTTCGTTTTCTAAATTCGGGTCCCACCAAAGGTGATATACATCTACTGCCACACCCACCCATTGAGAGTTTAATGCTTCCACCATATCATTTGCCTGGGATAATGTGTTGATGGCCGACCTTGTATCTGCATACATAGGATGCAGTGGTTCTATTGCCAACTGTACACCTGCAGCAGCGGCATCAGGTAAAATGGCAGCAATACCATCTTGTATTTGTTTACGTGAATCTTCTAACGACTGTTCAGGTTCAGCTCCGCATACCAGTACAACCATTTTTGTACCGAGTTCAAAAGCTTCTTCAATAGCTTTGCGGTTGTCATCAATAAGAGCATTTCTTTTTCCGCTATTTGCATTTGCAAAAAAACCACCTCTGCAAAGCGATACAATATTTAATCCATTGTCTCTTAATAAATGACCCGTTGCTTTTATATTTCTCCCTGCCAATGCATCCCGCCAAACAGTAATGCCTTGCACACCAGATTTGGAATATTTTGCTGCGGCCATCTCAATATCCCATGGTTTTGTGGTAATAGTATGAATGCAGAGTTTAGAAAGATTTGTTGTATTACTCATTGTACGCAATTGTAAAAAGTGTAATAATTTTCTTTATTGATAACGCGTTGCAGGTAAAGGCAAACTTCCCTGTAATGATAGTCGCCCCACATACTTGATTCTCCATTGGGTACTCTATTTCCTTCGGGCACATAATCCCATCCGTTAGGGCGGTGATAAATGGAATGAAGCAGCAAACCCTGGTGATTTTTATTCGTACTTAAATAGGGTTCATCCAACAAGGTATCCAATACTGTTAGCCCGGCCAGCCAGTAACGGTTTCCACCTACTTCTTCTTTATCAGTAAGATATTTTCCCAACCGTAATAAACCCTGTGCTGCAATGGCTGCGGCAGAACTATCAACCGGTTCGTGGTCGTTAAAAGGGTCGGCAGCTTTATTTAAATAATCATTAATCAGGTGCAAATCAGGTGCACCAGTATCCCAATAGGGAATGCCATCTGTTGGGGTATTGGCAATGTAAAAATCGCAGGTAGCTGTTGCCGCTTTCAACATTGTGGCAGTAAGCGTTGCTTTTCCGCCAACAGTTTCCAAAGTAATTTCATCTTGTGTTTCTAACCATTCCAATTGTTCAGCAAAACCGCACATAGCCCAGGCAAGCCCCCTCGTCCATGTGGAAAAGCCAGTATATCCCTGTTGAGAGTTGGGGCAACGGTAGTTACCGTCTTTTACATTAAAAATACATTCATGTGCAGTACGGCCCCATTTATCATAGCTATCTCTGCCGGTGCCATAAAAAACGGAGTAGGTTGCAGTAGCTTCTACATGCTGCATGGCACGGCGTAGTAAATTTATTTTTGCATCATTTTCTGTTTGCAATACATGCCCTAATTGATGGCTTAATATTAAAGCTCTTACAGAACGTATGGTGTCTACAAATAAAGAATGAGCCCCATTAAACGAATGAATGAACCCGCCGTTTTGAATAGCTGTCCAACGGGCAGACTGCACGGCACCGGAGATTTTTAATGCCAGTTCATAATAATTTTTCTCCCATTCGTTGTGAGCCGTTTTTCCTTCTTTCATCAGCCTTAACAAATTTCCATAAGTGCTTACATTGTTAAACCCATGGTCATGCACACCAGTATGGCTGATGTGTGGTGCCATGCGGTTGATCGTTTTATTGCGGCCTGTTGCAAGCATTTGCTCATCACCAGTTGCATCAAATTGTAAAATGGCAGACCCGTATTGAAAACCCTGAGTCCACTCTGTCCACCCTCTTGTACTGTATTTTCCCTTTACTGTAAATACGGGTGAACCTTTTAATTCATCATATTCTTTTTCTATCAGGCTTATTTTTTCATGCGACAGTTGCCAGAAGCGATTTAATTTATTGCTGAGGTCTGCGGGCGTAATTTCCATTTTGATTGTAATCATACTTTTTTTGAATGAATTTTTTAATGAATTGTCTGATTTTTAAATGATATCCCAAACTTTACCACCTGCTTCGGGAACAATATATTCCTCTCCACAATCCTCTCTATTTTTATCACTTTACACATTTGATATTTTGCCATTATGCTATGGCCATTGAGGCTGTGATAGGTGTAATTTTTTTCATTTTTGCCTGTAAACAGGCGAGGTCGGGTTAATACAATAATAAACCTAAGTGCGTATTCTTCTTCCATCTTAGCGCAATTTACTTTTGGGCACTACTAAAGTTTTGGCAGCAACTGTAAATGAAAAGAAAAAACAGTGATAAAGCCTATAAAAATGTATCTAAAATAATAGAGGCATTACGCTTCAAAATCTCATCATTTGTATGTTTTTAAATTAGTTCACTTATTTGACTTTTTTTGTGCTTAGGTATGCTGTTACGCAGTGATTTTCATTAACTAATTATGATTGTTATAAAATTTACAACAGCTCATACTTTCCCTTAATAGTTTTTTTGCCCACGTACCTTATAGCCGCTTGCAGCGTAAAAAAGAATGTACAAGTAACAAGGGAGCATACAGATAAAAAAAGAAAGGTGATTGCTTAATCCCACGCCAGGGCCTTTTAATGCTGCATAAATCAACGGAAGAATAGCACCACCAGAAATACCCATTACCAGCAAGGCGCTTCCTTTGGCTGTAAATTTCCCTAATCCTGAAATGGCCAATGGAAAAATGGCAGGCCACATCAATGCATTTGCAAGGCCAAGCAGTGCTATAAAAATGATTGCCGTATATCCGGTAGTAAAAAAAACTGCCGTTGTAAAAAATACGCCCAGCAAGGCTGAAATTTTTAATGCCACCTGTTGAGAAATATAAGTTGGAATGACGGTAATACCAATGATATACCCCACCAGCATTGCCCCCAAAGTAAAGGTGGTAAAATATTTAGTTTCATCTGTAGAAATGCCGATTGCTTTCCCATAAATACCGATAGCATCACCAGCCATTACTTCTACCCCCAGGTATAAAAAGATACAAGCCACCCCGAGTATTAAATGCCTGAATTGAAATATACTGGTTTTACCAGTCTTTACATTTTCTGAGTCCAGGCCGGTTTCATCTTCATCACTAATTTCGGGCAGTGATGATTTTTTTATTAAAAAAGAAAGCAGGAGTAGTATGATAGCAATAATAATATAGGGTGTTACAATTCTACCAGTTAATTCATTTAATAAATTTTCTTTCATTGCAACATCTGTTGTCTGTTTAATTTTTTCTTCAAGTGTTGTTGCATTTTTTAACACCAGCGCACTAAGCATCAATGGCGCAATGATACCAGCAGTTTTATTACAAATGCCCATAATGCTGATTCGTTTGGCTGCACTTTCAATAGGACCAATTACAGTAATGTAAGGATTGGAAGCTGTTTGAAGCAAAGCCAGACCAGCACCCTGTGTAAATAATCCAGTTAGAAACAACCTAAAACTTCTGCTATTGGCCGCAGGAATAAAAACCAATGAACCAATGGCAATCACCAGGAGCCCCAAAGCCATTCCGTTTTTATACCCTGTTTTTTCAAGAATTTTAGCAGAAGGAATCGCCAAAAAGAAATAGGCCATATAAAACGAAAAGGTTACAAAAAATGCCTGCACATCCGTTCGCAACTGGCAGGCTATTTTTAAAAACTGAATCAACGAACCATTTATCCAGGTAACAAAACCAAATGTAAAAAACAAAATACCTATGATGGTAATTGAATAAATATACTGGTCCTTTTTTTCTAAAGAAATTATCTGCTGTGTGTGCATTTGCTTTGATGGTTTACGGTCAATTTTCCTCTATTGAAATATTGTATTAGCAGTGTAACTTACTACAATCGCCAGCCACTGTTTTCCAACATTTAAATAACATTTGACATGGCTACTGCATTCAATTCATGTTGAACTTTGAAATTGCAAATATTGCAGGAATACAGCTACCGGTATTTTAAGAAATATTAAAATTGATGGATGTACGAATTTTTAAAAACCCGCTGTAGAAACAGCAGGTGTCTTAACGATTGGTCAGTAATAATAACATTATAGAAGGGTTAGGATTTCATAGGCTTTAATACAATCACTACTAGTGTCTAATATTTTATGCGTGCAAAAAATAATTGAATCAAAGCTGTATTTTCCATTCATCGAAAAAATAATAGTAACCAGGCTTTTATACTTTGCAACCGTTTATTAGCGGGTATAAAATATTGCTTTATTCCAACTGCACAGATTGATATCATTTAAACGCTACCCGCTTACCTATGAAAAGAGGCCATCTAAATAGCTGGGACAGCCTCTTTTTTATCGGTGATTTAAAAAGTGTTGACCTAGTATCCGGGATTATTGCCTATGAATGTTGCATCCAAAACAGGGATAGGAAACAAATAATCTGTAGGCACAAAATCTACAGATGTAAAAGGCTCGTTTACCTCTTTCAATATCTTTTTTCTAAGGGCATCAAAATACCGGTCGTTTTCAAAACAAAGTTCAAAACTTCTTTCATCAATCACTTTTTTGTCAAACGCATCCTTGCTCATTCCAATTGTAGCAATGGCCTCAGTGCCACTACCAGCATTGGCCCTTTTTATGATGGCATTAATGCGACTAACTGCTAAGGTAGTAGGCCCACCATTTGCCTGATTGGCTGCCTCTGCATAAATCAACAGGATATCAGCAAACCTTAAAATTGGCATACCGCCTAAAGAGTTGCTATTGTATTCATCCAGCGTAATATTTGGAATATTAAATTTACCTACATTGGGTACCAGCTCTGCAGTTTGGGTAAAATTAACAACCTGTGCAGTTGGATCATTGGGATCCAACGACCAATCCAATTGAATATAATTATGCTTACGTGGCTGTTCCGGATAACTTGCTTCAAACTCTAATGTAACTGGAAAATTATCATATCCATCTGTACTTCCACCAAGATAATAAGCCGTTTCGGAATTGGGGTCATCACCGGCAGCCTGGTAAGCAAATAAAATTTCCTTATTGTTTTTATTGGTAGTTTTAAAAACATCTTTAAAATCAGGCAGTAGTTGATAAGGACTATTTAGTATCACATCATCGGCCTTATCTCTTGCTTTGGCAAAATAAGAAGCATCATTTACAGGTGCCGTTGCTCTTGTTAAATATACTTTAGATAGTAGTCCTTTGGCAGTCCATTTATTGGGTCTTGCCGGGGTTGATCCGTCATAGTCAGGCAGGTTTGTTTCTGCATACAGTAAGTCGGCCTGAATTGCATCGTACATAACAGGAATTTCAACACGGGATGCAGGCGTTAATGGAGTTACAATAAGATCTGGCGTGTCTTCGGTTAGCAACGGAATTTTACCATAACATCTTACCAAAGTGAAATAATTAAAAGCTCTTAAAAACCTGGCCTGTGCAACTACTCCAGCAATTACAGCCGGTGAATAATCTTTTAAACTACCACCCTTTATTGCCTTTAAAAGTGCATTGATGTTAGTGATAGCCTTGTAATGAATATTCCATAGATTGGGAGAAAAAGAAGCTCCATAGTTTAATCCCTGTCCACCAATTTGTCCATCGGCCCAATTATTAATACCTCCATTGCCATATCCACGGTATGCTCCAAACAAGGCATCCATTGAACCGGTAAATACTGTTTGGCATTGAGCTGGATTGCTGTAAAATTTATCCGGACTAAGTAATCCCTTCGGCTCTTCCTGAAGTTTTTGGCAGGAGGCACCTGCCCCTACTAAAAACAATAAAATAATGCCTTTAATAAAATTGACGCTATTGATTTTTTTCATATTTTTTTTATTAAAAGGTTAAATTAAATCCAAATACCACTGATTTGGATGATGGGTAATTACTTAAATCAATACCTGCACCGCTATCATTACCAATATTGAATGAACTTACTTCCGGGTCATATCCAGTGTATTTTGTGAGGGTAACCAGATTGACTCCGGTTACAAAAGCAGATAGCCTTGCGATATGTATTTTAGCTAAAAGAGCAACCGGCAAATTATAGTTGAGTGTTATATTCCTTAAACGAACATAAGAGCCATCTTCAACCCAACGGCTTGAACGGGAGTCACCGCTTCTTATCAAAATTTTAGATGCTCCAACCTGGGCGGCTTGTCTGTCAGAAGCTTTTATTAAAGCAGGAATAGCTGTATTTTGATTGGTAGCTGACCAGCCATTATTTAATTGCCGGCTGGTGCCAACACTTGCGCCTTCTGATTTAATTCTTACAGCATTAAAAACGTCGTTACCATAAGTTCCCTGGATCAAAAAGGAAAGGTCGAAACTTTTATAAGAAAGATTATTATTCCAGCCATAAATAAACTTAGGTAGCACATTTCCAATAATTTCATTGCCATCCTTGATATCTATTTTACCATCCGCATTTACATCTTTCCATTTTGGATCACCTGGTAATTGACCAAATAATTTAGCCGTTTTTGCTTCTTCCAATCCCCATGTTCCCAGGTTTACAAAACCCCTCATTTCACCCATAGAGTGGCCTGCCTGTAAAAATTTAAGCGAATAGGAATTTGCCCAGATATTATATCCTGCGCCGGTATTGGTTCTTATGGCCAGCGGTGCAGTAGTGGCAAGAGCCAGCACTTTTGCTTCATTAAAGGAAATATTAAAATTGGTATTCCAGTTAAAATCTTTTCCTACTACTGGCTTTGCACCCAGTGAAATTTCAAGCCCCTTATTTTCAACAGAACCTACGTTGGTAATAATCGATGAAACACCTGCATAGCCCGGTTGCAATTTGTTTAATAACAAATCAGTGGTAGTTTTTTTATACACATCGGCAGTAAACGTGAGGCGATCATTAAAAAAGCCCAAATCGATACCGATATTAGTTTGGTCTGT
Source organism: Chitinophagales bacterium (assembly GCA_038213285.1). Lineage (GTDB taxonomy): Bacteria > Bacteroidota > Bacteroidia > Chitinophagales > Chitinophagaceae > Ferruginibacter. The sequence continues at coordinate 23,629 of JBBQTL010000017.1, forward strand.
ACTTTCCCATTTTAATAAAGGGTTGCCCAACCTGGTAATTTGGTATCCAATATTTGTACCTCCTGTACCATTAAATGGATAATTAAAACCAGAACCAATTATTGAAAGTGAACCATAAGGCTGTATTGCCTGGTTTCCTGTTTTGCCATAACTACCCCGGAATTTTAAGGTGGAAAATAAATTCAAGTTTTTGATAAACTTTTCTTCTGAAGCTTTCCAGGCTACTGCAGCGGCAGGGAAATAGCCCCATTTATTATTAGCTCCAAATACAGAAGATCCATCTGCCCTGAAACTTGCTGTCAACATATATTTGTTATCGAAAACATAGTTCACACGGCCAAGATAGGAGTTAAGTGTTTGCTTGCTATCGTAATTAGTTGGCGTACGATTTTTTGCTCCACCCAAATCGAAAATCCCAATCCTGTCACTAAAAAAATCATTTGCTTCCACACTTGATCCACTTCCAATGCTAACTTGTTGCTCCGCCACACCAGTTAAGGTCAAGCGGTGTTTTTTTGCAAAGGTTTTATTATAGGTAAGAATATTGGAATTTTGAAAATAACTAAATTTATCTTCTGATGAAATTCCTGCACCATTAGCAATTGAACCAGGCTGCGTTTTTGTGTTATTATACACTTTATTGTCAAAGTTTTGAATACTTGCTGCGCCCGTTACTCTTAAACTAAGTCCTTCTAACAATTTAAACTCAAGAAAAGTGCTGATATCTGTTGAACCGGTATTTCTTTCGGCAAAGGTTTCAAGGGCTGCTGCAACGGGGTTCCACACATCATTATCTGCGTAGCTTTTATTATTGAGCGGGCCACCTTTATTTGCTTTAAAATTATAAAATCCCGATGGACCATACACAGCCGTTGTTGGATCAAATCTTACCGCAGTGTTGATGGCTTGTCCAAAAATATTTCCATTTCTGGTACCTTCACCAAATGGTGGCACATTGCCTTTATCTTTAATCAAGTTAAGATTGACTCCTGCAGATAACCAACTGTTTATTTTAGCATCTATGTTGCTTCGAAGTGTATATCTTTTGTAACCGGTATTGATCAATACCCCCTGTTGATCCATCATTCCCCCGGAAACAAAATAGCGTACATTTTCCGATCCGCCACTTACAGAAAGCAGGTGATTTTGTACATTGCCTTTACGAAAAATTTCATCCTGCCAATCAGTGCCGCCTGTTTTGTCTAAATCAGCAATTTGTGCAGTTGTAAATGGCAATATTGGAACTATTAGATTTCCACTGCCATTCAAATCCTGTGTTGCTGCAAAAGCATTTACCCTGCGGGCATATTCCCCCCCGTTCATTAAATCCAGCTTTTTCGCAATTGTTTGTGTGCCATTATTATATCCATAACTAACAGCGGGTTTTCCTACCACACCTTTTTTAGTGGTAACAAGAATTACACCATTGGCGCCACGGGCACCATAAATGGCAGTAGCAGATGCATCTTTCAAAACTTCCAACGATTCAATATCATTGGGATTTAAAGTGCTGATGTTTACCCCCTGTAAACCATCTACAACCACCAATGCATTGTTGCCACCGGTAATGGAATTGGCACCCCTGATACGAATGGTAGTATTGCCACCCGGAGCACCATCTGTGTTTTGAACCAATACACCTGCTGTGCGGCCCTGCAATGCCTGATCAATTCGCTGGGTAGGCAGTTTGTTTAAATCAGCTCCCTTAACTGAACCAACCGCTCCGGTAAGGTCACTCTTTTTAACCGTACCATATCCAACCACCACAACTTCGCCGAGTACATTGTCATCTTCCTTTAAAGAAACGCTTAAAGACGTTTTTCCACCAATAGCAATTTCTTTTGATTGATAACCTGCGTAAGAAATAATTATTGTAGTTGCATTGTCGGGTACCGAAATACTAAACATTCCATTTTCGTCGGTTGATGTAGCAATGGTTGTACCTTTTACAAGTACCGTGGCCTTGGCAAGCGAATGACCATTGCCATCTGTTACTTTACCCGTAATTGGTTTGTTCAGATTCGAAAAATGTAGCTTTTTTTCAACAGAATTTTTCTTGTCAATATTGGCTGCATGCAGCGGATTACCACCTGCACCGTTCGCATTCATACACACAACACAAAGAAGTGCCGGAACAAATACCTTACCAAACCCTGGCAGCATTTTCGTCATTTTACTCATAGTTTTAAGCATTTTTGTTTTGGTTATCTATTCATTTTCAGTTACTACTTTTTAAATAATCTCATGTTCTTCTTCAAGAGAGTATGGTGCTGTCATTTTCTCATCAAAAAATTTCCTTTTTTTTTAAAATAACTGAAAGATATTAAGCTGCCATTTTTAAAAAATATAATCGACAGTGGAGCTACCGTCAGCAAATAATAATAAGGATGAATCAACAGATGATTTACAATTGTTAAATGAGGTAAATAAAAAAATACATCTGCAACATTTGAATAACAAAGCAATTGCGATTGGATTGATTTTCTTCAGTGGAACACAGTTTGAATCAAATAAATTTATTCCGACAATGCCTTTATTACCTGGCAAATAAGGGAGTAACAATATCATCTAAAGCGCTCTGATCACCTGAAGCTGGCCCGTGCCAGACCCCGCCACCAAAAGTTGTAATAAATATTTTTTCAACATCGTCCGGATCAGGTATTGCCTTTCTGCCCCATTTAAAATTGAAGCCTTTGATACGGATCCAATCGTTACCATCATTTACTGAATAGTATGCAGATCCGTTAAAGCCACATGCATACAAACGGTTGTTGCGAGTATCAATACTAAGATCATTTATGTGTTGCTCTTTTGCCAGCACTTGCTTCCAGGTTTTGCCTTCATCTTCCGATAAAAATATACCGCCACCGGTATCCCGTGAAAATCGTTTTTTGGTAACCCTTCCCCAGGCTGACATCTTTAACTTATTTGGATATTGCTGATTGATAATTAAACTGGTGGGTGCATTGGTGCCTTCCGGCAGCGTAATTTTAGTCCAGCTTTCTGCGCCATCTAAAGATTTATAAATAGCCCCATCATACTCATTACCGTAACTACCATCTTCGCTGCGCCTGCTAATAATTACAAACATGGCATGATCTTTTTCTCTATAAATTATTTGCCAGGCAAAGGGTTCTTTGCCTTCAATCCCCTTGTTTTTTTGCACCCAGGTTATTCCACCATCTATTGATTTATAAACCCCTTTTCCAAACGCACAAGCATATATGGTTCTTGCTTCTTTTGGGCTTGCCGGATCTACCAGCAGGTGAGTGATGGCAGCCTCCCCGATGGTGGCACTAATGGCCTGCCAGGTTTTACCGGCATCGTCTGTTTGCACAATACCTCCCTTAAACCCAATAGTGCCATTTTTCCTAAACATTTTTGGTCTTGGTAAATCGTGCACATCGCTCATGGCGGCCCATGCCCTGCCTTTTACAGAGGGGTCAAATGCAAGTGAGTAGCAACTATTAACCCATTTGTCTGGCACGCCATTATTTTGTGTAGCGCTTACCCAGCTCACCGCACTGTCTGTACTTTCCAGCAGACCAATATCTGAATTGGCGATAAAGACATGACTCCTGTCAAAAGGATCAAACACCACATCGTAAGGAGTAGTTACCTGAAGTCCTCTTGATTTCCATCCGGTATTTTTTTGAGTGGAATATACCTGTTCCCAGGATTTACCGCCATTTATGGTTTTGACCGTACGGCCAAAATCGGTTGTTAAACAGATACCAGGATTAGTGGGTGACACACCAATAGAAAATGGGTTTTCACCCCAGGATGGACCGTACCGGTCATTGAGCCAATCTTTGCTAAAATTCGACGATGAAATCCCCCCTGCTTTGGTTAAAAGGTCCTGCCAAACAAGTTGCCATGTTTTGCCATAATCACTACTTTTTGCTACACCAATACACATGGTATCCTTGGCTATTTTTAGGCCGGCATAAGAAACATATAGCACTTTGGGATGTAACGCACTGGTGGCGATGGTTCTCCATTCCGGAATGGCATTAGAGTCAGTACTAAATTGGCGTATTCCTTCTTGCCTGTTTTGCCAGCTTCTACCACCATTATCCGTGAAGTAAATGCCCGATTGATCTCCCTTGCTATTAAAGTATGACTTGCCGGAAATAGCATAGATTATTATTTTTTTAAGCTGCCCGTCATACCCTCCTGAAAATTCAGTAATCCCCTTCACACCTTTGGGTGTTGGATAACTTTTCCAGACACCATTTATCTTTTGTATAATACCCTTGGTGCCTGCAACATAAATGGACCGGCTATTTTTTGGCGACGCCGGATCAACATAAATTTTTTGAGGTGCATTATCCAAATCCATTTCCTTTACCCATTTACCACCACTATTAGATGATGAATAAAAAGCAACTGATTTGTTGATAGAAATAGCAGCAAATAATCTGCTGGAATTAGCAGGATCAATTGCAAACGCCAACACCTCCCGGGTAGAGTTATCATCCGTTACAATTCTTTCCTCTGCATGATCTCCTTTTGATACCACTCCTTTTATTTCTGAAGGATGGGGGTAAACAAGGCGCCATGTATTTCCCCTATCCATACTCTTAAACAACCCGATGGATTTTGCATAGACCGTATTGCTATCCAGCGGATCAAAAACATAATAATGAACAGGCCCCCTAAGATTAAACATCCGCCATGACTCTCCACCATTAAGGGTTACAAAGGAACCCGTCATATCACAACTTACAAAAGCCACCTTGTTATTAAATGGACTGATGGTTGGATAAAACATGGCTCCGCCGCCGCCTGCACCTACCGCATTCCATGCTCCGCTTTTAGCATCAAGGTTGCTTTCTTTAATGGACTGGCCAATTAGTACGGATGATGTTAAGCAGGGTAAAGCACCTGTGATCAATAAAAAGAAAATCAGCAAAAAACGATTACTGATTGACAAAAATGATTGATTGATTTGCATCTGTTTTCTTTAATGATTGAACTAAAAAAGCCCTGCCTACTTTAAATGATTAATTAAAAGAATTTCTTTTCAAAAATTGTTATACAACAAAAAATATCTTCCAACTAAAAGCTGACACAAGGTTGACCTGTATTACAATTTTTTACAAATCCTAAAAACAATTTTAATACATTATTTGAATTTCGCCCTTGTTTCCCTGCATATCTAAAGCCTCCACCAAAAGAAAAAGCATGCCCGATTGACTGTTGAAGGTTACCGCCTGCATTGACAACGCTAAAGATGATACAGTTACATTTGCCGGCTTTCCACATTTAATTTTTATAGTTTGCCTGCCATATATTTTTACTGATAAAACAACCATATTTCCCTGCTGCTTCAAACTATAAATATTACTGGTACAATCATGAAGAACGTACAATGGCATTACACAGCTACCAATCGTATATTGCAATAAATACTTTTCTCTTTGCAGCCGGGGAAGGTATAAAAAAGCGAATCCAAATTCTTCAAAATAACCAGGGATCAAATCGTTGTTGATGGTAGCGGCAGAAAGGTGTTCGCCTGCTTTAAGTTTTATCTTAAGTACAAGGTTTCCCAGCATATCAAATTGATAGGGCTCTTCCGGCATCTGGGTGTTATCAATTTCAACGTAGCCGGCAATTGTTTCTGTTATGATGCTGTATTTTTTATAAAGCCATTGCGAATGCAATTGTTCTGTATTTTTTGCAATATACCTGCTGTCAAGCTGCTGTACTTTTTGGTAATAGCCAATCCATTTCTGGGTCACTTCTTCCTGCATAAAATCATCCTGGGCTAACCAATTTGGCCAATGGGTTTCAGCAATGTCACTTGCCTGTTTAAGAATGGGTACAGTTGGCAAACAATCAAGTGCGTACCAGGAAACACCGCAACACATTCTGCTAATTACATGCGTACCATTATCAAAACCGCCACCATTTATTTCTTGCGGAGGCAGCAGTTCGGGTATTTGTGTAAAATCTGTATTTGCATATTTTACCCCTGCTTCCGACATCAATTTACCAATGCTGTATTTGCCCCCAGGATTCCAGTAATAACTGTTAGCACAGGCCACAAACGATTCGGGAAAAGAGTGCCCGTATTCGGGAGAAAGTTGGTATTGTGCCATTATCTCTTTAAAGCCGGAGATATGCTCACGCATAATAGATTCCGGCCAGGGCTGCCGGTCAACCATATTATACCATTCAGCACGTTTTTGAATTCCGCTGCCATCCCAATACTCATGTCCTGTGCCATGTAAACCAAACTCAAGGTGAGCTGACTCTTTACTTACAAATTGCATGGTTTCAAGCTGTGCTGTATTTACCCGTTTTGAGTTATCCCAATCTATTCCCTGATGGGTAGTAGTAGGGTATTTTGCCAACACATTACCCCTGTCCATTTCACTTAAAATAAACAAGCCGAGTATTCTTGCGCCTACTTTTTTGCCTACCGCAACAATGTATTTGTAATCGTTTAAATCAAAGGTTCGTTTTAAGCCACAGCGGAAAGGGCCTGGTGATCCATTGATGGAGATACTGCTTCCATTATTCCATCCCATATCATCAATTGCAAAAGCAAATGGTCTGGGAAAAATAATTTTATTTGGAGGGAGGCTAATCAATTTAAAAAGGCGGGTTGTATGTAAAAAATGGAATGATATTTTTTGGTATGCAATCTTATTTTATTACCTGAAGTAATAAAAAAGCCGGGTAAATCTTATCGTTCCTTTATTCGATCAAACATTTTATTTGCCCCACCCCCTTTTTTAAATGTAGCAAATAATCAATCCACTGGGCAGATGTTTTATAATATCCTGCCTTGTTCCAGGTAGCACCGGCATAGTATATAAATGATTTTCCCTTTTTGATTTTAACAAGCCCGAGAATGTTTTCAGCGTCTGTTAACAATTGGTATGGAGTTAGTGAAATTACGCCTACGCCAATCGTTCCGTTGTCGTTAAATGGTGGCTCCCAATAGCTGATAATACCTGAAGATTCATCGAAGTACAATTGCCCCGGATCAATCCGTTTATTGACTCCAATAGCGGCAACCAACGTATCTGTTCCGCTCCAGAAATACTGTGTTTCAATTTTATTAAGTTGGCTTCCTGCATCCAGTGTAATCGTTTTCATTTCGGTAATACTGGTTGCCTCACCTGCATTCCAGGGTACGTTATATTCCAACTGAAACTGGAAACGCAGCGGACCAGTTTGTAAAATTTTATAGCTGGTGTAATTGCCACCATTAACAACTGCTCCATTGGCATACGGCGCTATACCACCTGAACCGAGGCCAGGCGACACTTTATAAAAATCCAATCCTTCTCCACTGTCTTTGTGATAGTCATTTTTCTTATACCAGTTATCTACCACCAACTTATCTGTTCTTTTACTCCATACATCCAACCCACTGGTAATGTCCCCTTCCTTCTTGAGTATCTTTCCATACATCCTGAAAGCGATGCGATCGTTCTCCCATGCAAAATCATCAAAACGTTCTGGTACCTGCCGGCCATAAACTTTTGAATTTATTGTACCAGGCCTTCCTCGCTCAATACTTAAATAATGTGAAGTGCCGGCAACTAAACCTGGCTGTATCAATACACGAAATGGCCGATGCGTTGTATCATATTCTATTTGATATGGAATTTGTACCCCTGTCAATCCATCTTTTAAATTAAAGGAAGTAAGCTTTGCAGAAGAAGAAAGTGCCTTTTTATTTTTTGGCGTTTCCTTTGATAATTTATTTACCAAAGTTGCATAATTGAGTTCCAACAAATCTGTTGATGACGCAGTTCCGGTAATAGTTAACCTGATTGCCCCATTGCCTAATTTCCATTCCATCATCAGTTGATACAATTGTGATCCTGACAACAAAAATGCCCCTACGCCATATACCTCCGTGCTATTGTAATCAACAGCATCGGGCTTTTCTCCTATTTTCTGTACATAGCCTAACTTGCCATCCGGATGCACAGAAGTTACCAGTGCATCCCATGCTTTGCTGACAACCGGAAAATATTCATCATAAGAAATGAGGCCATGGCGTATACCCCAGGTAAAAGCATAAACATAAAAACCGGTGCCACTTGTTTCCTTTGAAACATAACTTTCCGGATCAAGTAATGCCGTATGCCATGTGCCATCTACATGCTGAATAGACGCAATTTTTTTGGCCATCTTCCGAAATAAATCTTCATAACGTGTACGGCCCGGAAAGTCCTTAGGCATATTTTCGAGCATCCGTACCAAGCCACCCATTACCCATCCATTGCCTCTTGCCCAAAACATTTTTTTTCCGTTGGCTTCATTTGAATTGAAGTACTTACTGTCCCTAAAATATAAATGCTCGGTGGTATCAAATAAATAATCCGTTGTTTTCCACCAGAGCTTATCAGCGGTTTGCAGATACTTCATATCACCGGTAGCCGTAGATAGATATGCCAATGCCGGTGGTGCCATAAAGAGTGCATCGCACCAGGCCCATTCCCGCAGGTGAACATCATTTACCCAAAGCAGCGATTCGTTGTGTGGAAGTGCAACTATGCTATCTGCCTGTAAAATAAAATGCTGGATCATTTCAGGCTGTTTAAAAATCTCGTAGAGCTGGCTATACATTTGTGCTACACAATAATCGTCTCCAAAAAGTCGCTGAGGACCGGTATTCCAATTCAACGCTCTTCCTGTTTTTTTCAAAAACTGAAAATATTTTTCATCATTGGAAAGTTTACCCGCTTCCACCAAGCCCGTGTACAATGCACCATTCGTCCAGTCCCATTTTGGCCAGCGATTTCGGCCTTTGTCAAACTCCTGCATTTGCCATGTGGCCACCCTATCCATAATTTCCAGGATGCGCTTCGGCTGAAAATTGGTGTCGACCGTTTTTTTCATTGGCATCAAACTGCTTTGAGCTGTCACTGAAAAAGAATATAAACACAGCATTAAAAACGGCAGGAAACAATTCTTCATCTTGTAAGTTTTTAGTTTTGCCCATTTCAACTTAGTTAAAAATATCAAAGCATTAGTATTTTCAGGGCATTGGTTTTATATAGTTTTTTAAGGATTGCATCGCTCAATCCAAATCCATACATGGGCCAGTGATAACCAGTTAAATCAATGGCATAAAAATGTTCGTCGGATGTTTGAAGCAGCCGGAATACGGTATCATACATTCTTACTTCAAACTCCATATCCGTTCCAAACAACAATCTGTTTTGATATTTTTTGTAAAATGCCCGCATGTAAAGTGGTATCGGGGCGGTTTCTGCATATCGGGCAGAAATATCCGCATATAGATTAGGATATTGATTGAGTAGATTTCCCAGGATACTTAAGTCATAATCGCAATTTGCAAAATGACATGCGATAAATGTAGTATTTGGATTCTGACGCACTGCATTTTCCAGCGTGTTGATCAATTTAGCATGATTTAAAATACCAGGTTTGGTCATATCAACTTTCCATTCATAAGCATTCATTAAACCATCATTGGTGGAGTCCATTGGCTCATACATCCACTTTGATTCTGCTACATGAATATTTACCGGCATTTTAAGCTCTCCACATTTTTTAAACAGCGGTTGCAGGCGGGGGTCATCAATGTGCATTCCCAATCCCGGCGTTGGTTCAGAATAGGTTTCTCCCAGTCCCTTATCTCCCAACTCGCCCACGCCCCTGGCACCCACCCGATAGCAGCGTTCCAATTCTTTTAACCCTGCCTCAGCCCAGCCAGGCTCATTGTAACCGGTATAGTCAAACCCACACCACACATCAAAACGATTTTGATATTTTGAATATAAGGCATAAATGGAGTCGAATTGAGCGCCGGTTGATTGGGTTAGAATAATCGTTTTTTCTATCCCATAACGATCCATCATTTTTACCCATTCGGCAATTTTTTCAGTTGAGCCCCCATACGGATGTGAATGCATATCAATGACTGGAAACTTAGCCTTTTTAATTTGGGTAATTGGAATTTTGAAAATGGATTTGGGCCTGTAATTTTTTAATAACAAGCTGTCCGGACGCTGGCTGTAAGCAATGGAATTAACCATTACAAACATCAGCGTTAGGGTTATCAATGATTTATTTTTTGACATGTGTTTTATTTTAATCCGGAGAAACGACCCCTAATTTTTCACTAATTAATTGTATGACAGAATCTGTTGCAACCGGAAAAACTTTTCTCAGATCTATTTCATCCGTTTGGGATAAAATTTGCTGTAGCGTTTTCATGAAAATATTTTTTGTTTCTGTGGCAAGATTAATTTTTGATATCCCACATGCGATTGCCGAGCGCAATTGATTTGAAGGAATACCAGAACCGCCGTGCAAAACAAGTGCTGCCGGGGTTGCGTCGTGAATTTGGGCAATTAATTCCAGTTGCAATTGGGGCGTCTCTTTATAAAACCCATGGGCAGTACCAACTGCAATGGCCAGTGCATTGATACCGGTGGCTTCCACAAAAGCTTTTGCTTCGCCGGGTTGGGTATATTGGCTCACTAACTGCGCTTGCCCCAGCTTAGCAATGTAACCAAGTTCCGCTTCAACATTGGCGTTGTAACTGGCAGCAATTTTAACTACCTGCGATGTGATGCGAATGTTTTCATCCAAGGGTTTTTCACTGGCATCTATCATTACCGAATCGAAGCCTGCATCCAGGCAACGTTGAGCAATTTCTACTGAGCTTCCATGGTCAAGATGAAGCCAACCTTCTACTCCGTATCCACTGAGGGCAGCACGGGCCATTGCGGTAGCTACACCTAAACCTAAGTATTGAATCGAACTTTCAGAAAGTTGTAGAATAACGGGATGGTTGGTTGCTTTAGCAGCCTGCAAAATACCACTGAGTGTTTCAAAATTATAAAAATTGGTAGCAAGCAATGCTTTGCCGGTTGCACTTAACTGCTGTAGTTTATTTTGAAGTAACATTAAAAAGTATAATTAAATGATGATTGAGCGATTTCTTTTACAAGGGCTACTTTTTCAAACGCCCCGGTGCCGCCACTTCTGGTAGTATTAACAGCTCCCATGACTGCGCCAAATTCAAGGCATGCTTTGCCTGGTTGCCCTTGCACAAAACAATGGATGAATCCGGCATCAAAACTGTCTCCGGCACCTATGCTATCTACTACCTTTGTATTCAGGAAAGCAGGCTGGTAAACCACCGTTTCGCCTTCGCATAGATAAGCGCCCTTATTGCCATCTTTGATCACAATGATATTCCCCAATTTATTGATAGACTGAATCGCAGTATCCAGATCATAGGTCTTGGTAAGTGCTTTTAATTCAGTACCGTTGGGCATAAAAACGTCTACGTACGGTAGCAACTCCGATAAAGGAAGATCCCATACTTCTGCAGGATCCCACTGCGGGTCCATCGAAGTGGTTAATCCAAGATCCTTTGCTCTTTTAAAGAGTTGGACAAGATCAGGCTTTAACCCCAGTTGCAAAAACACCGAACTAACATGCAAGTGCTTTGCACTCAGCAAGGCTTCGTCTGTAATATCGTGGATCGTAAGATTGCTCATTGCGCCCGGATAGGTAACCATGGCACGGTCTTCCATAAAATTGAGAATGATGCTTGCTCCTGTAGCTTCACTTATCGAAAAAATAATGTTGCCGGTATCTACACCTTTGCCACGCAGTGCATTCACGATATGGTCTCCAAAATTATCTTGCCCTAATTTACCAATATAGGTAACCGGGGAGCCAAGGGTATTTAAATTACTGGCAAATATTGCCGAACTGCTGCCCAATGTCAATGTCATTTGACTGGCCAATACTTCCTTACCAACCACCGGAAACTTTTCAACCTGGTTAAGAATAAGGTCTACATTGAGTTCGCCCACCACTATCACATCGTATCGTTTGGTCATTTTCGTTTGCATGATTTAGTTAATAATTTATTTAATAAACCAACTCAATTACGTCTTCCTTTATCACTAAATCCTGCAGATCAACCAGATTGAATTTTCGGAAATATTTATCCATTGCCTTCTCAATACGTGCCAGTAAAATACCTTCTGCATCGATACCGTTTTGTTCCAGATTTTTATATAATTTATTTCGAACGGCTAGTACCTCTGCATTCTCCCAAATATATCGACAGCCTGTTTTCACCAGCCAGGTCTGCCTTTCAGGGCTATTGGCATAAAAGTCGGCGGATGATTCGGAATCTTGCAACCATTTTTTCCATCTGCCAGATTGTATAACGGACTGCCACAGAATAGCCTTAAGCCCGGAGGATTTTGCTATTCTGTTTTGTGTCAGAAAACGCTCTTCCATCCCACACAATTCAATCACGCCATCGTATTCCAATTCGGTAAATTCGGGACCTACATTTGCAGCCCCCATTCCAGTCAGGGGATAATCTTCAGGATTGGTCACATTATCAGAATAGTGCCCTTTGATTAAACTGCCGTATCGGGCAACCGTTTCTGTAAGTGATTTGGCCACGGCTATATCAAAGGTGGAAGTATGCAGATCTGTACCTACTTTGCCCACCACAAAACAAGACCATACATCTTCTAAATTATTTTGACGCAAGCCATCTTTTAATAAATCAAGGAAGCGGGTAAAAACCTTCATGTCTGCTAAACCACCATGAACTTCCTCTGTTCCTACTTCATAGGCAATGCGTGGATAATTATTACCCCGCCTAAATTTTTCGGTATGTACAATTAAGTCAATAGTTCGGGCGGCCACTGTGTCAATGTCAATTGTTTCTCCCTGCTTCAAGGTGATATCAATGGTTGGATCCACATGAATCAGATCGAAACCTGCTTCGATGGCGGCTTCAAAGGATTTTTTTACGGCTGCCATGGTTTTATCATAGCTCCAGTTTTCCCGTGTGTGCAAATCTTTTAACCATGGACCACCATGATCGATCGCTATCATAAAAAAGCCTGTATAATTAATCGCCTGGGCTTCTAACCGGATGAGGTTTACAAACTGGTATTGGGTAAGTCCTGTATAGCCACCATCCGAATCAACCTGGTTTAAAGTTGCAGCAAATTTTATGGGTGCATTATTGCGTTTGGCAGATCTTAGCGCTGCTTTTATTACGGATAAAGAATTGGGACAAGCTGCAAAAATGGTATGGTGTATTCCCGACTCTTGTGTTTCTGCATTAATTTGCTGTAAAAAATATTCTATGGGAGAAATATTTTGTTGCAATGCTCTTTCTCGAATTAAGTTATTCATAAAAAATATGTTAATTAGATTGAATAAATTTGAACCCCTTCTACAACTCTTGAGATATCATTGTTAACGGATGGAGAATCGGGATGAAGGCCCAACTGAATGGACTTATAAAAGCCGAGTAGCTGAGCCGGCAAGATGTAGCATAGTGGTAAAAAATCATCATCCAGTTTTTTCCCATTTTCAGAGAAGTGAAACATAAAAGCAAGATTTAAATCACTCACAGCAGTTTCGGAGATGCCTATTTCCAACATAGAAGAGGTGCCTTTTTTCATGGAGTTGATCAAATCCAATTCGTACCTTAAAGCATATTCATCACTAGACGAAAGAAAATATACCAGCAGTGTACTTTCGTTTACGACCGCTTTGGGGCCGTGCCGGAATCCCAGGAAAGAATCGTTTTTAGCGATCACTTCTCCATTTGTCAGTTCCTGCACTTTGAGGGCAGCTTCTGTAGCCGTACCATAAAAAGATCCTGCGCCCAAAAAAACGACTCTTTTAAAATTCAGTTCTGCGATTTTGCGGAATTCATCCGCATGCTGTAATATGAAGTGCTGTGCATAGTTTATGACTGTTGTTACATTAGATTCATGTATTTCCAGTTCTTTTATTTTAGCCAGTAAAAGACCGGCCAGCAGCATTCCCGAATAACTGCTCGTCATGGCAAGACTTACATCATTTGATTCTTTAGGAAGGGTAATTACAAATTTTGGAGACAGGGTAGTATAGTTGGCAAGCTCTCCGCCTTCGTTGCAGGTAATGATCAGGTGGTAACAGGTATCACAAATTTCATCTGCCAGTTTAATAGCAGCTACACTCTCAGGACTATTGCCCGACCTTGCAAATGAAATCAATAATGTAGGCACTTTTTCAAGAAAATAATCTTTGGGGTGCGATACAATATCGGTGGTTGAAATGGCTTCTGTAAGAATTCCCGTTTCCAACTGAAATACCCGTTGCAGCGAAAGGCCAATGAAAGCACTTGTACCTGCACCTGTAAGGATTATTCTTTTTGATTGACTAAGTGCTTCGTTTAAAAATTGAGTGACCGAAGCTTTATCTTCTTTAACCTGCAACCAAATTTTTTTCCAAATTTCTGGTTGTTGTGCTATTTCACCTGCAGTGTGAATACCGCCCAGGTCTGTTAAATTTTCAGCATTGATGCCAAGATATTTCATGCTATTTTTTTTACTTTTTTAATTTAAAAAGTCATTTTGAAATTTGGGTACTCTTTGTACACTTTTTTGAATATTCTCAAGTGCCTTTGAAACGAGGTTATACACTGAATCAGTGCTAATTGCCATTCTGATTGCTATTTCTATATAACTCAAATCATCATAATACCGCAGGCAAATTGCTTCCCGTTGTCTTTTTGTGAGAGATTCCAACGCAAGACTGATTTCTCTTTTTCTGTCCAGCAGGTGTTGGTCTGAAATCAGTTGATCTTCTATGGAAAAGCACATTGTCTTTTCAGGAGCTACTCCATTCTCATGCGTGTAGTTTCGGCTCTTCTTTATTTGTCGTACCACTTTTCGCTGTGTTGAACATAGCAGGTAAGCCTTCACAGAGTCAGGCGTAACCAGATTTACTTTATTACTCCATATTTCTAAAAACAGGTCGTGGATGCAATCCTCTATCAGTTTCTTATCGCTGCAGAACCTGAAACATTTTTGTATGAGAAATTTAAAATAACGGTAATAAAGCGTTGCAAAAGCTTCTTTGTCTCCATTTTTAAAGGAGTTCCAAATTACTTTATCACAGTGTGTACTTTCGGTTGATAGAGATGCAAGCATTTATAGGAAGTTTTATAAGTAAATTATCTTTCGTAATAGCAAATACCAACATTGAATTGAAACTAAATAAGTTTTCGGAATTTAAAAACCATTTTTTAATTTCGTTTCCTTTCTTTTGTAAACCTAATAAATAATTTTTAATAAACAAAAAAAAATACCAGCGGCAATGATTTTTTTAATAACAAACGACTGCTTTTACTATGTAATGTGGAGTATTAAGCGCTGCCTGGCATTAATAACTTCTCTTTTATTATTGCAAACGCAGTAGTTTGTTTAGAAGATTTGTACCTGATAAAAAATGAAAAGCAAAGAATTTAACTTACATTACCTTTACAATCGTAAAATTTTAAAATGGCAAAAAAAACAGACAGTACGGTAGGCCGACGCAAGGAAATACTCACTATACTTTCAGAAAAAGGAAAAGTAATGGTGAACGATCTAAGCAAAAAATTCAAGGTGAGCGAAGTAACTATCCGCAATGACCTCGATCAGTTGGAACAAAAAAATGCGCTCATCCGTGCAAGAGGCGGGGCTTTGAAATTTGAGACAGGCGTTGCCATAGACCAACGCCTGACGGATAAATCAAAAATTAATTTCAAGGACAAGAACAGCATAGGCAAAAGAGCCGCCCAGCTTATACTTGAGTCAGATACCATCATTATCGACTCCGGCTCTACTACAGCTGAATTGGTAAGACACCTGCCGATCTTAAATGACCTTACAGTGATCACTAATGCTCTTAATATTGCCAACCTGTTGGGTAGCAGTCCTAATATCAACATGATTATTCCGGGCGGTTACCTACGCAAAAATTCACTGTCATTGGTAGGGCCACTGGCCGAAAAAAGTCTTCGCAATTTCAATGTTGATAAGGTATTTTTAGGCGTAGATGGATTCGATACGAAGCAGGGTATCTTTACTCCCAATGTTGAAGAAGCCCGGCTAAATGAAATCATGATTGAAATATCCAAGGAGGTAATTGTATTGGTAGATTCCAGTAAATTTAAAAAACGCAGCCTTGCATTCATTTGTAATATTAACCAGATTGACAAAGTAATTACAGATGCCAACATCTCTCCTGAAGATAAAAAAAGATTACAGGATTCAGGAGTGGAAGTGATCATTGCATAACTATTTTTTTATTTTCAGACAGCCAAATATAAATTTAAAATAAGATTAAATAAATATTGTTACTTTCGTTTCATTATTATTTAGCTTATGAAGAGAAATAACTGGCTGCTGTACGCCACCATTACCACCATCTTCTGGGGTATTTGGGGTGCATTTATTGAACTACCGGAAAAAGCCGGATTCCCGGCTACCTTGGGTTACGTTGTATGGGCGGTAATGATGATACCCTGCTCGTTGGCTGCACTCTATCTTATTAAGTGGAAACTGGAATATGATACCCGTTCTATTTTACTGGGCTCATTGGTGGGATTGCTAGGTGCCGGTGGCCAATTGTTACTTTTTCAGGCACTAAGGCAAGGCCCTGCATACATTGTATTTCCATTGATATCACTTTTCCCTATTCTGACCATTGCGTTATCGATGCTTTTACTAAAAGAAAAAGCATCCAGAAAACACTGGATTGGTATCATCGTTGCATTGGTTGCGATTCTACTACTTTCTTACCAGCCTGCAGGGGCAACCCAGTCCACAGGAAGCACCTGGCTTTTATTATCCATTATAGTATTCATCCTTTGGGGACTGCAAGCCTATGTCATGAAATTTTCTAACAATAGCATGAAAGCAGAAAGTATCTTTTTCTATATGATGATTACGGGCGTTATGCTGATACCAGTTGCATTAATGATGACTGATTTTTCAACAAAAATTAACTGGGGATTTAAAGGGCCCTACCTCGCCAGTATGATTCATGTTTTAAATGCAGTGGGTGCTTTAACGCTGGTGTATGCATTGCGATATGGCAAAGCGATTATTGTGGTGCCCATGACAGGTCTTTCGCCTTTAATCACCATTGTTATCTCATTGGTTCTTTATGGCATTTTTCCTAACCCGGTGCTTATAGCAGGAATGGTATTGGCAATGATTGGTATTTTCCTTTTGTCTGATTAGTTCAGCGTTCAGCAATTCTGATTAAAATGGCTAATTTAAACTCCAATGATTAACCAACATATTGTGAGCGGTTTTCTGCAAACGCTTTTTAAAAATTTGTTGTAAAACTAATTGCACTTTAATAGGTGGCTTTCAAATGTATGCTCATTTTCAGGTTGGATAATTTAGGTTTTAAAATCACTTCGGACCATCACAGATGATAAAAAAATTCGCTTATACGTGTCGATTGACAACTCTTCTTTTAATCAATTTATTTTACCGGATAAACTTCTATCAATAAACTTCCTTTAAAATTTACAGAGAGCAATGCACTCGGACCCTTAACATTTCCCAGGTCAATGTCATTCACATAATCATGTACCCTGTATAACTTTTTTGTGAGCCCCCTGAGCGCTATTTTACCTTTCCATTCCTTATTGTAGAATGCATAATGCAGCGTATCTCCTTTTTGAATAAGATGCGTTTCAGGTTTGTCATAACCAATATCATAAAGCCCTCCGAGGTAGGTTTCTTTGGATAGCATTTTTGCGTTATAGAGACTGAACCATTTCTTCCAAACCTTTTCCCTTTCGGGTGTCAACAGGTTATTTTCTGTAACTGTTGGATTTTCTTTTGGCCAGGTAAATTTGGTACCCAGCACAGCGCCAATTCCAAAGGAAGTAGCAAAATCATTACCACCATCGCTTAGCTCAACATGATCACCAAAATAAGCCGTTGTTCCCAGCAGTGCTTTGTAAGTTTTGCCCTTCAAACGTACCTGCCAGCTATTGAGCGGATCAGAAGCTACTGACAAATTCATAGATGGCATATTGTAAATTGACATGCAGGCTCCACAAGGACAGTTTTGTATCACTGCTTTGGGATTGATCTGCCTGGCTGTCTGGTAAATTGTATCAAAAAACGCTGGCAGTTTTTCGTAAGATTGTTCAGGATATTTAAGATGATGCAACGAATTATAATCAGCAGGCACCGCATTTATAAAACCACCGTCCATTTTTAAACCATCAAAACCCCACTGGTTAATAAACAGGTCAACCATTTCTTTTGTATGCGCAATTGTTTTGCCATAGGCAGGAGACATATAATACGCATTCCACCAGGAAATATTCCCGGGGAAACTATCCTCATCCAACAAGCGCAAATCCGGATGATCACTCAATAGTTTGCTATCCGGATCTGCCGCTAGCGGAGCCCACCAAAGCATAGCTTTTAATCCATAGGAATGTATTTTATCAACGAGTGCTTTCATTTGAGCATCGCCTCCGGGAAATTTCTTTTTATTCACATGCCAGTCACCTTCAGCTTGCTGAAACCCGTCATCGATGGTGACCCAGCTTATACCTAATTCTTTCACTTTAGGAAGTGTTCCAATAATTTCATTCAGCGTTACGTCACGCATATAACCCCAGGCACACCAGGATGATTCATAAGCCGCTGGTTCCGGCAATGCAAAGACTAATCTTTTGGCACGCAATAATTCTCCGTATTTTTTTAACGGGTTGAAGCAATCACCTGGGTGAACTGTAACAAATGTTTCAGCAGTAGCCAACGAATCATTTTGCCTGAGTTCAAGGGGCTTCGGGTACTCCATCTGTATCCCAATATTTACAGAAGTCTGATATCGTTCGATCGAAACTGGTAACGAAACCATTTTAGGAATTAGCTCAATATGACCAACTGCAATTCCCTGATCGTGGCGCCAGACATCGGTAACAGGAATGCCGCCGCCATAATCGGAATTATTCATGCCCATAAAATTCTTTTGACTAAAGCCGGGTGACAATGGTAAAATCCAATCCCTTCTTTCTTTGGTGGACTCGCCCTGGAATGACCAAAATAAAGCGGTATCACCTTGTGACAAAATGGAGTAGGCATTGTTAACCCACCGTGTAACATCCATTGTTTTTGACGACCGGTTGTAGTACCCTACTTTCATGGTTGCCAAACCGGGGAAATTGTCATACAACTTTATCGCTATTTGTTTTTCAAGAGAGTATCCGTCTTTAGTATAGGTTCCTTTCAACATCCATCTTTTGCCTTTTCCTACCTCGTCTTTTAGATCAGTGGTAACAACAGACATAAGCTCAAAATCTTTAGCAGAAAATGTTTTTGTATCGATATATTCTGATACCACCGGTTCAAGCATTAAAGGCCTGCCTGCTGTATCTTCTGACAGCACCATACTGTGCATGGCAGCATCAAATCTCATTACCAAATTGCCATGAACAATAACCACTTCGTTCTTTTTAGCACAAGACTGTACCAGGCAGCAGCATAATAAAATACTTATTAGTTTCATTTTTATTTTTTGATCATTGAGTGATTGAATAGCTAACTTGAGCCAACCAATTGTGTTGTCAAAAAAACGACTGTTTTTCAACAAAAAGGATTTCTTTTCAATCTTTTATAGCGGAGTAAACCATTACTTTAAACTTATCGGCTAATTCATATTCATGTGCATCTTCCGGGAGTTGTTTGTAAAGTAAACCGACTATTTTCTCAACCGGATCTACCCAATAGGTAGTTGCAAAAAAACCACCCCAGGAAAAAGTACCAGTCCGTACGGGCAGAATACCACTTGCATTTTCCGGAACAACCTGGAAGCCTAAGCCAAATTTATAAGGTCCGCTTCCTACACTTAGATTTCCAATTTGGTTCATCGTCATCATGCGAACGGTATTGCGACTTAACAATCTTTTACCGTTGTAGATTCCGTCATTTAACAACATTTGCAAAAAAATGGCATAGTCCAATATCGTAGAAGACAATCCAGCACCACCAGAAAAATAGGTGCCCTTCGCTTTTGGATAATCCATCATTTTTTCACCATGAGCTGTAAAGTAACCGGGCGCTTTTTCCAGCTTGCCATCTTCATCAAATAGATAAACATTTACCAGCCTGTGTTGCTTTTCCCCGGGCACATAAAAATAGGTATCCTTCATCCCCAACTGTGCAAATATCCGGCGGTGCAAAAAATCATCCAACGACATTCCTGAAACTACTTCTACCAGGTAGCCAAGCACATCCACATTTAAACCATACGTAAATTTTTCACCGGGCTGGTGCAGCAATGGCAGGCTTCCCAGCC
>JBBQTL010000018.1:0-42665 GCA_038213285.1 Chitinophagales bacterium
GTCAACATCCCGGAAGGGTGGGTCAACATGGCCGGAATTTACACACTTAACTTTTGCAAGTTATTTTGGAAGTTATGAGAGAGCCTTTGAAGCATTAATGGAAAAAGTTTATCAATCAGGAAATCACATTGACTTACTTGCTTTTCCAATCTTGTTTATTGCAAGACATTGTATGGAGTTAGGTTTTAAAACCAATATTCGATATTTCCTTAACCCACATTGCAGTTATCCATCCATAAATACGCACCGGGCTTGATTTTCATCTTTTTTGAGTTTCGGCGGGGGGACTACAGCTTTTCTGCGGGTAAATGGTTTGTGCTTGTATTTTAGTGCTTCATAAATTTTAGCAACGGCTTCAGTTGGTTCGCTGCATTGGCGAATAATGATGGGTTGGTCAAATTCATTGGTGAGGTTTGTAGTTACCAGTTTTTGAGTATTCATCGTACGTACAATATCCTTCCATTGGGTGTTGATTCCTTTTTGCTTTAACTGATGCCGGATGGTGTTTACCACCCAGTAAGCCAACAAACCTAAATGCAAGTGCGCCATGGAAGCCTCATCGGTTTTATGATAAATGGGACGTAAGTCTAAATCTGTTTTTAGCACCCTGAAAGTAGCCTCTACTTCCCGGATGGTATTGTAGATGTTCCATTGCACTGTTTCGTCTTTTTCATCAAGGGTGGTGCGTAACAGATAAAAGCCTTCTTTATTTTCTATCGTCTTTTGTTTCCAATTGATGGATGTAACGATGCCAGCCTTATCTGTTTCGGTTACAATTTCGTAATGCTTATGGATACTGGGATACCTGGCTTTTAGCCGTCCTATTCGTTCCCATACTTTTGCTTGTTTTTTTACGCCTCTTTTTTTACCATTGCTTTCCTTTATCTGTGTTAACCCTTGTTCAAAAGCCTGGCTAAACCTGCTGTTCATGCCAGATTCTTTCATGGCTTTTGCCTCGCTATGCACCTGTAACCAATTGTCTGTACTGTTGGGCATTATTGCTTTTAACAAAGTAACAGGCTGGTCCTTTTTATCTTTTATTACAATTGGTTTTTGAGCAACATCTATGCTGTAATTTTTCATGCCCGACCTTGATACACACATATAATCAAAACCATTCTTCTTCAATAAGGTTAAATTATCTTCGGTAGCAATGCCTGCATCCAACACCACTATGGGGTGTTTTTCGGTTGAAGATGTTCTGACAGATAGTTCGTCAATTATATTTTGTACAGTGTTGCAGTCTGCCGTGTTGCCTTCAAATATTTGGGAATATTTTAAAAAGCCTTCGATATTTACCACTACTGCCAGCACGATTAGTTTTGCATCACTGCGCTTTTCTTTACTGCGTCCAAACTTTGCCAGCTTGCTGCTGCGCATACTGCCTTCAAAATAGGTATTGGTAAGGTCGTAAATAATTATTTTATCATCCAGGTCAAACAGCTCGTTGGTGCATTTACTCAGATGTTTTTCTAAAACTTCTTTTACACTGTACAACGCTTTGCTTACTTCATACAATTTGTCTTTGGTTATTTTTTCAAGTGGATAATCTGTAAGTTCGCATACAGCAGAATTTTGTTGTATCCAATCACAGGTACGAAGTTCCGAAGCAGGATAGGTTGCCCTGCTGATGATGTGGGTGAGGGCTAACTGTATTTGTTGTGCCGACCAACCTGCCTGCTGCAAAAAATCACCAATACCTAATTGATTGATGGCCTGGAGACAAAGCCATTCTGTTCCTATCTCCTTAACTTCTTTATGTTTTATACTATCAGTATCTATGCGCTGATAATCTTTGCCGTTAGTGATATCCAGGCGTTGTTTTTCTTTTATTTGGCCGAAAAAAAAGGTAGCTAACTGCTCTACAGCCGCTTCAGGTTCAAATAAACTTTTGATACCAGTGTAACTTTCTTTTACAAGCTCGTTTAGCCGGATGGCAAGGGCTCTTTTTTGTTCAATATCAGGTAACTCTCCTAATCTGCCAAGGTGAAGAATGGTGGTATGTTTGATGGTACCGTCAAACCGATAGCTTTCGCACAGGCGGTAACTCCCTACCCGTTCGCCCGTACTTTTTACAACCTTATGAATTACCTTAATAAACATTGCCACAAAGTTGACCCTACAAAACTTACCAAACTAGACCGGCTGGGGGGACTACAAGGTACTTTCAAAAATGCCCCACCTGATTTCCAATCACTTACAAATTTAATATTTTTTAATAAAAGGATATTTTAACAAATCAAAGGCGCAACTTTAACATTTAAAGAATTTTGACCTGCAATGTGGGTTAAAGTTCCGTAGGAACGTGATATTGGTAGGAACGTGATATTGGTAGAGATACAATTTTAATTTATTTAAAGTTCCGTAGGAACGTGATATTGGTAGGAACGTGATATTGGTAGAGATACAATTTTAATTTATTTAAAGTTCCGTAGAAACGTGATATCGGTAGGAACGTGATATCGGTAGGGATACAATTTTAATTTATTTAAAGTTCCGTAGGAACGTGATATCGGTAGGAACGTGATATCGGTAGGAACGTGATATCGGTAGGAACGTGATATCGGTAGAGAACGTAATATCGGTAGAACCTGATACAAAGAATTTTTAGTAGAGGATGATTTAAATCTACCGGCAATTTATTAAGTCTGCCGTTGCGGACGGTGCAATTCAATTGGCTGACTTAGCTAAATGACATTCCTCGTCGGCGGCATCGGGTATAGAAAGTGGCTAAAGAAAAACATCATTCCCTGCAAGCTGTTGCATATACCAAATAAAATATTTTCCTATAAATTTCATATCAAGGTGGTAGGATAATGAATGGCAATAGTCCGATGCAGGGGAGAAGGTGAATGCTCTTTGTGCAAAACACAATTAAAGAACCACCATCTCAATGTCAATACTGACAAAAAATAAATTATTTAAAAGTATAACTTGCAATCCGCATGAAAAAGAGAATCGCCTATTGTTCTTTTGTTGTTTTATATGGCGTTATTATTTTGTTGGCTTCTTGTAGCAATAAGCAAACAGACAAATTATTCACACAGCTCAGTGCTGATGAATCAGGTATTTCTTTTAGCAACGATATTCACGACAGCGACTCCTCCCATTCCTTCATCAATGAATTTGGCTACATGGGTGGCGGGGTAGGGATTGGCGATTTCAACAATGACGGATTAAAGGATATTTTTTTTACGGGTAACCAGGTAAGCAGCCGCTTGTACATCAACAAAGGAAATAACCAGTTTGAAGACATAACGGATAAGGCCGGCATTGGTACGGATGTTTGGTGTACCGGTGTAAGCATTGTGGATATCAATCATGATGGTTACGATGATATCTATGTGTGCGTGTTTGGAAAGGACCTGTTGCACCGGGCAAAAAATTTGTTATTCATTAACCAGCACAATCTTAGTTTCAAAGAAGCCGCCGCCACATACAGATTAGCTGATACCGGGTATTCCACGCAGGCCGCATTTTTTGATTATGATAAGGATGGCGACCTGGATATGTACCTGGCCAATTATTTATTGAGTTCAGCAAACACAAATACCATTTTCCCCCGCGACCGAAGTGGCCATTCTCCGGCCAATGATAAACTCTACCGGAATGATGGCGACAGCGCTCATGCAGGGCACCCTGTTTTTTCGGATGTATCCATGCAAGCCGGTATTAAGGAAGATGGCTATGGGCTGGGACTAACGATCAGTGATTTCAACAACGACGGGTGGCCGGATGTTTATGTGGCCAATGATTTTATTTCCAACGATGAACTATGGCTGAATAACCATAACGGCACTTTTTCCAATGGTATTGTTGAGGCGATTCGGCACCAAAGTTATTCAAGCATGGGCGCTGATGCCGGTGATATCAATAATGATGCGTTGCCCGATATCCTTACACTGGACATGCTGCCCGAATACAATGAACGGAAGAAGACCTCCTTCTCCTTTATGAATTATGAACGATATGAGGCAGAGCGTTCCATGGGCTATGAGCCGGAATTTATGCGAAACATGCTGCAGTTAAATAACGGTAGCCGTTGGCACGGAGATACCAGCATTCCTTTTTTTAGTGAGATAGGACAACTTGCTGGTATACAGGCAACCGACTGGAGCTGGAGTGTGCTGCTGGCGGATTTTGATAACGATGGTTGGAAGGATATTCATGTAACCAATGGCATAGGAAGAGATTTTATCAATGCCGATTTCCTGGAATTCAGCAATAATATTTTCAACAGCACCCGCGTCCGGGAAGAACAGGAAAAGGCCATCCGGAAAAAACTGGCTTCGCTCAGGCATGTGAATCTTCCGAATTATTTATACATCAATCAGCATGATCTCACTTTTGCTGATCACTCGGAGATTGGCGGAATCAATGAGCCTTCCATGTCAAATGGAGCAGCCTATACCGACCTGGACAATGATGGCGATCTGGATCTGGTGGTAAATAATATCAGTAAGGAAGCATTTGTATTTATCAACAATACCATTCAAAAAAACAAACCAGCCACAGCACATTTTTTAAGTCTTCAGTTGAAAGGAGATAGTCTGAACCCAGATGGCTTTGGTTCAAAACTGTTGCTGTACAATAACGGCAAGGCCCAGTTGCAGGAGCAAAACCCGGTGAGAGGTTATTTTTCATCTGTAGATCAGCAGTTGGTTTTTGGAATGGGAAAAAATGCCCAGGCGGATTCACTGGTGATTGTGTGGCCCGATGGCAAAAAGCAGTTGCTAAAAAATATTGTAGCCGATACTACGCTGGTACTTTCATGGAAAGATGCCGGAATAAATCTACCAGTTGAAAATCCCCAACCGTCACTGCTTTTTTCGGACATTACATCGACTACCGGCATCTTATACAGGCACCAGGAAAATCCCTTCAATGATTATACCCTGCAGCGATTGCTCCCTCAAAAATATTCGCAGTTGGGGCCCTTTATTACCACCGGTAATATTAACAATGATGGTGCAACTGATTTTTTCGTTGGCGGCGGATTTAATTCTTCCGGTAAAATTTTCAAGCAGCAACCGGGACAAACATTCCGATCAAAAAATCTTACGGACAGCATCAAGTTTGAGGAAGACATGGATTGTATTTTATTTGATGCGGATAAAGATGGAGATGATGATCTGCTTGTTACGGGTGGTGATATGCAGTACGAAGAAAATGCAGATTATTATAAACCCCGTTTGTATATCAATGACGGAAAAGGTAATTTCAGCCTGCAGAAAAATGCGATCCCTGGTGCAGTAAAAACTATTGCTGGTTGTGTAAGTGCCGGTGATTATGACGGTGATGGGGATTTGGATTTATTCATCGGCAGCCGGGTGTCAAAAAAATATCCTTTGTCTCCACGAAGTTTTTTATTACAAAACAACAACGGTGTTTTTACTGATGTTACCGCGGAAGTTTGTCCTGCTTTGCAAAAAGCAGGGATGATTACTTCAGCAGTGTGGGCCGATTTTGATAACGACAAACAAACCGATCTAATCATTGCCGGCGAATGGATGCCGGTACAATTTTTTAAGAATTACCGCGGCTATTTAGTTGATGCCACCGCAGCAACCGGGCTCATCCAAATGAATGGCATGTGGCGCAGTTTAATTGCAACCGATATGGACAATGATGGCGATATTGACCTGGTAGCAGGTAACCTGGGATTGAATTGTGAATACCGGGTAAGTGCTGTAGAACCCATGCAACTATACGCTACCGACCTGGATGGTAACGGAAGCATCGATCCCGTTTTTTTCTATTATATAAAAGGTGCGGATGGCAGGAAGCATTCTTACCCGGCGATCGGCAGGAGCCGCCTGGCCGACCAGGTGCCTTCCATCAAAAAGCAATTTCTGTTGCACGAAGATTATTCCCATGCAGCCTTTAATGAAATTTTTAAAGGGAAGGCGAAGGATAAGATACCCGAGCTGTATTGTGATGAAACAAGAAGTTGTTACCTGGAGAATATGGGTAACGGGAAATTTATCAAACAGCCCTTGCCGGTACAAGCGCAGTTTGCACCCGTAAATGCCATCATCTGCGATGACCTGGATAATGATGGATTGAAAGACCTCTTACTGGCAGGCAATGAATACCAAACTGAAGTAATGACCGGCAGATATGATGCATCCTATGGTTGTTTTCTGAAGGGCGGCAAAAATAAATCCTTCACTTCGATACCACCCGTTGAAAGTGGTTTTATTTTGAATGGCGATGTAAAAGATATGTCGCTGCTTCGTTTGTCAAATGGACAAAAAATAGTACTGGCTGCGGTTAATAATGATTCGTTGCGGGTATTCAGGATAGGGGCTTTATTGAATAACCAACACAAATAATAATCACAAATACAAAACACCTTTTTGCATGCCGGGCTTACAGAGACCGTCATACAGGGGTTCCATCTTGTCTGACGGTCTCCGTCTTACAAGATGGAATATCAGAGTACTTCAATCAAGCCGCTAATCTTTACATCACTACCTCAGCCCGCTCAAATACTTCACCACGGCCAGCCGCAGGTCTGCCCTCACATCTCCCGGTTGGTCAAATCGGCGGATGGTTTTAATCTCCTGGTTACCCTCTTTCAAAAATTCCAATCCCTTTTCGGTACCGCCTAATAAAAATTCCGGCGACACGATGGTATAGGTTTTTGATGGATCAATAACGGCATTTTTCAATAGCCAGTTGCCGCCATCATTCCGTATGTTGGTACTTACCTGCAGGTAGCCACCCAGGCTTTTGATCTGATCGCTTTTTTCAAGCATTTGTTTCAGCAGGGTACCGCTCAGCACTACTTCGCATAGCTTGCCGCCAAAGGGCAATGTGCGTATGATATCTAATTGCGTTACTACACCATCAATCATATCGTCTATCCGGATTGAGCCACTATTAAATACCGCCGCATCCGCTGCCGGCGAGGCAGCCATCATTGAGGCGGCAATCAAATTACCCAGGTTGGTTTGGCGGTATCGTATATTGGCTTCGGTGCCATCCAATGGCTCGCTGGTTTTGTACACCACGGCATCCGGTTCAAGCCCGATTTTACGGAAAGAGGCATAGGCATTGTCTTCCCATACTTTTACGGCGGCAGCCACTACCGGGTTGGGTAACACGGTGCTGTCTACATTGATCAGTTCCGAAATGATTTTGATCCTTCCTCGTTTTCCATCCCTGAATACCAGGTGCCGGTACATGGTTTTAGCATTGGCATCCGCCTTGGCAATGGCAGCTTTACGGATGGTTACATAATTGTGCTGGTGTTCATGCCCGCCCATGATGAGGGCGATGCGTTTCATTTTGCGCAATACGGTTTCATCTTCGGCCAGGCTTAAGTGGGTGAGTCCTATAATAACATCGGCCTTTCGCTTTACCTGCTTACAGGCCTGCTTCATCGTTTTCAGGTAATTGGTGTATGCTACCCATGGCTGTGGATTGCTGTGAAGGGTAGCGCTTACTATTCCAATGTTAAACTCCCCATGCGCCGATCCCAGTAAGAAGGAACGGGGAATGGCAACCGAATCCGGTTTTATTTTATAAAAAGGGGATGTGCTGCCATCCGCATATTGATGCATTACATCACTGCTCAACCAGGCGAACTCCGATTCGTTGATGCGTTGTTGCAGGTCGTTTTCCGGGATATCAAATTCATGGTTTCCAAAGGTCACCAGGTCTACGCCCGCTTTATTCATCATGTCAACCATGTGTCGGCCGTTTACCCGCTGGTTATTTATTTTGGTAGTGCCAATTACAGAAGGACTAACAAAATCACCAGCCAGCACCACAAAGGTCTGGTAGCGGCTTTCGTGTTGTTTTACCAATGTGGCTACCCTCGCCATGCCGCCCTGCCGTCCCTGGTTGAGAGGGCCTATTTCGTACACATCATTTAACTGTAGAATGCAGATAGTGTCTTTTAGGGTTTGCGCAAAAGCAACCGGGGAAATTAATAAGCTGATGGAGGTTATGATGTGGGTTAATAGTTTCATTGATGCTTTTATTTCTACGCTAAAGATAATATTTACTTTACAGGATAAAAGCTGGAATCTAAAGCGACAACAGGAAATGTAAAATGAATAAACTAACAATATGCTTCATAGAAAGCATTGAAGGATGAAGTAATACCAGGCCGGGAAATATGCATGTAATTTAGCTAAAATATTGGATAGTGTATTATATAAATCAACCTGTTCACAATGCTATTACAGCATTGAAAAGCAATTGGTTCACCATATCAGGATTAAATCTTTACCTGTCAAAGAAGCCCACTACCAGCGTGAGAATGAAATGCAGTGCTTCATGACGGAAACATAATTGAAAATTATAAAGCAGCCGAAAAAATTACGCCTTTTAAATCAGGTTGCCAGGAGGTGAACGTGAAAGTGTATCTTGTTTAGCTAATCATTTTATTTTTAATAATCTCCATTAAATCTGCCTTAAAGTTTTCACCGATTAAAATATCAGCCGTTACATTTTTTAAGAGTACCCGGTTGCCTTCAATGCCGGTAATGCGGTTAATGGGAATGATGAATGATTTATGAATTCTGATAAACCGGCGGCCGGGCAAATGATTCGCCAGCTCCTTCAGGTTGGTATACACCAGTGTTTTTTGACCGCCCCGATAAATGGCCACATAGTTTTTCATGGCCTCAATATATTCAATATCCGCCAGGTTAATCCTGAGTAATTTTCCCTTTGATTCTGTTTTTACAAAAATATAATCCTCATCATTTGTTGTTTCCGTTTCAGCAGGTTTTTCCGTAATGGCATATACTGCTTTTTGCACTGCATTTAAAAACCGCGGAAAGCGGATCGGTTTCAATAAATAATCTACTACATCCAAATCGAACCCTTCTATTGCAAACTCACTATATGCTGTGGTGAGAATTACTTTTGCCTTGCCGTTGATGGCTTTAATAAAATCTATTCCTGAGAGGTCCGGCATTTGTATATCCAGAAATACCAGGTCGATTTTTTGGGTTACCAGCATTTGCAAAGCCTCCACCGGATGCGTGGTACTGTTTACCAATTCCAGGTAACTGGTTTGACTGATATAGTGTACAATGATATCAATGGCGTGTTGCTCATCGTCTACTATTAAACACCTGATCATAAATGGTTAATGGTTAATTCGGTGGTATAAAATTCAGCTTCATCCTTTATCAGCAATTTATAATTACTGCCATACGCATAATCAAGGCGGTTGCGGATATTGTCCAAACCCAGCCCTGTAGAAATTTCCTTGGGGCCGGTTTTCTTTTTATTGTGGCAATAAAAATACAAACTGTTATGGTTTACAGATAATTTTATATCAATAGGATTTGCCACACTTTGCAGATCGCCATGCTTGAATGCGTTTTCCACTACGGTGATTAATAAAAAGGGAATTATTTGAGCGCCGTTCAATATACCATTCACCTCAAAGTTTACCTGCAGGTTGTTGCTGAACCGGAGCTGGTTGATTTTTATAACATTGCGCACGTGTTCAATCTCATCTTTTAGTGGCGCTTTGTCATCGCTGCCGGTAGCTTCATTTAACGCATATCGCATAATCTCGGATAAGGTTAAGATGCCTTCTGATAATTCAGCGCTATATGGGAGTGACTTGGCGTACAAAAAATTTAATGTATTGTGTAAAAAATGAGGATTGATCTGCGATTTTAAAAATTTAAAATTCGCATGCGATTTATCTACTTCCAGTTGCATTTTTTGAGCTTCCAGTATTTTACGTTGCTTCTTTTCATCCCTCAGATTGTTTAAATAAGCTAACAGTAAAGTAGAGCCTGATAAAAAAACGGAGGATATTCCATAAGAGAAGATTAATAATCCTATAGTAAACTTGCCATTCACCGATGCTTTAACGGGAAACAAAAAATTTATTGTCCAAAAATAACAGAACGATGCCACCAGCGTAAAAACAAAATACCGGACGTAAAACCGGGACGCTTTCTTTTCCACCATTAACCTGTTGTAGTAATTCAATGAATAGTAATAAAAAATCGTTTGGCAGATTATTCCAAACAACTGTTTGCCTGCATTTTTAATGCTCAACATTTCCTGTAAGGCATCTTTTTCTTCGGGCACTTCCAATACTACAATAACAAAAATCCCAAGTAAAGTAAAAAAAAGATTGATGGCAAGTATTACCCAAAACACAGATAATAAAGAATATCGCCGTTTTATTTGGATCATCATGATATGCCTGGTGGCTGATTTATTGATGCCTGATGTTTTTCGATTCTGGTCCACTTATTATTGGTTTGGCAGTGTGGTTAGGCTGGGTTAAGGCCGACCGGAATCACTGATCTAAAGCCAGGTAAATAATCCGTTTTAGAAACCAGGGATTTTACTAATAGCGATGATAACGTAAAAGCTTTCATCGCTATAAGACCATCTTATTTATTGACCGATACCCGGGGTTGCACCGCCGCCTTGTTGTACTCTTTTCATTTCGTCATCCGCACCGGTACCACGCTGGCGGGCAGCTTTTACCTGGTTGCTGCCAAAGCGGTACACAAAATTTAATTTAAACTGCCTGCTTTCCCAGCGTGAAGTAAAATCGGAACGCTGACCTGCAAATTCACTCAAGCCTCTAAATCTAAGCGTGCGGAAAATATCGCTTACAGATGCTTTTACAGTACCCTTTCCTTTCAGCACCTGCTTTTGCAAACCAGCGTCTATGCTGTATAGTGATCTTGCTTTAATAGTGCCCTGGTACACGGTAGGGGCATTATAGAAAGCAGTTAACTCGGCCGTCCATGTTTTACTTATTTTTAGACTGTTTTGTATATACAGACTTAGGCCTCCGGCATTTACTTTAATTTTTCTGCCTTCTCCAAAATCGGCATTGTAGTGGGTGTAAAAACTATTCATATTGGCAAACATGCTATATGCCTTGTAGCGGAAAGGATAACTGATATTCAAACTCACCACATCCTGCGTGGCCAGGTTTCTTTTAGAGATAAAGGCCTTTGACTTTTCAGCCGTATCAATTACCTGGGTAAACAGATCTTTTACATGGCTGTAATTTAAAGTAGTGGTCAGTTTAAATTGGTAGGTATTGGTTATACCAATGCTGTTGGTATATTGTGGGCGCAGGTTGATATTACCTTTTTGAAAAGTATATTCATCCAGTTTAAATTCAAATGGATTGAGGTCCTGGTAATTGGGCCGGTCAATTCTGCGGCTATACGAAATACTATACTGGTTCTTTGGATTCTTGTTGAAAGTAACCGCGGCGCTGGGAAATAAATTGGTATAATTACGCCTGAACTTTTCTTCGAAAGACTGGTATCCTGCTGCTGCTGCCTTTAAACCGGTAGAAGCTCCTCTTGATACTGTATTCTCTATTCTCAGACCAGCCTGTACGGTAATACCTTTTAACGAACGATTGTAATTAACATAGGCTGCACTGATATTTTCCTGGTAGTTAAACCGGTTGCTGCGATCCTTATCTAACTGATCGCTGCCTCCAATAACATTGTAGCGTTGAAAGTCGTTATCAGTTTTTATAAAAGCTGCCTTTCCTCCAAATCCCAATGTACCTTTTTTAAATGGTTGCTCCCAGTCAGCCTTTAGCGAGTTGATATTGATGGTAGTTGGTGCAATCATACGGTATATCACACTGCTAATAGGGACTTGGCCGGTAGCATTAAAATAGTAATTGGGTTGAAACTGGTTACTGTTAATATCGTAATACCCATGATCGGCATTTACCACCAGGCTTTTGCCGGATGGCACGATATAACTATAATTCAAATTGACATTAACATTGTCTCTTTTCATTATACTTGAATTATCGGCAGTCAATATCCTGTTGACGGTTTTGGAAGGCAAATAGGAAATAGGGGTGTTACTTTTATTATAAATACGGGGATCAGAGAAGGTGCCATTTACAATCACACCGATTGTGTTTTTTTTATTGATGAAATAATCCATCCCCATTTTATAGTTATGGCTTTCATTCCGCATCGTCATTAAACCTTTCTGATCGAACAAACTATCCGCTACTGTGCGGTAAATATCAATTGTACTTTCATTGATTCCTTTGTTAAACCCGTAATTTCCAAACAGGTTTACTTTTGCATTCCGGTAATTTAAATTCAGGCCTGCGTTGTATTTCGCATAAGTACCAATATTCCATCCTGCATTTGCAGATCCGTTTGTACCAAACGATTTGTTTTTCTTTAAGCGTATATTGATAATGCCACCATTGCCTGCCGCCTCGTATTTGGCAGATGGATTCGTGATGATTTCAATGGCCTCTATCTGCGAAGAATTTAAGGATTTCAGGTAACTACTCAGGTCCTGGCCACCCAGTGGGCTTGGTCTTCCATCTATATAAATCTGCACACCGTTTTTACCACTCAGGCTGATATTATCATCTTTATCTACTAATACACCTGGCGATTTACGCAACAGTTCCAATCCATCTGAGCCAACGGAATTAATGGTACCTTCTACATTTACAATCATTTTATCTGCCTTTACTTCCAGCATGGGTTTTTGAGCTGTAACTACCACCCCTTTCAAATTACCCGGCATTTTGGTAAGATTTAGGTCTGGAACGGTTACAGCAAATCCACCCACTTCGAGGATAGAAGAATAAGCCGGTTGGTATTCTACCAATCCTGCTTTTACTAAATATTTGCCTTCTTTAATATTGGAAAAAGTATATGCGCCATTTTCTTTTGTTAATGCCAGCTTAATAATAGCAGAGTCTTTTACAGCCAAGAGGCTGATTGTAGCGCTTTTTACCGGTGCCCCCTGCGCATCTTTAGCATATCCGCTTACTTGTGCCTGGCTGGTAAGCCCAAAAAAAGATACGATGATTAAGTAAATCAACTGTTTCATAATAGTTTGTTTTAGTAATTTTTGTTTAACAGCACAAACCTATAAACAAGCGCAATATTTTTATAAAATGTTATCCCAACGGTCATTTTCCAAATATGAACGCCATGATTGGGGAAATAATTCCCTGATTTTGACATCTTTCCTACTTTTTATAAAGTAGCTTTTTACAAATCCGTTTAAAGAAAAAAGGATATTACCACTGGCAGTTGTTTTGATCCACCACCCGTTATGCAAAACCATTCAAAATATTTAAATACTGCAGCAGTCATTCTTTCAGTGCTTTTCATTGCCGGTTGTAATATGTCTGAACCCAACATTGACATTACAAATAAAGGAACAGTTTTAGAGAAAACAGCGTCAACAGATACGATTTATGCCGGGAATCGTGATACATTGCTATTGCTTAATGATGGGGAAGCATTTGTAAAAGGGAGAATCATCGCAGGTAAAATAAGTCCGCAGTATACTATTCCTACCTGGAAGGGCCAAGAGGTAATAGCCTACTTAAGCCCGGAAATAAAAGGCGGAAATATATGTATTAACCGGGTGGATTCACCTGGCAGCGAACCCAACGGTCCGTATGACGATAGCGTGCATCTTTCAATGGAAAGCAGTGAAAATCTTCGGCTTAAGATCGGGGGAAACTTAAAAGGCGGGCATCCTTATACCGGCAATTTCGTTCTGCATATTATAGTGAAGTAAAAGATACAAATGCAGGCAAATTTTTGCAAAACCTATCAGTGGCTTGTGTTCTTTTCATTCGTCATTAAGAAAAATGCTTTTATTTTTTAAAAAATGTTTTTAAATTTGATTCAATAAAAAGGTATAAATATCAAGTGGATTGTGATCAATCCAATGTTGAGTACACCAAATAAAAAACACATAGTCCCCGTAAGGTCTGTGTGTTTTTTATTTCAGGAAACTTTAATGTTTTTGGGTTGAATTTATCAGCCCCACTTTCAGTTTTTCCCATCATTTTCAATTCCCCTTCGTTCCGTTAAAACTGCCATCGTTCATTGCCTTCAGGAATTTTATCAATCCCTCCATATAAACCTGCTGGTCATCACACATATTCATGTGACTGCCATTGGGGCAAAACAGGAATTGACCGTTCTGCAACTGGGAAATCATCCATTTCCTTTGGTTGGAAATTTTCGCACAATGAAGGGTATCTATTTTCCTACAGCTATGCGGCCGCTGAAATAAATTTTACCAAATATCTTTTGGCAACCGGAAGCAATGTTTCTTCTACGGGGAACCTGAGTGATGTTTCAATGGCATACACCGCCGGATTGGGAAGATCTGATTTTTTTCGTATCAGGTCGAGTTTAATATGTTCGTAAGTGGATGTAATGCTCCGATACCAGCTATCGATAAAATCCGTTTTTATTCCCCGGTATTTTTCATCATGTTTTTCAAAGATAGTAAGCCGGTATTGGTAAACAAGCGTAACCTTTCCTTTGCCATTGTTTAGAAAAAAATAACCTTCTGTATTATCAAGGGGTACCAGCCCCACCGGTACAATGATGATTTTTTCCTCTACAAATTCATAAATCTCCGCACCATCACCAATGGTCTTCTTCATTTTGTTGGTGGCATAATGAATGATGTCTTCCAGTTCCTTCATCAATTCGTCATCTTCAATCACCTGCTGGTACAATAGAGTCAGCTTTTCCACCTGCAAACCGGTAAGTCGTTTGGGAAACTGATCTTTCAATAGTTTTTTGTTGTCCCTGAAAGAGACCATATTGTTAAAGTGGAAAATAATATCCGCAAGCTGAGGGTAAAGCTTGTTTTCACGGAACCCGTTGTTAATTTCCTGTAAGTATGCCAGCAAAGTATATTTTTTTAATTCAAAATCAATATAGCCTTCCGCAAACCAGGTTTCAGATAATGTTTTCATATTCTTTAAAATAGGTGCGCTATGAAATTAACAAAAAATCTTCAACATCCGTGCATTCCTAAAATGGTTTTAAGGTGAACTTAAGAAAAATGTAAACTGCCGCCATTCTATGATTTTTTTACTTAAAAATATTCGTTGATTACTATTTAAAATAAATAGTTATGGCAAAGCATTCGAAAGCAGCTTAACAAAAGTGTGGAAACAGCGATGGATTAAACGAGAAAGGATAACCGGAAAGCGGGTATAAATTAACCAAGTTAATACAAAACATATCAGTGCGATTGATCATTAGAAGTCCGTGGCCATGTGTAACGAAAAAAAAGTGCAAGAAAGCATTGCAGGAAATATGAAGCAATCAAATAAGCCGGGAATTGTTTTCGCAATTAACCCTTTGCCTGTTTGTGGACTTTCCTCCACAAAAAACACCTCATTGCCCAATGTACATTCGTGCGCAAGTCTTTATGATAACGATTTACAAATCCTCCTCTATTTCATCATCCTGGTCGCTCAGGCTATAACTGTTGTTCTCCTCATCTCCGTTACCAGATATCTCCTCTTCATCGTCCGATTCACTGCCTGGAACATCGAGGTCATTACCTGAATACCCACTTCCTTCATTCAATATTTCCCCATCTCCATCTATATTATCCAATTGGGCTTCTGCCAGCAACTCATCGTCATCATCGGCAGACTCTTCTACTCCTGCGCTATTAAGTATTTCCAATTCGGCAGGAGTGATATCATTTTCTCCCAGAGCATCATCCAGTGAACCATTAACAATTTGATTATCCATGTTAAGGTCCGGTACATTTTTTTCAGTTTGTTCCGGATATTTTTTATTTGGTGTTTCCATTTTTTAATTTTTTGATGTAATACTAATTGCCGGAAAAACGTGCCAATCTGTTATTTCCCAAACCTGTGTTGTAAATCATTGATCGATTTATTTTACCAGCAATAAACAAATTTCATTACGATTGAAAGTGCAGTGAAAGGCTGAATGGGATGGAGCAAACTCAGGTGGCTAATAAATAAAAAAACCTTCATTACTGAAGGTTTATCATAGAATGAAACAGGGTTTAGCCTGCTTATCCTGCATGGGTTTCAAAGGTTTTCAGGGGATTGAATAATAACAGTGCAAAGATGCACCGGAATCATGGCATATAGTGTAAATGATTTGTTCCTCTTTATGTAATAATTTATCTACGCTGCCAGCATGTATAAGTTGATTATGAAGATGATTTATACATTGAGAAATAAACGGCACAAAAAAAAACACCAAATGGTTTTCTTACTTTCTAATTGCTTAGTGGTAATACTAACTAACCTGATGCTTCTGCTTGAGTTACCTGATCTTTTTTACGAACCCTGCTTCTCATTCAGGATATAAATGTACAGAGGAAAAATGCCTTTTTGCAAATTTTTAGCAGGTATTTTTTGAAATTTCCAGGGAAGTTTCGCACCTAAATGTTTCGCAAAAATGCGCATTTAAATTCAATGCTTATGAGTAGTAATACCTTTTTTAGGCCACAAATGCATCGAGCCAGTATTAAAATTTGAACATTAATTTTTACCGCTTATTTTTACAGCCGATTTACAATGGGTTGTTAGCTCAGTTGGTTTAGAGCATCACGTCGACAACGTGAGGGTCGCTGGTTCGAGCCCGGCACAGCCCACCATCATCAACCGGTACCGCAAAAAATTGCTTTGCCTTTTTCAGAGATATTTTAACCGCCTCTTCACTCCAGGTTTTTTGTATCGCCATTCTTTGTGCAGCGTCCTTCAGGTACCCCTCGTTGTTACTACATTTCTATCGGCTTTTGTTTGAATTCTTTTTCATTTGTTTCAGGTAAACTTCATAAAAAAACCAAAAAAGTATTTTGTTTTAGTTAACACATAAGCCATTACTTTTAATCACCGAACCAACAATCTGACCCTTTATTGAAAACAACTTTAAACTGCTATATGATAAAAATTTACTTTACCCTTGTACTTGCCATTTTAGTATCCAACCTTTTTAGCCAGCAACACCTCGTTTTAAAAAACTTTAAATACAGGATCGATACCTACCGAGCAATTAATTACAGCTTGAATAGTGGTGCCCGGTTAAACAGCGCTTCATTCCAGTCTGGCAACAATAAAAACAGTTCGGCATCGGGTGCTGGCGGGGTTAGTTATTACACCATTAAAAGCACAGACAATATCCTGTTTACTGCAACGGGCGGTATTAATTCATCCTTGTACACTGGTAAAACTGAAAGGCCAAATGAAGTAAATACCAGCCAGCACTTTAATGTAACGCCACAGATTAATGTGCTGAATAAATGGTACAATAAAAACAGGTTCACCGAACTTGGGTTAAATGTTTCTGCGAATTACCGATCCTCAAAAGAGGTTGGAAACAACTACCCCGGGCCGGCAAAAAATAAACAGGGGGAATATTTTATCTTCTTCAATACCGGGATAGGGACGGGAAGACTGGAAAACATTACAGACATGCAAAATGCTTTGTGGCTATATAAAGACCTGGAATCAGAAAAACTATTATCCCGTTCGCTGTCAGATGAAGAACTAAACGATTTAGGAAGGGCTATAACCAGAGGAAATAATACCCGGGTACTGGATAGCAGGAGAAGAACTCAATTTATCCTGAAAACGGTGGATGCTTATTTACAGCAAAAGAGCGTGGTGAACAAAACAGATATTAATTACTTTGTTCACTTAAATGATATCCTGTTCTTTGCCTTTAATAATCCACGGCTTTCCGGGACTGAAAAATTTATCCGGTTTACTCCTGGATTATTTTCTTACACCGATGATGCTACCCAAAACGACCTGGTCAATAAATACCAGGTAAGATACAATACACCGTCGTTGGCATTGTCGACCGGTATTAACAAATATCTGCCAATCAGCCTCAAACAACAACAAAATTACGGCGCATCAATAAGGCTTTCCTACTTATCCCGGAAACTGACCGACAGGCGGTTTAATTCAGGCGTTTTGTCCTATGAAACAAAGACAAATACGGAGGTTAAAGAGGCTGCATTAAATGTATTTTTCGAACATGCTATTTATCCCAATACCCGTACAGTAATCAGTTTTAATCTTAAGTCGTATGGAGGCTACCATACCATAGCTCAGCAATCAGAATGGTTTGCTGATGTTAACCTTTCCGCATCTTTGAATTATTTCATCAGCTACCGAACCAGGTTTACCTGCAATGCAGGAACATTTTACGAAAAAAACAAGCTGTATCCAGAAAGATTGCAGTTATTTGCCAATGCGGGGCTGGAAATTAATTTGTAGCATCACTTCACCCCCGGGTATTTCGCATCTCCCTTTGCATAAAACCAGATGATGCGGTTCATGGTGTCATCTTCGCCGCCATCTACTTCATTAAACACTTCATGCATGGATTGCAATGCATATTTTCTTGCCTTACCGCTAAGGGCCTGCAGCGGTTTGTTCATTTGATCAAGCGGGATGGTATTGGGCAATGCGGTATAGGTAATTGCGTTTTTAGTATTTTGAAAACAATCGGTCATCAACCTTGCCGTAGCATCCAAAATATTCATTGGAGGAACACCCAGAATTTGTTCAATGGTTCTTAACATGGAAGTCTGGTTATAATTAGAGCTTAACAGTTTACCGGTACTGTATGGACTAATCGTAAGCCCAATAGTTCTGTAAGCAGAAATATGGTCCCAGCCACTTTGCGAATCATCCTGGGTAATAAAAATAACGGTTGAATCCCAGTACTTACTTTTGGTAATCATCTCAACAATTCTGCCCACGGCCAGGTCGTTATCGGCTACCATGGCATTGGGGGTTGGAAAACCGGGCGAAGTGCCGGCGCTATGATCATTGGGGAGCGACATCACCATCAGGTTGGGAAGGTTGCCTTCCTGTTCATACTTTTTCCATTCCTCCATAAAAATATCCGCCCGCTGCTGATCGCTGAAAGCAATATTATCGCAGTCGGGAAATGTAGGAGACATAACAGGACGTATTCTTGCAATGGTGCTGGTATTATACCAGTTGGGTGCCACCCCGTTTTTATAATTGGCATACAAATCAGCCCATTTAAGTTTGTGGTCATACTCCGTTGTACAAGCCTCCCCAAAAATGCGAACCGTCTTTCTATGATCCAGTGCCTGGTTCCAGATAAAGCCACTTTTATTATACACCAATGCATCTTCCTGCCGGTGCGGATAACTCCTAAACCAGGCCCGGACATTCTTTTCCACGTAATCTGATACCATGCCGGCATCGGTCCATTGGTGGCCTTCGGCTGACGATTTCCCACTGGCATAATAATCATCCATCCAACCAAATTGTTTTGCCAGGGCATGCATATTGGGCGTTATCTTTTCTCCGAAAATGCAAAGTGAGCTATCACCCCTGCCTTGCTGCAAATCTCCAAAAACCTGGTCGTATGTTTTGTTCTCCTTGATGATATATATCACATGTTTAAAAAGGGATGGTTCACCCAACCGCTCTGGTACCGGTACTGCAGCTATTCCTTCCCGTGGCAGCAATTGCAATTGCTCTGTTCTGTTGACTAAATTGAGTTGAACAACCGCTGCCGTATACTGTTCAAGTGTGGTTTTACCAGGAACGGGAATAATGCTAACAGAAGCAAGCTGGTTGTGTATGGACCCGGCTTTCTTTTGAGGATTGATTACAGTAGCGCCTTCTGATTCAAGATTGGCTACCACCAGGCGGTTCTGAATTAATCTTATTCCGGCAGGGTAAGCTTCCGTGGGGATATACCCTGTTACCTGCGATTTGCCCTGCCCCTTAACCGATGCATTTTTGCCCAACTTTACCACCGCTATGGCATTATCAAATCCGTTGGCCACATACAAAACGGTATTGTCGGCGTTTAATTCAAGTCCGTTGGGTGTACTACCCTGCAGGCTATATTTCCCTTTCAGTAAACCTACTTCAATGGTTTCAACTACCGTATTTGTTTTGGTGCTGATCACTGATATCGCATCACTTGATCCATTGGCAATAAAAACAAAGCTGCCGTCAGCGGATGCTTTTACAACATTTGGATGCAGTCCCACACTGATTTCCTTTACAATTTTACCGGATGAAAGATCAAACATCGTTACAGTTCCACCTGCAGTAGCACCTGTGCGTGGGTCGGTATAGGCCAGCCCCCATGGAACACCGGCTCTTTCCCTCGTAGTATCTGTGGCAATACCCCCGGCCCAGTTGCTTACATATATTTTGCTATTTGCAATCGCAATGCCATAGGGAGCCACACCGGCAGGCATTCTCCATACGATGCTTTTATCGCTCCAGCGGATCTTTACCAACTCGTTATTGCCATTCAGCACCAGGTAAATAAACTGTTCGCCATTTTCCGATGCTATTGCCATTTCATTGGGGATGGCATTGGCTGCCGGGCTTATTTTTTCAATGGGAATATCCCCGATTTGCTGAAAGCCATCCGCCCATTCAGCAATCATCAACGCTGCCCTACCCCCGTCCCGTTCTGACGCACTCCAAACAATCCAGGTTTTATTTTTTTCACGGAACGTGCGGATACCAGAGTAGGTGCTCATAAACCTGCCGTATTTTGGAATATCAGTAAAGTTCCAACGGCTGATTATTTTTTTGCTGATCACATCCAAAGCCATGATACCATACCGGTCTTCAATCACCAGTTTTCCATCTGATGATAACACCGCCGCATCCAACGCATGATTTTCAAGGTCGGGATTGCCATAACGTATCACATCACCTGCTGATTTTATGATGCGGTTAAATGGCATTAACCGGAATGAATCATTGTGCCTTGCAAAAAAATCAGATAGCCCGGCAATATGATCGGTGTTGATAAAATCAACTTTCAGTTTTACAAGCTCCTTCCATGCCTGGGTATCATCCGGGGTTCCATAAAAGCGGATCGGTTTTTTTAAAAGATGTGCTTTATTCGTTAGTGTAGTTATGATGCGCTTAACGGAATCCGGCATGTAATCATTGCCCGTCCATTTGCTATAATCAGAAAAATCATCACTCAGCAGGGCTATCCTGGATAGAGCCGGTATGCTATAATTTTTACCGGCATCTCCATCAAACCAGATAAAGGATGGATAGGAGGTAAATAATTTTTCAGCCGGCCGGTTTCCGGTTATTACAATGCGAATTGATTTGTTTTGAATAACGGATGGGTATTTTTTTAATAACCCAACCAAGGCATTTAACGTATGAATGCTGTCCGTTTTTATATCAATTAAAAGCTGCAGTTTTTTGCTTTTGTCTTTAAATACACTGCCTCCATTTTTTGCAATCGCATTGGCCATTGGCATGATGTACATACTTTCCAGTGTGCGCCGTTCCGTTAGCTCTGCGGAATCATGGCCGATCAATAATTTCCCTTTTAAAAGAAAAACATCTGCTTCCATAGAACCAAACTGTTCGCCGTAGGCGCTGAAAAACGGATTTTGCTGGTGGTAATCATTGTGCGAATGTGCATGGGCAGCAGTGTACACGATGGGTTGCCCTTTTGCAGCAGAAAGATAAAGACCCAATAATAAAAAAGCGAAAATTTTAGAAGCAGTCATGTAGCTGTTTGAAAAAAAGTGAAATCAATATTAGTTAATTTTCTCATTGCAGTATGCTTTGAAATATAAAAAACTAATTATATTTTTATTATGCTTTCGCTATTAAAATATTATCAAAAACCATATTGCTATATAAGATACTGCTATTCTTTTCTTTTGCGAATTAATTGAATAATGATTTCAATTTAACCATCACTAAATGAGAAAAAATGATAAAAAAAACAATCCCTAATTCCGGATTTTTATCCGCCATGCTGTTGACTGTCCTGTTATTTACAGTTTCATCACTGGTTTCAGCCAGGGAAAATCCACTTAAACCTCCTGCAAAATATGCTGAAAAACAAATCACAGGTAAAGTAACCGATGGAAATAACGGCAAAGCACTTGAAGGTGCCAGCATTTCCGTGAAAGGCAACAGGAAGAGTACTACCTCGGACGTAACGGGAAGCTACTCCATTACAGTAGCGGATGAAAATGCAATACTTGTTTTCAGTTTTATTGGCTACTCACAACAGGAATTACCGGTTAAAGGACAAACCTCCATTGATGTAGCGTTGATACCCGCTACGGCAGACCTTGCCCAGGTAGTGGTAATGGGGTATGGTACCCAAAGCAAAAGAGATGTAACCGGTGCAGTTAAGTCAGTTAAAAGCGAATCATTTAACCGGGGAATCATTAACGCCCCGGAGCAATTACTACAGGGTAAAGTTGCCGGTGTAAATGTTACTTCCGCAAGTGGTGAACCCGGTGGAGCGATTAACATTACCATCCGCGGCACGGGCAGTTTAAGGGCGAGCAGTACGCCCTTGTTTGTAGTAGATGGCGTGGCACTGGATAACAGTGGTACAGGTGGCGGCAATCCGTTAAATTTTTTAAATCCCCAGGATATTGAATCTATGGATGTATTGAAGGATGCTTCGGCTACTGCCATTTATGGTTCACGTGGTTCAAATGGGGTGATTTTGATTACTACCAAAAGAGGAAAAGCCGGTTTGTCGTCACTTTCGCTTACTACCAGTTTGGGAGTATCTTCTTTTGCAAGAGCACTTCCGGTATTTACCGCCAGCGAATTTAAAACCCAGGTGGCAGCAATAGGCGGGGTAGTAAACGACAAAGGTGGTAACACAGATTGGCAAAAAGAGATATCCAGGACCGCCCTTACGCAAAACTATAATGTCGCTTTGAGTGGCGGGGCGAACAAACTTACCTACTATGCTTCGTTTGGATTGCAGCAGCAGGAAGGTATTCTTAAAAGGAATGATTTTAACCGGTATACCGGCCGCTTTAATGCAACTCAAAAATTTTTAGAAGACAGGTTAACAATAGAAGCTAACCTTACGGCTACAGGTACAGTAAATAACCGTCCCCCAAATGCATTGGGCGATGCGCTGTCAAATAATCCCACTTATCCCGCTTATGATGCAAATGGAAAGCCTGCCCAATACCTTGATATCAACAATCCATTACAATACCTGGATATTGATAAGGATATCACCAAAATTAACCGGACACTCGGAAATATTTCTTCATCTTTTAGAATTATAAAGGGGCTGGTGTATAAACTCAATTTTGGTATCGACCATTCTACCGGCACAAGGGATTTTCAGCAAACGCCTACCCTGGTGCCAGTAAGGGAAGGACGACTGGAAACTTTTTATACTACGAACCGCAATACGTTGGTTGAAAATTATCTAACCTATAATTTCAATATTGGTGAGCATGGTTTTTCTGCACTTGCCGGACATTCGTATCAGAAAATTTTCTTACAGGGCCGTAACTATAGCATCAACCGCTTTGCCATCACCGGTATTGAACCGCAGTACAACCCGGGCCTGGGCCAGGACCTTACACTGGCAAATAACCGGCCCGGAGGATATGCCATTGAGAATGAACTGCAATCCCTTTTTGGCAGAATCAATTACCAGTACAAAAATAAATACCTCGCTACCGTTAATTTCAGGGCAGATGGTTCCACTAAATTTGGAGGCAATAACAAGTATGGATATTTCCCTTCATTTTCTCTTGGATGGAAAATATCCGAAGAAAATTTCATGGCCAATTCTTTTTTCAGCAACCTGAAATTACGGGCTGGCTGGGGACAAACCGGTAACCAGGAACTTCCTGCAAAAGTTACACAGGCATCTTATACCGCATCAGTATCTGGCTCTAGCAGTTATCCTTTATCGGGCACGGGCCCCTATCCTGCCGGTATTACATTTGTCCGTTTAGCTAACCCCGACCTTCAATGGGAGGTGTCAAGGCAAACGAATATTGCTGTTGACTTTGGTTTATTGAAGGGTAAGCTGAATGGCTCAATAGACGTGTTTAGAAAAGTATCCAGCAATATACTGTTATACTTTACGCCTGCTGACCCAATACAACCGGTACAGAACTTTTTTGACAATGTGAAAGATATGAACATTACCAACCAGGGTATTGAAATAGACCTTGAATACAGGAAGACAAATCAGCGTGGCCTGTCTTATAGCATTGGTGGTAATATTACTTTCATTGATAATG
This sequence comes from Chitinophagales bacterium, assembly GCA_038213285.1. Taxonomy (GTDB): domain Bacteria; phylum Bacteroidota; class Bacteroidia; order Chitinophagales; family Chitinophagaceae; genus Ferruginibacter. The sequence goes on from JBBQTL010000018.1 coordinate 23,845, forward strand.
AGGTAACCAATTCTCCTTATAAAGTAATTACTTCCGGCTCGGCGTCAGGTTCCGGCCTTACTTCCGCTACACTCAATGGCTATATCAACAATGAGCCGCTGGGCACTTTTTACCTGCTTGACTTTATTGGCTTTAATACAAACGGAACCAGTAAATTCCGGGATACTGATAATGATGGAATCATTACCGATAAAGACAGGATTGCAGCTGGTACCGCTTTGCCCAATATTTTATATAATTTTTCAGGTACCCTGGCTTTAAATGGGTTTGACCTGGCAGTAAATTTTAATGGTGTTTCCGGTAATAAGATATACGACAATACTGCGAATAGTTTCTTTTACAAGGCACGCCTGGTGAAGGGGATAAATACCACCCCCGAGGGCATTGGAAGCACGGAAGAATCTACCAGCAACGCCGCAGGTATCAGTACACGCTACCTGAAAGACGGGGCTTACCTGCGATTGAACAATGCTGCATTGGGTTATACTTTCAATACAGCCAAAATGGGTATTAAGTGGGCCACCGCTTTACGGCTTTCCGTTACCGGACAAAATCTGTTTGTGATTACAAAATATGACGGGTACGATCCGGAAGTAAACACCGACAGAACAAGCGGTGATGGTGTGATATCCTCCGGTATTGATTACCTGAGTTATCCTAGAGCAAGATCAATCATTTTTGGATTGAACCTTTCTTTCTGATCCGGCGTAAAAAATCAACTATGCAGTTAAATATTAATTGAGATAAAAACAAAAATATTAAGACAATGAAAAGAATATATTTTAAACCAATGCTGCTGGCTGCTATTATTGCATTAGCAACAGGTTGTACAAAGCTCAACGAAGAAGTATTGGATGAGTCGCTCACAACCAGGGGCCTCACCGAAAGACAAATTGCGGATGGGCAGATAGCCCCTATCTATGGATTACTCCCCACCCTGCATGAGCATACCAGGTATTTTGCCCTGCAGGAAATTTCAACCGATGAAGCCATCCTTCCCTACAGGGGAGGTACAGACTGGGGAGATAATGGAATTTATCTTTCGCTGCACCGTCACGAAACAACTTCCACCGATCCCAATGTGAGAAATACCTGGAATACGATTACCCAGGGTATTTCAAGAACCGTGACGGCTATTTTTTCTTTAAAGAATAATACCGATGCAATTTCACCCGCTTATATAGCCGAGGCAAGAGCAATGCGTGCCTTTTACAACCTGCTCAGCCTGGATCTATTTGGAATTGCTTTTGTGAAAGATGATCCGGGTGTTACTTCTACCATCATTCGTGGGGTGGAGGCAGTTAATTATATAAAAAGTGAACTAACTGCCGCAGAACCTGCACTGGACAATACTACCGGACCGGGAAGGCTTACCAGGGCCGGTGTGTGGGGATTATTGGCCAGACTGCACCTGAACGCCCCTGTTTACCGCAATCTGTATGGAGACGCTTTTCAGTTTGGAGCGGATGACATGGATGAAGTAATTAAAAATTGTGACAAGATCATCAGCAGTAATGTATATGCTTTGTCTGCAGATTATTTTGCCGTTTTTGGCAATGACAACCATACCAACAAGGAGTTGGTATTTGCTGTTGACCAACGGGCCGATCTGAATGGGCACAACAGGCTGGCTTATTTTTCCCTTTCCGGTGACCAGTTTCCGCTTACCGCTTTTCCGGCCGCCAATGGTACAGATGGCCCGGCCATCACCTCTGACTTTTACCGTAGCTGGGTAAATGCCAATTCACCGGTTGACCCTGCACAGGCAGACCCCAGGTTTTACAAACGAAACATTTCCATCTATAACAATCCCGGCGATTCCTGTGTAACTGACTTTAATATGGACCGTGGTATTTTGCGTGGCCAGCAATATGGGCTGATTCGTAAGAGTGGCGTATTTGAAAAATGTCCTGATGGAAAGTTCAAAGTAGGGAAATTATTTAATGCCAGCCGCAGCAATCCAAACCTGCCGGTAAACTTTACCGAATTTATTGATTTTAGTACAGCAGGCAGTGATTACTCCACCGGATACCGGGTTGAAAAATATGAGTTTAGCCGTAAATCTGCAAGTGGAAGAAATTTTGGTGAAGCCGATATTTCTATTATCAGGTTGGCAGATGTGTATATGATGCGTGCCGAGGCGAAACTTCGCAAAAATGATGCGGCTGGTGCATTGGCAGATGTAAACACGGTTCGACTTTCGAGAACGGCTTATGCGGTGCAACCCACTCCACTTGCCGCCCCTTTAACGCTTGACCTGCTTTTCAGGGAAAGAGGTTTTGAGTTTTATTGGGAAATGAACAGGCGAACCGATATGATCCGCTTTGGAAAATACGAAGGCACCTGGACCGAAAAAACAAACAACAATAAAAACAGGAGGATATTCCCCATACCACAAACAGCCATAGACGGAGCATCCAATCTACCCAACTATTTGGTACAGAACCCTGGCTATTAAAAATGATCTGCTGAAAAAAAAGCGATGACATGTTTATCAAGTCATCGCTTTTTTTATATTATTTACAACCATCATCCAAAGTATTGCTCACCGTTAATTAAAACATAGCAGTTGCTGCCAAATCAAACTGACTTAAAATCCTATCGGTTAAAGTTATTTTGCAAAAACACCATCACATTTTTTGAAAATATTTTTTCTGTAATTTCTTCGGCTGTTAAATCAAACATCAGCCTTTTTATTTCGGGTAAGGATACGCTGTAATTAAAACCGGGCTGTGAAATCTCCACAGGTGCCTTCAAAAAATCCAGCACATCTGTTCTTAAAACCGGCATCTCCGCTGTGGTTGGATAAAAATCAAGGTGGTTGATAAGCCCATCATAATCGCTGCCAATGGATATAAGGTCCCAGCCCTGCTTGGAATTTATCGATTTTACAATTTCAAATAAATTGGCGCATAAAACTTTTATAAATTGTGAACGCAGTTCATTACTTCCCAAATGCTTGTCTTTTTTGATAATACTGATGATGGTATTACCGGCAATCCTCTTTTCATCCAGTTGAATGCCAATCAGGCCGTTGGTTTCAGCAATTCTTAAGATATCTTCTTCACAAATATTAATGCTGTTTTCATGAAGGTAGTTGCTGTTATCATGCATTTCAGCATCATCATTTTGAATTATCAACTCATCCAGTGTGCGTCGTTTGCTTACTACCCCTGTGTGGCTGCAGATCAATGGAAATTTATCTCCCTTATTCCAGTATTCGGTTTTAATAAATGCATAAAAATCTTTCCGGCACAGGGGGCTCATGTGTTTAATATCAATTAATATGCGGGGGCCGTTTGTTTTTTTCAGCAATAACTTTATTACCTCTTTACCCAGTTCTTTCAATCCCTCATTTACCCCTTCCGACTGCGACACAATGGTACCCACCAGCTTCATCAGGCTTTTGGCATGCCCGCCGAGTTCGTTCCAGAAATGATGGTTGAGCGTAATAAAGAAAGGCACAAATTCCCATTTCTTCATTGCTTCAATATTGTTTACATATTCGATAAGCGTTGTAAAATCCGGCGGATCCTTTTTATGGCTCATTCCCTGGTCACGTTTCAGGAATGCCATATTGGGCACATGGCCGCACAATGTGTGTGCACCTTCAATACTCAGCAGAACACAAATGGTAGTGGTATCTGCGTGGATGGTTGCTTCAATTTCCTGGAAGTTCTTTACAAATTTAATCTTGTAGGTTTCTCCCTTATTTTTTTGGTTGTGAAACTTAGTAAGATAGTTATACTCCGGTAAAAGCCCCTCCTGGAAATAATTGACCATCATTTTCTTTACAAAATCAATATCATCGGTGTAAAAGCCGGTCAAGGCATTGATCACCGCGGTTTTTACCGAATCCTCCCAGGGGACATTGCGCTCAGACACCAACGATTTTAAGTTGTCGTTGATAAAACTATCGGGTTGTAAGTTTGCTACCAGGAATGCTTTCTCAAGGGGTGTAAGTGAAGCGATAATTACCCTTACTTTTCCATTGTGAAGATTGTCGAAATTACTTTGGGTACCTAACTTTACCTGCGCAATGTTTTCAATCTGGCGGTTAAGCCTGCTTAGCAACCAGGAATTTATTTCATTGCTATAATTTTCAAAAGGCGTATGCACCGGGTTGTTGCGGCCACTCATATAGGGCTTACCGCTGGGATGACAATGAATGTCGATATTGAAATTAAAATCCATCGGGTTGAAATTTTGAATTAGAAAAATACAGCACAGATTTTTAAAATGCAATACGATGGAAAAATAAACCCGTGATCATTCAGAACGGTAAAAGTTTAGGTATATTTCTAACATCATAAATATGTACAATGTTATTTTGTATAAAACCGGTATTCCTGGTTTGAAGCATCTCTCCAACATTGTAGCAACAGGCCGAGGCCCAATGTAATTTAGTTAAGGATTTGAATTGCCCTGTCCGCCGCGGCGGACGGGGATTAAATTGGGCAATAAAAAGTACGTCTTTAGCCGAAAGAATAATTTGGCTAAAGCCGGTAAGAGAATAATATCACTTATCACCGCCCTAAAGGAGCGGTGCAATTCAAATAGAATGACATTGGGCCGCCGCCTGTTCTTACAGCATAAAATTATCCGCCTTGCAGTGTAGCCATTGGTTCGTATTTTTTTTACCCGATCGTATTAATTTGTAACCGTTAAATTAAATCCCGGCTTCACCGTAAGCGTTGCCCCCGGGTTTACTTTAATACTCTTGCAGGATGCATTGCTGTTTAAAATTACAGCACCGCTATTGATGATCACATCTGTATTGGCATCCGGCAACTGGCTACAGGACCAATTGAGTGGGTTTTCCCATGCAGTGCTGACAGCCCCGGTCCAGGAATTGGCAATCTGCAGGTAAACTGCACTGCTAACTTTAGTGCCATCTATTACACAACGATACCGGTAGCCGTTAAAAGAAGAGGGCACATTGTTTAGCTGAAGGGTAGCGGTATTGGTACCAACGTAATTACTGTTGTTGGTGATATTAAAAAAATTGCTTCCGGTATTCACCTGCCACTGGTAAGTGCCGCCGGTAACATCCGAAATGATTGAACCGCTGGCTGCATTGCACAGGTTGAGCGCAGTAATTTTTTGAATGAAAAAATTACCAAAGCCTTTGGCAATTACTTTCAATAAATATCCCCCTGCAACAGAATCAGAAGTGATGGGGGTTAACACTTCTTCGCCTGCCACCGGTGTATAAGTGGCAGGAGGATTGGCTGTTGTATTCGGTTGCCTGATTACACTTAAAAAACTCAAATCCAAAATGGTGGGATCGGCTGCTTTCAGCGCTTTAAATTCTTCATTGCTAAAATACAGGAGTATGTCAGGATCTGAACTCACCGGGTCGTTATCAACTTTTATGGTGAAGTTCCTGTTCAGATAGGGACGGCCATTGTATTTACGGATAGTCCCTATTTGCTGGAAAACATTTACCTGCACTTTACCCATATTATAATTATCCAGGATACTTACCACCGGTGATGTGGCAGCTACGGTAAAATAAGAATTATACACTTCCAGGGTGCTGTATTGTTTACTGGTGCCTAAAAATATGGCGGGGTTTGCGGCAGCAATGGTAGAAAAATAAGTGAGTGGCCTTACCCGTTTAACCGGAGGTATATAATTGAATACATCCAGGCTACCGAGGTGACGCATAGAAATATTCTCCCCTGTAATTCCCGGTAAACTGCGGTTATCACGCCAGGTTATCAACCCTGTTCCGGTTAAATCATCCAGGGCAACTACTGGTTGTTCAAAGTTGTAAAAGCTATTATTAAATACGCCTGTACCTACCGGCACTCCCATAGCACCCCAGGCCAGTTCTGCACCACCTGTGATTGGGCTTACCCTGGCGGAGCGATAATACTCACGTATGTAAAACAATGCGGTACCGTTAGCATTTACTTTTACCAATGGAAAATCGTAGGAAATGCTGTTGCTACCAAAACCGGTATTGCTTTCCCTACCGATTGCAGTTCCATTTTTGTTGCCGGTTTGATATTCCAGTGCGAACCTGTCGGTAGATTTTTTTATGATGGTGAGGTGTTGGAGGCGGACAAAACGATCACCGCCGGTACTCATTAATGCTGCAGAATAAATATGTTCTCCTCCTCCCGCAAGAGAAAAGTCGGGGTAATAGTTGGAGGTAGCGAGTAAGGTATCCCGAAAGAAATCGAGATTATCCAGGCCAGATGGCGAAACCGGATTGAAACCTATTTCGGGGTTACCATAAGTGGTTCGTTGAAAAGGCACACTGTCATATTTTTCAGATTTATATGCGTAACCCTGAACGGTAAAATCTGACACCACGTTGCCAATATATGACCTCCTTGTGACGGCCATTAAATCAACATTGATATTGCCGTTAGTGGCAATGGTGGTACCCTTGGGAAAACTATAATCGTAACCTCCTTCGTCAATCACCTGGTAACCATTGGAAAGTAGCCTATAATTGGTGTATTGATAGAGTGGACCGGTACCACCACCACAGGCTACGTTCATAAAATCTCTATGAAGGGAATATAAAAGGTAAACCTCCCCTTTTATATAGTCCGTATATTTCGGACAAGCTACACCCGATTCATTCCGGAACAAGGTTCTTACTTTCGAATTTTTTTTTGCCCGCCATAGCCTGTTATACGCTAGCATTCTGCCTTGCGTGCCGGTATTACCGTTTAATGCCATAATGATATTGCACCCACCCTGCCCATCCGGCCAGATATTATAATCCTGTACGTTTGTGCCCGGGTATATAACATCAGTTCTGATACCGCAGGGGGCCAAGGAGCTGGTTTGAATTGCGTTTTCATTTACCTTTCCACCGCCATACAATTGCATAGTTCCATTCTCATCCCGGTAATCATATACGTTTATGTAATCATTACCCTGAACGCTTTTATAGGCAATAAAAAAACCTTTATTACCATCTGCTATCAACAGGGGTGCAGCCAAAGTAAAATTCAGTCCGCCAGGTGTTTGCGCTATTATATAGCCCACGTTTCCAAATACAGCACTTCCATTGTTTTTAACATGTTGGGCAGCAATTCTTTCCCAACTGTAATTATTAATGCTGTCATCGATGTAGCAAATATAAAAACCGCCTGCACTATCTGTAGCTGCAAAGGAACGGTTCCGGTAATCCTGGATGGAACCAAAAGTGTAGCGCTGTGTATTGGGGCCATTGGCTACCGGTACGCCATTATCTGCCCAAAGCCGGTTACCCGCCTGGTCATATTTTTGCGCATAAATATCCGTTTTGGTAGTAGCATAATTCCGGTCATCTTCCCATATTACAAAATAGCCTCCATCGGGATAGCTGTTGATTACGAGCGGATTTCTTTGACCGGACAGTGCGGTACTTACCGGCATGTGCAGGCTGTCGTAAAACTGGTTGCTGGTATTACTCCATTGTGCCGAAGCGATGGAAAGATTTGCCAATAAAAACAAGGTTAGTAATTTTTTCATCTCGTTATTTTTTGAAATTGGCAAAAGATTTATCCGTAATAACCGGTATCGATGCTGCCGGCCCGGCCCCCCTCAACCATACCGTAGTTTCTTCTTCTTTTTTGAGCCATGCCGGCGGTGAGAGATGATTAAAAGCATTCGTATCATTTATTGGATTAGGCTGCAATACCAGGCAAGCGAGGCAGGATGGGATACAGGTTGCCTGCGCCACAAAAGCACGAATGGCATTGCCAGGCAATAAACCAAAGCCATTGTTGAAATTTACGAAGTCGGATGCGGCATTACTACTTACACAATAACTCATAATGGTAGCTCCCGTTGCAGGCGGCGGGGGACCAGGCATACAAAGTGGCCCTCCCTGCACAATTGGTTCCATTCCTCCGCAACTATCCAAAGCTCCGAAGGTATCAGGATTAGCCGTAAGTTTCCATCCGCACCACTTGGTATGGCGTGAGCCAAGCAGGTGCCCCATTTCATGCGTTACCAGGTACACCGCAGCCCCCGTGGTATTGGGCCCTGTGGGAAAGTTTTGAACTGTTGCGATACTGGTATAATTCAAATCATTATAACAAAACGGGTTATCCTGAACAGTGTATGAAGGGCAGCTACCGGGTTGATTTGCTTTTACCCTGCCGATACTGCTTGCCAGGCCGCTTCGTCTTCTTGGAGCGCTGATGCTATAATCCAGCCCCACACATATATTGCCCCAGAAATTATCCTTATAATGATCTGCCAGGTCGGCAAGGGCATTGTTACGGGTATCTCCCCGGTAAGGATCGGGAGTGGTCCAAACATTGATGGCAATTATTTGAATGGAAACCTGCTCATTGGCAAATGCGGTGGTTACCGAATTAAATAATTCATACACATAGTCAATTGTTTGCTGGGTATTGCTATTTCGCCATTGATAAAGACTGTCAAAACAATCTACAAATACATTTACACATTTACCGGGCTGGGCCGTTGGGCGGTTGATTACTGCGACTGGTGATGCCACATTTATTAAGGGTGTGGATTTATCGATGGTGCTGCAATCGAAAGGAATTACGGGGAACTGTATTTTAGTGCTGTTATAAAGCCGGTAGCTTCCGGATGCTTTTTCATCTGCTTTGGTAACCTGTATCACTTTGTCGGCGAGGGTGGCAACCAGTGAAAGGTAGTTCTCATTCACGGTTAACAGCACCGTGTTTTTCAACAATTCCCCCTCTACTATCCCCCTGTAAGTGACTGGTATTTTTACATCCTGTATTTCATCTTTATTGTTTTCTGTAAACTTAACATTGCCCATCTCAAACCTTACCAGGTTACAGACAATACTTTCTGCGCTGCTCAATGGTATGGTCAGCTTTATTGCATCGGGCTTTTGTTGTAGCAATTGCAATGAAAAAGATGCATTTAAATTTAGTTGTAAATAACTGCCCCGGCCAGGCAATTGCTTATTAGCAAGGATTGAAAAGGCGGGCAGTTGTTTAAAGGCCACCCGGTTGGCAATTTTATCTGTTACCATTTTTTTTACCGGCCAGTCCTGGGAAAAAACGGTCATACTAAGTGCAGATAAAACAAGGATAATTAGTAGTTTCATTTGGTGATTATTATTAAGTATAGTTACTCTTTTCTTTTTTCTACCTAAACCTTAAATGAGTATCCGGCCTTTTTACGCTTTTCGAAGGCAGTAAACTTTTGATAACTGGCCATGCCATTTCGATTAACCCCGAGGGGTTTTTGAATTGAATGGGAAGTGCCGGGATAAACAATATACGTTGGATCGCTCTTTAAAAGAGATTTTGCAGATGAATTTTGTAGCACTAAGGGGGCAAATCATAAACACAAAACAGCAGCAACGCCTTCAGGTCTTCGGCTTTATTGAAATTGGTTTTATGCTTCAGGTAAATAGCTTCTTTGGGAAGTACATCCCGTGGCACTTCGCCCTCTTTTACGGGCTATGGCTTATTCGTTTGCGCAGTAGCGGGTACAACACAAAATACAAGCACTGCACAAAACAACTGTATGGGTAAATACTTTTTAATTTGGGAACCTTATAATAATTATTGCAAAGTACCGGCAGTATTTTTTTTGATTTTATCCGCAGCCCTTTCCCAACAAATTTATTTGTGTAAAAACAACAAGCAGGTTAGCAAAAGAAGCCTCCACAAAAACCGATGCCCGCTACAATAATAACTTGTATAAATTGTCTTTCAGGTGTACTCTTTTCATTCTAAGTTCGTTCAGGTGATCGTCTGTTGTTGCTTCCACACCTTCTTCAATCCGGTGAATATGATTGTCATTTTCATGGTATTCTTCCGCCATTTTCTTGAAACGGTTACTCTGTTTCTGCAGTGCTATTATTTTTTCCCTGTACTCAGGAAATTCATGTACCAGGTCGTGCTTTTCCATGCTTATTATTTTTATACGAATCTATCTATTGTTTATTGTACCTGCAACTGAGCGTCGGCATACGGGACTATGATTGTTATCAGATAGGAAAAGCGGCATCGGAAAATCCCTGGCATTCACCTATCGCCTGGTAAAGGCGGCACAACAGTCTGCGATTTAATGAGCTACCTGTCAACAACGCCGGACATGGTAACCAAACGTTTACCGCTATTTTATTGTTTTGCTTTTTTGTGTCGGAATGCTGGTAGCAGTTTTGATGATTTGGCCGTTTTTTATTTGGCTTGATTGCTACAGGCTTATTCGTTCTATATTACCAATCTGACCGGGACGGTCAGATTGGTAATAAAACTCAGGGATTCTTGTAAGTAATAATTAGCGAACTGTTTTGCCCTATGGTAAGGCTGGCTCCCGGGTTTACCTGAACTTTATAAGCAAAAGCAACACTATTGGGCGGGATAATACACTGGCCTGTTGCTATGATCACTTCTGTAAATGCATCGGGCACATTGCCCCCGGCCCAGTTGCCGGTATTGAACCAATCATTGTTTGCAGCTCCGGTCCAACTGCCCTGTTTAATCCTATTATAAACATCAGCCGGTATTTCAAGCTTTGCCAAAGCGCCGCCATTAAAGAACTGGTAATTTTTTATGGCGATCATATTCTGGGCATTGTCAAAAAAAATATTGTCCTCGAAGGTTTCGTTCGTCCATATTACACCGTTAGTGCCAAAGTCTGCTACTAAATTTCCATCCAGGTCAACTTTGCAGATGAAACCTTCGTCCGCATTTCCATTTACTGTTGCCTGCCCAAATATCAGCAGCCTGTTTCCGTTTTCGGTCCACTTAAAATGTTCCCCTTTTATACTGGTGGCCCCGGGCAGTTGTAAAAATTTATTACCATTCGTTCCAAAAACTGTTTCCACAATCCCATCCTGAGAAATCAATGTAAAGTACAGTCCTGTAGTAGCGCTGGCGCTATTACTGGTTGCCCAGTCAGTAACTACTAAAATATATCCCGGCCTTAATTTAATTTGTTTGATGGTATTGATTTCGCCTGCTACAGTAACAGGAATAATAGCTATACCATTGGTACCAAAACTTGAATCTGGCCTGCCACTGGAACCGGTCAGCGGGCGTTTTACCTTGCATATCTGTTTGGCACTGCCATTGAGACCGCCACCTACATATCCAATACCAGTTACATCACTGATAGTGAAGGTGTGTATTGCCCTGAGATAGGGCAGGTAACTGCCAACCGGGATACCGTCTGGCGAAAGTTTGTAAATAAACGCATTTGCATTCCCGGTATGGCTTAGAGCCGTAGTGCCTGCCATATAAATGGTATCATCCTGTACCCGCATCTCCTTAAAGTCAAGACCAGTGTAGCCGGAGAACACCAATTTCCCGTTTTGGAAAGTACCAAAGTTGTTATCCGGACTGCCGTCTGCATTAAATTTATAAATGGTGGCTTTAGGCCCATTGTTGCCGGTACCAATGCCAGGTTCATTTTGATAATTGGTATAGGTACCCCCGATTAAAAATTTTCCACCCGCTAAAGCATGCACCTGGGTTCCCTGTCGGGAATAATCAGATGGGTAGACATACAGGGTACCGTTAGTACCAAAGCTGGTATCAATACTCCCATTGCTGTAAAAACGGTTCAATAGTAATGCTTTCTTTTCGGGAGCAGTAGGTATAAAACCGGCTGAGGCAATAGCCAGGTATTTATTATCGGGCAGTTGTGTGGCATCAGTCCAGGGGTTTCCACCTTGCCTTCCATTAATGATTAATATACCCTGGTTTCCAAATGATGTACTAAGCGTTCCATCTATATTGTATTTTATAACTACTCCTGCAAAAGTTCCATTGGACCGGGTGGCTTTCCCTGTTACAATAAAGCCAGTGTTATTGAGCAGTGTAATAATTTCTGTTGGTTCTGCAGAGATAAATTCACTGCTGATCCATGGTGTGTGTACCAGGGGATCTGCTGCCACACTACCGGGTTGGTGACTGGCAATGGCGATGCGGAATTGATCATTGGTATTAATGGGTTTTGCATAGGCAAACACAATGCGTTGCTCACCATTGATGGTAGCCAATTTAGCGGCAATGTTTTTACTGCCATAGCCTGGCAGCGGCTGCCCTAATAAATGATTAAAGCTGGTAATGGAAAATGAGCCATCATTTTTAAAAGTAATAAATGATGGCACCGACTGCTGTCCTTCATCACCATACCCGCCTATGGTTACACTTTCATTGTTGTTTACCAGCACACTGGTAACATAATAGCCGGGTGCAGTTGGAAATTGTTTATACCCGTTGCTGCCAAAGCTGCTGTCTATTTTGCCATCATAATAGTTAACCCGGCAAAGCACCACATTGGATGCGTTTCCAATGCCGGCAATGGTGGAAAAGGCAACATAAATTTTAGGATCAACCGTACTAAGTACCGCCATCTTTGCCGGTCTTGCGGTATAAATAATGCCGTCGGGTGGGGCAATTTTGGTTGTTCCGCTGTCTCCAAAGCTATTGAGTGCAGCACCGTTGTCTTTGCCAAAAGCCGATAGTAAAATCCTTGCGTTTCCAAATGTGGCGCCATTTATACGGATGCTGTACATAATTGACCCGGTATGCCAGTCTTCAATATAACCTTTGGAAGACGCAGCACTGCCGGAAAGTGTGGTAATTTGCCCACCGTTAAATGCAGTTGGCCTTGCACCAGTGGGAAATGTTTTTATTAAAAACCCATCCCCATCGTCCTCGTGCCCGGCCACTATCAGCATATTGTTATTAGCAATGCTTGAAGAATTGGCGATAAATGTTTTGTCGATCACGGTGCTGCCATTGTTGGAGTTTACCGAACTCATTAAAAATACACTGCTTACTGAGCTGCCAAAACCGCCGCGGATAACGCCCAGCGAATTAATCTGCAGCATCATGGGTATTTTATTAGGTAGGATATTATAAACACCATTGCTGAAGGAAGTCCTCAAGGCTCCCTCGTAATAACCACCCAGCGTTATATATCCCGAGTTTTCAAGCTGAGCGGAATTAATGACCGTATTGCCCCATTGGTTGTTGCTGGCAAAGGGAGTAAAATATCCATTCACCTGCTGTGCATGCCCTATAATGGCAATAAAAATAAATACAATAAGCAGGCAAAAATATTTCATTGTTTAACAATTATTAAATTAAAAATCATTGCTCAAAAATATTGCAGCAAACTAAAAAGGGCAATAGCGAATTAGGGTGAAGTAGGACTGAAGGGAGTTGGCAGTATTCTTTAAAACATACTTTGTATCTTTCAAGTAGTTTGTATGAAGGAAGGAGCAAAACGCAGGAAATGACCGTATGCAGAAAAGAAAATTGCAATTGGTTTTCAAAATGCAGTAACCAGGTTTGATACAAGTGTTGAAAGGAGCGGAAATGAATTAGATAAAATGCTACACAGGGAAAGAAAGTTACATAGCCATTTCGCAATTTTTCTTTGGCCGGCAATGGAACTGAAATAAAACTACCATTGCCTGGATGATTTTTTCTAAAAACCGTTTCGTATATGCAAAACTGTTAACTGCTTTTAATAAATTAGCACATGCAAAAAACCCTGCTTACCTCCATATTCATTTTTTATTTTTTACCTGCTTCCTTTGCACAGCAATTGAATGTAGATTCGCTTTTAAAGGTGCTTGCTGTAGCAAAAGAAGATACCAATAAAGTAAATATTTATGGCAATCTCACAGGAACCGTAAAATTTACTGATCCGGCAAAAGCAATTGAGTATGGCAAAACAGGCATCGTGCTGGCTAAAAAACTAGGCTTTGATAAGGGCGCTGCAGGTTGCTTCCTGAATACTTCCACGGCATACCTTTATGCTGATAAATTAGATACCAGTTTATTATACCTGGATACTACCCTGGTGTTTGCTCACAAGGTTGGAGATCCTAAACGCCTGGGCCTTGCTTACTTAAACCGGTCTGACATTTACAGGCAAATGCAAAATTTCACGCAATCGCTAAAGGATTGTGACAGTGCCTTATATTTCGCAGACAAAGCAGACAATGACGATGTAAGAGCAAGGGTGAATCAAACCATAGGTGCTGTTTTTTACCAGCAGGAGCTTTATCCCCAGAGCATTGGTTACTACGACAAAGCAACAACCCTCTATCGCAAAATTGGCAACCGGCGCATGTCTGCGGTGGTGCTGAACAACCTTGGCCTTGTTTATAAAAGCATTAAAGATTTTCCCAAAGCGATTGCCGCTACTGTAGATGCCATCCGTATAACAGATAGTTTAAAGGATATTACCAACCTCAGCATTTTCAACGGTAATTTATGCGATGTGTATTTTGAAATGGGTGATTACCGCAGGGCTGAAGTATATGCAGCCAGAGCAATGGAATACGCAAAGCAACAAAACAATAAAAAACTGGAAGCCATTGCCTGGGTGTACGCCGGCAACATTTATTTGAAACTGGAACGATTTGCTGAATCAATTGTGGCGTTGAATAAAGCAATGCCCGTTTTTAAAGAGATAGATGATACCGATCGCATTTATACTACTGCAGATATGCTGGCTGAAGCATACGCCCTGGCGGGTAATTATTCCAAAGCTTACGAATATATGAGGATAAGCCAGTCAGCAAACGACTCCCTGGTAAAATGGAAATATGATGATGAAGTAGCAGCCATGCAAACCAAGTTTAAGGTAACTGAAAAAGACAAAGAGATACAATTGCTGGCAAAAGACAAAGAACTTCAACAGCAAAAATTAAAGGAACAATGGCTGATGATGATTGGTGCAGCCACTCTTGCATTGCTGGCTTTAACCGGAACCTGGCTATTGATGAACAGGAATAAATTAAAACAACGCATGAAAGAACTGGAGCTCCGCAACCAGATTGCTGCGGACCTGCATGATGAAGTAGGCAGTTCATTAAGCAGTATCCACATGCTGAGCCAAATGGCTACAAAGCCGGGCAATGAAGCTACGCACAACGACATATTGCAACGCATGAGCAACAATGCCAAAGAAACAATGGATAAGATGGGAGACATTGTATGGATGATTAAACCCGGCGAAACCGAAGCCGGCAGCCTGAAACAACGCATAGAACGTTTTGCATACGAAATATGCAGTAGTAAAAATATTGAGGTGAGCCTGCAGTTAGATGACCTGGAAAAATTGAAACCCACCATGGACCAACGAAAGAACATTTACCTGGTGTTTAAAGAAGCACTGAACAATGCCGTAAAATATTCCGGCAGCGAAAAAATAGAAATTAAAGCAAGCACAAAAAAAAATGAATTGACCTTACTGGTGCAGGATTTTGGAAAAGGGTTTGACAGCAGTATTGTACGGAAGGGAAATGGATTGGACAATATCCAACACAGGGCAAAGGAGCTAAATGCCCTGCTCAGCATCGATTCTTCACCTGGTAACGGAACAGCCGTGCAACTGTTGGTTCCTTTATAGGTTCACCCGAGGATGCATTTCAAATCCGATAGCTATCGGATTTGAAATGCATCCTCACCCGATTTCGCTATTTCGATGCGTATTTTTTTTATCAACTTTGTAAAAAAATAACGTGGTTATAAAAGTCGCCATTTTCGAAGATAACAAACACCTGCGGGAAACCTTCCAGTTCCTGCTCAGCAACGCGGAGGGCTTTGGCTGTGTAGGTGCTTACCCGGATTGCACCGACCTGCTGGAAAACATTGCAGTCAACCCCTGCGATATAGTATTAATGGATATTGAAATGCCCGGTATGAATGGTATTGAAGCCACTAAACTGATCAAACAACATTTCCCCCAAATCAATATCCTGATGCAGACCGTTTTTTTTGAAGATGAATACATCTTCAATGCCATCTGTGCCGGCGCATCGGGTTATATTTTAAAATCAACTACACCCGATGGTTACCTGCAGGCCATCAGCGATGTACAGGCAGGTGGTTCCCCTATGACCCCCGGTATTGCAAGAAGAGTACTGGAGCTATTCAAACATAATTTACAACCTGCCACACCCGCAAAAGATTACAACCTTACTACGCAGGAAAAAAAAGTGTTGCAACTACTAGTGGCAGGAAAAAGCTATAAGATGATTGCCGCGGAATTATTTGTGGCAACTGATACCATTAAATCGCATGTTTCCAGCGTATATGCCAAGCTGCATGTACATTCCGGTACAGAAGCCGTTTCACTCGCCATTCGTGATAAAATTGTATAAGGCTCGGCGATCCCCTTGTCCCAATTCGGGTATTGACTATCTGCCTTACTATTTTTACATTGTTTAGATCATTCAATTTGCAGGTGCACTCCTGTAAAGATGCGGTATAACTGGCCCCCGGATAGGCTGATATGGAAATTAAAACCGAAACTTTTACCAGCACATCCTTTTATATGCATTTAAGCATCACTTGCTTAAAACAACTGGTCTATCACCACCACCTTATCAATCACACCGGCACTGTGTTCATTTTTCTTTAGTCCATAAGTAGTGATTAAAGTATTCATAAGATATTTTTTTGTTTGTGTTTTAGTTCTGAAAAACTCCCGCCTTTTCCGTAATTCTTCCGCTTCCTTTTTTGATAGTTCAAATTCGGTAGCATAATATTTCATTTCGCAGATATTAATGGAATTATCGCTCCGGTCTATCAGCATATCAATCTGGAAACCGGGCTGCTGCAGATCACCTTTAAAATACCAGGAACTTTCCTGCGAAAAGATACCGGCAATGCCGAGCGCTTTTTTTATTTTGTAACTGTGCCGGATGCACAACGATTCAAATGCAAAGCCCGCCCATGATTTATATTTGGCAGTAGTGCTTAATTTAATAAAACTTCCTGCATTATTTTTTTGAGGGCTAAACTGGTAATAAAATACGGAGTACTCATCCACCAAACGATACAACATCTCCTTCTTTTCTTTTCCAAAGGGTTGAAATGATTTGATGAACGAGCTTTCTTCCAGTTCTGTAAGCATACGGGTAAGGCTGCCACCATTTGGAATATGGGTAGCATGTATAATCTCCAGGCGGGTAAGTCCCCTTCTTTTTGCGGATAAAGCCTTTATGATGGTTTCATATTTTTCATAGTGGTCAAACAAGGCTCTGTAAAGGTTTTGGAATTCCCTTTTCAGGGAACTTTTGTCGCTAAACAGTATTCTGTCGATGCTTTGAATGGCCGACTCTCCTTTGCTCACTTCATTTAAATAATACGGTACGCCTCCAATAGCCATATACAACTGTATTATTTCGTAATGCGGCAATTGGATGCCTTTAGCTACCAGCAATTCTTTGGTTTCCTTTAGTGTAAAAGGGGCCAGGTTAATGTATTTTGTGATGCGATTGTGCAGGCCCGCTTTATTATCCAGTACGTTCTTCATCATCCATGATGTGCTGGAACCACAAATAACAATAATGATATCCTGGTCAGAAGCCCAATCGTTCCAAAAGTATTCAAAGGCTGGTAAAAAGCCTCCTTTGTGTGAGTCCATCCAGGGGAACTCATCTAAAAAGATTACTTTTTTATTTTTTGTTCTGAGCGATAAAAGGTATTGCTTCAGCAGCCGGAATGCTTCCATCCAGTTGGCAGGTGTTGGGATATTTTTTTTAGCAGGCATACCGGCAACTATCTTTTCTGCAAATTCAGCCAGCATCGTGTTTCTACTAGCATCTTTTATACCTGTAAAATGAAAACAAAGTTCAGTTGCATAAGCCTGCTTAACAAGATATGTTTTGCCAATCCTTCGCCTGCCCAGTACTGCTACCAGTTCAGCTCCGGGCCGGTGCAGCAGTTCCTGCAATATGGCATGCTCCTCCTTTCTTCCGGCAAATATTTTTTCGTTGTTTTTTTTCATACAATAGTTATTGAACGGCTCAATGATTATCCGGCTAACAGATTTATTGCTGGCTTAAAGTAGGTAAAAATAGTAAGATTAAGCCAGTAATAATTATACCGGGCAGCTATTTTTTTTGTAAAGCAAGTAGTGGTTGATTTGGAAGTATAATTTTAACCCTGGCTTAAAGTGGCTAAAATATCATAGATTAAGCCAACAATAAATGAACCCACGAATTTAAAAAAAGCGCAGAAAGTAAGGCTAAATGCAGCAAACTAATAAGCCACCTGTTTACTGTTTTAAAAAATGTATTCCCTAACAAAAGCAGGGCCATCTCTGGAATAGCTTACTGAAACAACTCATCGCTTTCAAGGTCAGGGTCATTCTACTCACCACCGGTACATCTCCCCCTATTTCGCTATTGTTTGCACCGCGGCTATTTTTCATTTTTGACTTCCAAATTAAACTATACCAAAATGAAGAATTTATGTTTTTGTTTGTTGATCCTTGTACTGTCGAATTTCGCCAAGGCTCAAAACATTGGCATTGGCACCACCACGCCCAATGCCAGTGCCCAGTTGGATGTAACCAGCACCAACAAAGGTTTGCTGATACCACGCATGACCGCTGACCAACGTACAGCCATTGTATCACCGGCCAACGGATTGATGGTATACGAAACCACTACCGGCAGTTTATGGGTGTACAACGGAACCACCTGGGTACAGCAGGGTGCAGGAGGCAGCGCATCTTCATGGGCAACAAACGGTAATAATATTTACAACAGCAATACCGGCAATGTGGGTATTGGCACAACTACCCCAACAGCCAAACTTCACCTGGTTGGAAATGTATTACAGGATAACGGAACGGTTACTTTAAACAATGCCGCTGGTACCATCCAGTTTCAAAATGCTGCGGTAGATAAAACATACGTACAGCTTTCAGGCAATAATTTAAGAATGGGAACCAACAGCGGTAACAACCCTGGCAAAGTAATTTTCAGGATGGATGGAAGCGATAAAGTGTTTATTGATTCAACTGGTAACGTACAAATTACCGGTGAGCAGGATGCTTCCCTTACTTCACATGGCTACCTTATGCTGGGAAGT
>JBBQTL010000019.1:0-41632 GCA_038213285.1 Chitinophagales bacterium
TGGTAAAATTTTTTAAGAATCCACACCAGCGGAATAATTACCAGCAACAATACATATAGGGCACTTAACCACCAGCCAATCTGCAACACATAAAACTGCACAATTACAAGGGCACCTACCAGCACCACCAGCCATACACCCACAAACACTTTTGTAGCGGGTACGCCCCATACAATCGGTATCGTTTTACAATTATACCGTGCGTCTCCTTCCATATCTTCAATATCTTTTACCGCTTCTCTTATTAATGAAATAATAAAAGCAAAACCGGCATACAATGCGGCAAACTTATATATCCGGTGCATTGCCTTGGCCACTTCGGGTTGTAGCGCCGGGTTCAGGGTAAGCGTGGTATTGGTTGCGAAATACAATACCAGCACAGTCCAGGCAGTTAACCCGGAAATGATAATATTACCCGCTAATAATTTTTTTTTGAAAGTGGTGGAATAAACCCATAAAAGAACTGAACACACAACATTGGCAACAATGATGATGAGGCTGGTTTTTAATGATACATAGCCGCTTAATGCAAGGCCGGCAAACGTAATTACCATATGTAAAAAAATAGCCCAGCGGCGTTTAATGATTTTCTGCACCACCATTTTTGCAGGTTTATTTACCTGGTCGATGTTGATGTCAAAGTAATCATTAATGATATAACCTGCTGCTGCGATCAATACAGAAGCCGCAACCAGCATGTAAAAAAGCATCGTTGTTAACTTATGTTCCTGCAGATAGTAAGTGCCGGGCAGAGAAGGAACGATGATGCAATAAAAGAAAAGCAACTGGGTAAGCGCAATAAATACAAGATTGGGCCATCGTACCAGGCGAAAAAATGCGGTGAGTAATTTCATGCTGCTATTTCAGTTGTGCCCCTATAACCCTGAAGGGGGATAAAAGAACGTAATTTAAGGTGTTATTCGTTAATCTGAAACACTCCTATTTGCATCCTTTTACATAAGGCTTCATTGCGCAGGTCTTTATTTTGAAGTCACGGTAGTATCCAGGTCCCAATGACCATTCAGTTTAAGTACTTTTTCAATCACATCCCTGCCACAACCTTTTCCCCCGTTGATGGGTGAGATGTATTTTGATATTTGTTTAATCTCCTGCACCGCATCAGCGGGGCAACAGGGCAATCCTACCAATTTCATCACCAGATAATCCGGAATATCATCCCCCATATACAGCATCTCTTCCAGTTTCAGATTGTTGGCTCGAGCATAATTCAGCAGCACCTCTTTTTTATTGTGTACGCCCAAAAAAACATCTTTAACACCCAGCCTTTCCAACCGCTGTCGCACCGGTTCGGAACTGCCACCGGAAATAATGGCTACCCCATATCCCTTTTTAACTGCTAACTGCAATGCATATCCATCTTTACTATTCATATTCCGCGCCATATCGCCACCCTGCAAAATCACCAGTATCTCCGTTGCCAATACACCATCCACATCAAATACAAATGTTTTTACTGACTTAAATAGTTGAAGTACACTCATGTAAAAAGTTGATTGGTTTTTGGATAAATGTTTGATTGGATAACGGATTAAAAGGTTGATTGGCTCATCGCTGCTTATAAAACTTTGTACATTAATCACTGCCTGATCAATTCATCAACCTATAACTGGCAATCCTTACTTTTGATTATCCCTCCACTCGTACACCCAACTGCTTTGTATCATTTCAAGATGACCTTCCGTGCTTTGTTCCGGTTTACCTTCAAATTTAGGTATCTCCATTACCCATTTATGCAGGTCCGTAAAACGAATACGGTAAATCTTGCTTTCACTGAAATCATCTCCAAAACGCTCGTACAGCTTCATGGCAATATCTTCATAATCATTCCAGTTAATAGGCGGTTCGAAGGTCATCATAAATAATTTGCTAATTAGCTAATTTGATAATTTGATAATGTTTTAGACTGATTTATTCAATAGAACCAAAGAAAACAATAATTAAAGGAATTAGCACATTAGCAAATTGGCTAATTAGCTAATTAAAGTTTATTCTCCCAAAAACTGTGTTTGATCAGGTAAGGTGACAGTGATAGTACCATCCCCTTCCAGTAAAACGCACTGGCAGCCAAGCCTCGAATTGATGCGTGGGTTTACAGCCCTGTCAATAAAATCCTCTTCCCGGTCCGTCAATTCTTCCAGCAAATCATCGCCCTGTTCTACGTATAAATGACAGGTGCTGCATGCACACACACCGCCACAATTATGATGTAAGTTAATATCGTTTTTTAATGCCACTTCCAGCAATGATTGTCCGTCTTCAATATTATCCAGCGTGATTGATGAAATGTCTTTCTGTTCAAATTTATAAGTGATCGTGTACATATTTTTAAGTTCGGGATGCAAACCTACTGTAGAAATCCCATTTTAGAAAAACTTAGTTCAAATGGCCCGCCTGCGGCAAATAAACATTATTTAAAATTGTTTGTCTATACTAAAGCATTTGCCTATTTTACCGTTTTAATATCAAACTGTAATTGCTTTTTTATGAATATGAAACATAATTTATTGTCTGGGCTTTTATTTGCAACCTTACTTTTAACAAATGCCTGTAATAACAATGAACCCGAAAAGAAAATTACGGAAGACCTTAAAAGTGATACCACCAAAGCCGAAACAAAAAAAGTGGAGGAACCGGTTGTAGAATCCAAAAGAGGGCCGGTAATCAATATTGGCGACACGTTATCTGTTAAGCGGATGGTGCTTACTATGAAAGACAGTGCCGCAACCCTGGAAAGAGTGGGTTTAAAACTGGGTGAAATTTATGGAGCCAAATTGGGAGCGGTCATCAAAAAAAATAATTTAAAGCAAACAGGCGCCCCAATGGCCTGGTATAAAAGCGACAAGGCTCCTTACTTTTTTGAAGCGGGTATACCTATAGATAAGAAACCATCCAAATTATCAAAAGGTATGTACGTAAAAGAAATTGGTGTTGATAGTATAGTGGTGGCTCATTTTTACGGCCCTTACGATTTATTGCCACAGGCTTATGATGCTTTAAGAGACTGGTTAAAGGATCATAAAAAAAAGATAAAAGGTGCTCCTTACGAAATTTATGTGGGCGATTCTGTAGATTCAAACGGCAAGCCTTTAGATCCCTACAAGGTGCAGACGGATGTGGTGTTTTCGTGGAAATAATGACAGATGTCCGATGTCTGATTTAAGTAATGTCTGATTTCATTCAATTTGCTCTCTTAATATAAATAATTTAAGAATAGACTAAGGATTCATAATACTATCCGTCATCTTCAGGTACATTTTTTTGAGCTCCGGATGCTGCGACAATATATTGAGATGCTTATCCAATGTGGTAATATCCTTTCTGATTGCAGGGCCCGTTTGCATTTCTCCCGGCAAATGAAACCGCAGCCGAAGTGCCGTTTCTTCAATTAAAGGTTGCAGCATTTTAAAATCAAGGCTTTCTTTATTACAATAATCAGCAGCAAGTGAATACAGGTGATTGGTAAAGTTACTTACAATCACCGCCGCCACATGCAGTTTCAGGCGTTGATCATCATTTACCGAAGCAACCATTGAGGATAAGGTGAGGGCAAATTGCTCAATCAGTTTGGTCACTTCTGCTGTATTTCCATCGATCAATAACGGTATATCCTGGTGAAGCTCCCGGTTTTCTTTTCGCAAGCTTTGTAAAGGATAAATTATACCATAACGGGATGAAACGGCTTTCAATATATCCTTTGAAACGGACCCTGCGGTATGTACTATTATCTTATCCCCCAAAAAATAAGACTCATGCATTTCATTCAGGGCGATATCCGTCATGGCAACCACATACATGTCGGCCGTAGTATCCAGTATGGCAGGGTTATCAGAAAACCTGCACCCCAGCTCTTCTGCCAGTTGGCGTGCATTGGCAATACTCCTGCTTACCACCTGTATAACCTCGTGATTGGCTTTTACAATCAATCTGCCAAACACAGTCGCCACATTTCCCGCCCCAATAATAACTACTCTCATAATTGTATCTTTGAACAAATGAAATTAAAGCAAAAAATAGCAATTGGCTATATCCGGGCCAAATTTAAAATGCTAACCCTGGTATCAAAACGGTTAGCCGCTGAAAAGGCATTTGATTTATTTTGCACTCCATTTATGAAATCAAGAATAAGAACCCCTACTATTTTTGAAGAAGCCGAACTACTCGATTTTGAGCTGGACGGTTTGAAGATAAAGGGATTCCGGTGGAACCACCCACAACCGCATAAAGTGTTAATACTGCATGGTTTTGGTTCTGCAGCACATAAATTTCATCAGTATATTTCACCATTAATAGAGAAAGGGTACGAGGTACTGGCTTTTGACGCACCGGCACATGGCTGCAGCGAGGGCACCAGGGTAAATGCCATGCAATATGCCAGTATGATTGAAACCGTAATAAACCTTTACGGACCGGTTCAGGGTTTTGTGGCGCATTCGTTTGGAGGAATTGCATTGAGCCTGGCAATAGAAAAAATGATGCCTAATGAGGATATAAGTATGGTGTTGATTGCGCCGGCTACAGAAACAACTACTGCTGTAGATGCCGCTTTTAAACTGTTGCAATTAAAAGATGCGGAAGTAAGAAGAGAATTTGATAATATTATTTTCGAAAAAAGCGGCCAACCAACCGAATGGTTTTCCATTAAAAGAGCCATGCAGAATATAAAAGCAAGGGTACTCTGGCTGCACGATGAGGAGGACGATATTACACCGGTATCAGATGCGCTGCAGGTGAAACAGGAAAATTTTCCCAACATCCGGTTTATTATAACCAGGGGGCTTGGCCATAGGAAGATTTATGGCGATTTGTCCATTAAAAAACAAGTACTTGAATTTCTTTAATTACTCCATGAAAATGCCCTCCACTGGAAGAATTATTTTGATTTTTCAATTTTGAAGTAATATTGCACTTCTGGCTGATCCGGGGAAAGGTAGCGCAAATCTTAGTCTTTATGACGTGTAAATGAGTAGCAGCATAGCTTTTGAAGACAACCCGATGGTAAAAACATTCATAATAAAATCTGCCCCAACTCCCTATTTTTGGGATATCGGGTAAAATATACTGTTCACTATGGCGAAGAATCTGTTAATTGTAGAGTCACCTGCGAAAGCAAAAACCATTGAAGGAATTTTAGGAAAAGACTTTGAAGTAAAAAGTTGTTTCGGGCATATCCGTGACCTGGAAAAAAATGACATGGGTATTGATATCAACAACAACTTTAAACCCAAATACATAGTACCTGCCGAAAAGGAAAGAGTGGTGAAAGAATTAAAAAGCATCGCCAAAAGAAGTGATGAAGTTTGGCTGGCATCGGATGAGGACCGTGAGGGAGAAAGCATCAGTTGGCATTTGGCAGAAGTATTGGGGCTTGATCCAAAAACAACCAAACGCATCGTTTTTCATGAAATTACCAAACCGGCCATTGAAAAGGCAGTAAAAAATCCAAGGGTCATTAATATGAACCTGGTGAATGCCCAACAGGCCAGGCGGGTTGTGGACCGGTTGGTAGGTTTTGAACTAAGCCCCGTATTGTGGAGAAAGATTGGCATGAGTGGCGGATTAAGTGCCGGCCGTGTGCAGAGTGTAGCGGTAAAACTGATAGCCGAAAAAGAAAGGGAGATTAACCAGTTTTCAGCAATAAGCAGTTTTAAAGTAGAGGCCTTGCTGGCAGCTACAGACAATAGCAACCGATCAGTAAATTTTAAAGCCGAAGGGGGAAAATATGATGTGCCCGAAGATGCGGAAAAATTCCTGCAAAGTTGTATTGGCGCCAAATACACGGTAAAAGATATACAGGTGAAACCCGGCAAACGTAACCCTGCAGCTCCTTTCACTACCTCTACACTCCAACAGGAAGCAAGCCGGAAATTAGGATATGGTGTGAGCAAAACCATGTTGCTCGCCCAAAAATTATACGAAAGTGGAAAGATCACCTATATGCGTACGGATAGTGTAAGCCTGGGCGAAACTGCCATGGATGCCATTAAAGCCGAAATCAAAAGCAGCTATGGTGATAAATACCTGCAGGTGCGCCAGTATAAAAATAAAAATGAAAGTGCACAGGAAGCCCATGAAGCCATCCGGCCCACCTATATGGAAAACCATACGGTAAATGATCCGGAATTAAACCGCTTATACGAACTGATCTGGAAGCGCACCATTGCTTCGCAGATGAGTGATGCGGAACTGGAAAAAACAATTGCCAAAATTAATATCAGTACCAATAACCAGGAACTAACCGCAACAGGTGAAGTATTAAAATTTGATGGCTTTTTGAAGGTGTACCTGGAGAGCAGCGATGATGAAGATGATGATGCATCCGAAGAAAAAGAAGGCGAAAGCAGGCTACCCAATTTAATACCCGGGCAGGTACTTTTCTTTAACCAGATGACCGCCACCGAACGCTTTACCAAACATGCGGCAAGATATACTGAAGCCTCTTTAGTAAAGAAACTGGAAGAACTGGGTATTGGCAGGCCGAGTACCTACGCTCCTACTATCTCAACGATTATTAAAAGAACATACGTTGAGAAAAAAGACAAGGAAGGCGTAAAAAGAAATTTCAGGACTCTCAAACTAAAGAATGATAAGATTGAGAAAATAATGGAGCAGGAAAATACCGGCGCCGAAAAATCAAAGTTATTTCCTACTGATCTTGGTTTGGTAGTGACGGACTTTTTAAACCAGCATTTTACGAAGGTGATGGACTATTCCTTTACCGCTAATATTGAAAAAGAATTTGATGAAGTGGCGGATGGAAAAATGCAGTGGAGCAAAATGGTGGAAGACTTTTACACCCCTTTTCATAGCGGGGTAGCGCATACGCTTGAAACCGCCGAAAGAGCCGTGGGTGAAAGAGTATTAGGTGTAGATGAGAGCGGCAAGCCAATCACTGCAAGAATGGGCCGCTATGGCCCAATGGTACAAATAGGTGCCCAGAACGATGAAGAAAAACCACGCTTTGCAAAACTGAAGGCCAACCAAAGCATAGAAACCATTACACTCGAAGATGCACTGGAGTTGTTTAAATTACCATTGACTTTAGGAGAACACGACAACCTGGAAGTAAGCGTGAACATTGGCCGCTTTGGCCCTTATGTAAAATGGGGGGAACAATTTGTATCTATTCCAAAAGGGGAAGATCTTTCTTCTGTTGATCTTGAACGGGCGATTCAAATCATTCATGCCAAGCAAAAAGAAGATGCGCCCATTGGATGGTTTGATGAAAAACCCATTACAAAAGGAAAGGGACGCTTTGGCCCTTTCATAAAATGGAACGACCTCTTCATCAATATTCCGAGAGCTTATAATTTTGATATCCTTACACAAAAAGATTGTGAAGAACTGATTGAAAAAAAGCTGGAGAAAGAAGCAACCCGTTTTATCCGTCAATGGCCCGAGGAAAAAATTGCGATTGAAAATGGCCGATGGGGCCCGTTTATCCGCTTTGGCAAAAAAATGTTGAAACTAACGGCAGGCGCCAATGGAAAATATACACCGGAAGAGTTAGCCACCATTGAACTGGATGCCGTTAAGAAAATGATACTTACCCAGGAGCCCAAAGCTTTTGACAAAAAAGCACCTGCAAAGAAAAAGGCGGCGGCAAAAAAAACAGCAGTGAGTAAAAAGTAATTTTGTTCGGATAAAAAATGAGGCTGGCCTTTCCGCATAAAAAAGCGGAATGATCAGCCTCATTTTTTGTTTGGCACCGATTCGGAAAATTGATAAGCGCCCTATATTCTTTAAGAACAAAACCAGGGATTTTGTATAAGACTGTTGGATTTATTTCATGCCAATTTCATTTAGCATGTCAGTCATGCATCATATTAAAAACTTTTAGTAGCCCCCAACTACCCATCCTAATCACACCTGTGGAAAAGTTTAACTTCTTTATATTCGTGCATTTAACGAAATTCATTATCAAATAATTAATCTTGGTAGAAAACAAAGAAATATCAGCACTTTTTCATTTAATTGATGACCCGGACGAAGACGTGTACAGTACCGTTAGTACCAAGCTTATTTCATTTGGCAAAGGAATCATTCCAAATCTTGAAAACTTATGGGAGCATACCAACCGGGAAGATGTACAGGAAAGAATTGAGACCATCATACATAAATTACATTTCAGGGATCTTACAGAAGATTTTATTAATTGGAAAAACGGCAGTTGCGAATTATTAAAGGGCGCACTGTTAACTTCCCGGTATCATTACCCTGAAATGCAGGAATCGCAGGCATTACAGGAGGTTGAAAAACTGCGGCGCAACATCTGGCTGGAATTAAATAATTACCTGACCCCGCTTGAACAGATCAATGTAATCACCAGTATTTTATATAATTATTACAAACAAAAAGGTGTTGAAATATCTTATAGCCAGCCTGAAGATTTTTTGATTACCAAAACACTGGAGACAAAAAAAGGCAATGCAATCAGCAACGGCATTTTGTACCTGGTGCTATGCGACCGGCTGGATATTCCGGTAAAAGCAACCAATATTCCGCGGCAGTTTATTTTGGGTTACTTTGATCCTCAATACCAGTTTATGAACCCGGTGAGGAATACATCTGAAAAGATCAATTTCTTTATAGACCCGTTGAATGGAAATATCTATTCGCATAAAGATGTGGAGAATTATTTTAAGCGTATCTCGGTGCCCCCCTCACCTTCTTATTTCAGGCAGTTAACCAACAAACGCATTATCCGGTTTTTGCTGGAAGAATTAAGTAAATGCTTTGATAACGATCGCAACCGGTACAAGATGGAAGAATTATTAACGCTTGTTAAATTATTAGATGAATGATATATCATGTAGTAACTACCGCAAACTGGAAAGCTGCATTGGCACAGGGGTATTATGAAGCGGACTCATTGGCGACGGAGGGTTTTATTCATACCAGTAAAGAAAACCAGGTAAAAGGCGTTTTGGAAAGATACTATCAACATCAAACCAATCTTTTGTTGCTGCACATTGATGAAACCAAACTTACGGCTGAGTTAAGATATGAGTTGGCTCCTTCCGTTAACGAAGAATTTCCACATATTTTTGGAAGACTCAATATTGATGCAGTAATAAATGCTACACCGCTATGATCAACTGGGAAGACTTCGAAAAAATAGATATCCGGGTTGGAACCATTCTTACTGCGGCAGACTTCCCCAATGCAAGGCAACCTGCTTATCAACTCACCATCGACTTTGGTGATGCTGGCCTCAAAAAATCTTCGGCGCAAATAACAACACTGTATTGCAAAGAAGAACTTGCCGGGAAACAGGTGATCGCCGTAATAAACTTTCCACCCAAACAAATCGCCCATTTCTTAAGCGAATGCCTGGTATTAGGTGTGTATAATGAGCATAAAGAAGTAGTATTACTTCAACCAACACAGCTTGTAAAAAATGGTTGTAAGATAGGGTGAGCAGGTCAATGGTGATTGGTGATTGGTGAATGGTGAATAATGAATTATAGCTTTCGGCTTATAGAAGGTTATAATATTATAGTTTGTAACTGTATGATGGGAAGTCAGTCTCCATTACAAATTGGTAGCATTGCCTGATAAAAAATAAAAATAATTCCTAAGGCAACTTTGCTGAATAATCAAGCTTCAACTTCAAACGCTCTCCTGGTGAAATTTTTCTAAAAACGAACTGACCTTTCTAAAATTATTTTTATTCAACGTAAAAAAATGATTACGACCTTCTTTCCTGCATTCAATCAGTTCACTATCCGAAAGCAGCCTGATATGATGCGAACAGGTAGGTTGCGAAAGCCCGGTAAGTCCCTGTACATCTCCACAGCAAATCTCTCCTTTCCTTGATATTTCCTGCAGAATGGATAAACGGCAGGGATCCGCGATGGCATTCATCGCTTTTTCTATAAATTTACTTTCGCTCTTCATCGTATTCATGTTGATCTATATTTCCGGTTCAAAGAAATTGTATTTTAGTCAATCGAACAAACATTCATCCAAATTTTTCAATATATTTTTAATGCCCATGCATTTTTCATTTTTACATTCGCCTGTTGGCATCATTGAAATAAAAGCTACAGACGAATCTATCACTGCAGTGCTCTTTAGGCGTACTTCACCAGACAGTCTACCAGTAAATGATAATCAGGAAATAAAAGAAAGCAGCCATCCGCTTTTAATATTATGTGAAAAGCAGTTAACCGAATACTTTGCCGGGAAAAGAAGGCAGTTTGATTTACCTATGCGTCAGGAAGGGTCAATCTTTCAGCAAAAAGTATGGTCGGCATTAACGGAAATTCCTTTTGGAAGAACGATCAGCTACCTGGAGCTCTCCAAACGCATTGGGAATGTAAAAGCAATCAGGGCCGTTGGCACCACCAATGGCAATAATGCAATCAGCATCATTGTACCTTGTCACAGGGTAATCGGTAGCGATGGATCTCTAACAGGTTACAGTGGTGAATTGTGGCGAAAAAAATGGCTGTTGGATCATGAGGGTAAATACGCCAATGGAGTGCAGACATTATTTTAGATGGCCATAATGTCTGATGTCTGATTTTTTGATGTCTGATTTTGTGTTACCATACTGAACCGGCGGGAAAGTTGAGATTGTGATGCACTTTCTTTAAGGCAATCTCTTTTAGTTAAGGCCCTTTAAAATGTGTTGAATATTCCGCCATGCAAACGATTAAAGCAAGGACTAACACAATTATAGCTATTTTATACTTTTAGTACTTATGTTAGCATAATGACCTTTAGGAACAGGGAGCGAATCTGCCTTACCCCATATCACTGGCACTAAAGGATAGTGGTAAAAGTTGACTGGCTTTTTCAATAATGTATACTTCCCCCTTCATCCCACTCATGATAATCCTGATCGGATGTTTCACACGTTCTTCATATTCCGAAAGGCTTTGCCTGCAAATTCCACATGGGGAGATAGGATGAGCACTTTCTCCATTCAGGTTATGGTAACTAATGGCAATGGTATTGACCGCCTCGCCGGGGTATTGTGAAGCAACAGAGGAAAGCAGTACCCGCTCTGCGCAAATACCCACCGGGTAAGATGCGTTTTCCTGGTTGGTACCCACCACTGTTTTCCCATTGGCCAGGGCGGCAACTGCCCCCACTAAAAAATTGGAATAAGGTGCATAAGCCTGCCCCGTAATTGCCCTGGCAGCCGACAATAATTCCGCATCAACAGGTAATAACTCATTGTCCGAGCTATACACTTCAACTGAAAAATGAATGTCTTTTTTGGTCATAAGTTTTGTTCCTCTTGATTTTTATTTCGCCGGTGTATAATAAAGCATTTTGATAAAAATACATTATTGCCTGTTTAAATAATTATCCGGATAAAAAAATCCTCCCGGCATTAGTACCGGGAGGAAGATAAATAGGAGTGAATCCCACTCTGGGAGTGACTCACCCAAATGATTCCAGTATTATCTTATCACGTTAAAAAGTCGTTTCCAGCGTGGCCCCTTTTCCCAGCTAAACCATATCAGCGAGGCTTTACCTACCACATGATCTTCCGGTACAAAACCCCAATACCGGCTATCCAGCGAGTTGTGGCGGTTATCCCCCATTAACCAATAATAATTCATTTTAAAAGTGTAGCTGTTCGCTTCCGTTCCATTCAGGAATATTTTACCATTCCGGTTTTCAAGCTCATTGCCTTCATAAGTTCTGATACAACGTTCATACCGAACATAATTGTCCGCGGTAAGTGGAATACTGGTTCCTTTTTTGGGAATCCATAAGGGGCCAAAGTTATCAACGCTCCAATGTACCGCTGTATCATAAAAAGGATACAATTCGCTGCTGACCGGATTAATCTGCACATCTACTTTCACCACATTTTTTAAAGCGGCTACTTTTTTCTTTTCTTCCTGCGTCATATTGATGATGTACATTCCGCCGTTATATGTCATAAATTCTCTTTGTTCAGGATCGGTATGAATGCCAAATGACTGTAGTATTTCTTCATCGAGCGGACTGCTTGCCTGCACAGTATAAAAAAGTTCCGAGTCCTTCGGAAATGGCTGTGCTACATCATTAATATACAAAACTGTGTTCCTTATTTCCAGTTTATCGCCGGCAATAGCAACACAGCGTTTAATAAAATTTTCTCTTTTATCAACCGGCCGGGTAATGATCAGGTCTCCATAATTCTGCCATACCCGATCTCTGCCAATTTCCCTTACGGCCTGGTAATAAGTAATTTTAGAACCAAAATTTTCCTCATCATTGATAAGGGTATCATTGGTAGGGAAATTAAATACCACCGCATCATTTCTGTCAACATCTTTTGCAAACCACCTGGTATAGGGTATTTTTATCCACTCGGAATATGACTTTGCATTGAGGCCGGGCAACGTATGGTGTACAAAGGGCATTGCCAGGGGTGTATTTGGAATACGTGGTCCATAAGCCGATTTACTTACAAATAAAAAATCATTTACCAGTAAAGTCTTTTCCATAGAAGGAGTAGGAATGGTGTATGCTTCAAATACAAAAGTGCGTATCAACGTAGCAGCAACCACTGCAAATGCTGCAGCATCTATCCATTCTCTGCCGGCAGATTTCTTATAATTGTTTACTACCATTTCGCCGGCAAATCGTTCGCTGTTGGAATAACCGAGGTAAGGGAAATAAATAAATGGTAAAAAAACAGTAAGCGCATGATGCCAGAAACCAAAGCGGCCAAAATGCTCCACAAATTTGATGGTAATCCAGATGGTAACAAACTGCCCGGCAATTGGAAGCAGTTGGAAAAAAAACCACCACTTTTTTAATTTTATTTTTTCAATAATACACCAGGTATTGTAAAAAGGAATTAGCGCCTTCCATGCCGGAATCCCGGCTTTTTTAAACATCCCATACATACCAATATGCCAGCCAAGTGTGGCTACAATAAAAATGATCAACCCAATACTCATAAGTAAAATTTTATCAGGGCCAAAAGTACCATAATTAAACGTTTGACAAAGATTTACAATAAAAATGTTTTGAAATGTTTAACAGGGGCATGCCTGCGAATTAAAGCATATTTAATTATTACACCACATTATCTTAACAGGGGCACCCTGATTAATTTTATGACCTGGTATGTTTGTAATATAGATCACACGAATGGCCTGCTGCGTCATAAATGCCATTAGACCGTATTTTCTTTCGCCGGTTGTTGAAAATTGGGAAATAAAAAAGTAAAGCTACCTGCATTCAAATTCCCTGATAGTTTAACAAACATCGATAAGACGTAATACCTGTTTCATGATATGCCGTGCTTAAAAAAATTATTGCTACTTTATCAATACCGAGTTAATTAGTTTTTATTATCTTAACACCCAATTAAAAATATCTTTTATGGTTGAATCATTTGAAAAAATTCCGGTGCAAATATTTGCCACACCCAAAGAAGGTTCGTTGTTTGCGGCTAATGAAATTGCAAGGCTCATTAAACAAAAACAAGCTGATGGACAAAACTGTGTATTGGGCCTTGCAACCGGTTCTTCCCCAATCAGCCTGTACCGCGAACTGGTACGCATGCACCAGGAAGAAGGATTGAGTTTTCAAAATGTGATTAGTTTTAACCTGGATGAATATTACCCGCTGGAAAGGGAGGCGGTACAGAGTTACTGGAGTTTCATGCATCAATATCTTTTTAACCATGTAGATATTAAACCCGAAAATATTCACATCCCTAACGGAGAGTGGCAAAAGGAAGACATCAAAAAATATTGCCTGGCGCTGGAA
Source organism: Chitinophagales bacterium (assembly GCA_038213285.1). Lineage (GTDB taxonomy): Bacteria > Bacteroidota > Bacteroidia > Chitinophagales > Chitinophagaceae > Ferruginibacter. The sequence goes on from JBBQTL010000019.1 coordinate 13,750, forward strand.
GAAACGATTGATGCTGCAGGTGGCATCGATCTTCAGATACTGGGGATTGGCAACAACGGACATATTGCTTTTAACGAACCCGGCTCCAGTATTTATTCAAAAACAAGGCTGGTTACGTTAGAAAACTCAACACGTATTGCCAATGCCAAAGATTTTCAAAATATAACAAGGGTGCCCAGGTTGGCAATTACTGCAGGCATTAGCACCATCATCAAAGCAAAACGAATTATTTTATTGGCCTGGGGAATGAAATCGGGCATAGTAGCAAAATCGGTGGAAGACAATGTAACCGAACATGTGCCGGCCAGCCTGTTGCAAACACACCCCGATTGTTTATTTGTAATTGATGAACAGGCAGCGGCTGCATTAACCCGGATAAAATACCCATGGCTTACCGGCGAAATAGAATGGACCCCAAAGATGATTCGCAAAGCCGTGGTAAATCTGACTTTAAAAACGGGCAAACCCGTACTAATGCTCACCAACAAAGATTACAATGATTATTCGCTGGGAGACCTGCTGGTAGAGAAAGGTGATGCATACGAAATAAATTTACAGGTGTATTACATGTTGCGGGATAGCATTACCGGTTGGCCCGGCGGTAAACCCAATGCCGTGATCCCGGGTCATCCGGAGCGAAGTGAGATACAGCCAAAAAGGTGTGTGATCTTTTCCCCTCACCCCGATGATGACATTATCAGTATGGGCGGTACCTTTATGCGTTTGCACGACCAGGGTCATGAAGTACATGTAGCATATCAAACCAGTGGTAACATTGCGGTTACAGATGAATTTGTAACCCGCTTTCTCGATTTTGCAGTAGGCTTTGAAGAATTAAGTGGCATTGATAACAGTATGTCGACAGCGATATTAGACAAGGCCCGCAGCTTTCTTGACAACAAGAAAACCAACCAGTCAGATACGGACCAGATCAGGCAAATAAAAGGGCTTATCAGAAGATGTGAAGCCAGGGCAACCTGCAGGTATATTGGTTTAAAAGACGACCAGATACATTTTCAAAATCTTCCCTTTTATGAAACCGGCACCATCCAAAAAAATCCTATGGGCGAAGAAGATGTAATAAGAACAGTGGCTTTATTACGCCGGTTGAAACCACACCAGGTATTCTGTGCAGGCGATTTGGCTGATCCGCATGGCACTCACAAGGTTTGTTTGGATATTGTATTTGAATCGCTGAAAAGGATAAAGGCAGATGGCGATGAATGGCTAAATGATTGCTGGGTTTGGCTATACAAAGGTGCCTGGCAGGAATGGGATATTTCTGAAATTGAGATGGCCATACCAATGAGCCCGGACCAGGTGATGAAAAAACGGTACGGCATATTTATTCACCAGTCGCAAAAAGATATGGTGCCCTTCCAGGGTGATGACAGCCGTGAGTTCTGGCAAAGAGCCGAAGAGAGAAACTCTAATACGGCCGACCTTTATGCACAGTTGGGCTTAACAAAATATGCAGCGATGGAAGCTTTTGTAAGATGGCATTATTAACATGCACAAATAACATATTTTTTTACATCACTAACAATTCGGGCAGTCGCAATTCACTCACTATGCACCAGTGGATTTTGCTTCATTACCACTTATGATATTTGAATAGTGGACTTTTTTCCTGATGAATCTTTTTTCAAATAATTCATACGATAACGCTGCAATTAAGATAACTACCAAAAATGAAAGCGGGTATATAAAAAAGTCATTGGCTAATTTAAATTGTTGCAACAATTTTATAGCAATAATGATTGCTATGGGATTATACATGTATAATCCATATGAAATTTTTCCTAAATAATTGGAAACAATATTTTCCATTGAAAAAATCCTCCGTTCGTTTGCCGCAAAATTGCAGATTAATATCCCAAAAAGTACACCATACATTTCATAGTGAAAATAAGGCACAGCAAAACCTTTTACAATACATAAAATGGTTGAAAGAAGTATCGCTACTTGAAATATTTTAGAAAACAAGATTTTCCGGAGCCACAAAATGTTTGCATTGTTTTCGTAAATGATTAATGCAAATACACCGCCAATAGCCATCATATCTATTGGCATATATCTCCAAAAATTGTAAAAAATGCGGATCGCCTTAGTTTGTGGCAGGTAAGGAAGTGAGAATTTCACCAATAAATAAATAAATATTACCCCAAACATCAACAACCATTTATTTTTAATCTTCTTATTTAAAATGGGCCACACAAAATAAAACTGCTCTTCAGCACCAATGGTCCAGGTTTGGGCAACATAGGGAAGAAATCCAAAAATATGTACTACCAGGTTCGGTAGAAAAAAAATATACAATAACAACTTGTAAGGTAAATTGTGCCACACTACCGCTCTGTCATATCCTTCCATTGTAAAAAAATCAATGAATGGTAAAATAAAAAAAGCGGAAAAAATAATTAAAAAGTATAGAGGCCATATCCGCAAAATCCGGCGTATGTAAAAGTTTTTTACATTGATGGTTTGGGTTACTTCTTTCTCCTTAAAAAGTAAATACGAAATTAAAAAACCACTCAGTACGAAGAAAAGATTCACACCCAATCTTCCAAATTCCATAACGATCCGACTGACCTGCTGTGTGGAAACATGGTAAGCTATTTTAAGTTGTTCGATGTGTAATACGACCACAAAACATGCGGCGATAAATCGAATTGCATTTAAGTTTTCAAAATATATTTTGAAGGGTAGTTGTTGATTTTTATTCATTGTAGGCCTTTAATTATTGCCACACCGTAAAAATTGTGTAGCATTCAATTCATGTATCGTACGATCCGGATTCAGGTCGCAACCGGTTTAGATTAAAAATATTTATTTGAAGATAGGATTTAAAAGCTAAGGTAAGTTTGGCCTATTAGAAAATGGGTACACTGCAATACCTTTCCATTGTGTAGGTTAGCGCTAAAGTCACTCCCCGGGACGGGATATTCAACTACCCGCAACAATTTGGGATGCCTCCTGATAACACTGCACCTGTTTAATTTTTTATCCATTAGCATCATAACGGTTTGTTGCTATATAATATTTTTCAAAATAATTATTTTACAGATTTTTCAATTTTAAAAAATGAATTTTTGCAATACAAAAAATAAAAATAAACCTTTCCCGGTATAGATTGAGTTGTACGTCTTATCGGCTTCTTTTGTAAGCAGGGGTGTGAAAGCCGGTAATTAAACTCCAGGGAACGGAGATTTGCGAAGCTGTATTTTGGTGACCCTAATGACTAACTACTGACAAATTTTTACTGCCTGTAAAACTACTTCCTGGTTCCAGCGATAATTTTCCGCATTGTGCAACGGCGCCGCTTAAGGTAATGGCGTGCGCCGACTTAATGATTACTTCATCATCATTTGCGGGTACACAATTACAGGACCAGGTAGCAGGTGTGTTCCATGCACCTGAACCTACTGAATAGATTTGCTTTGGAACAATGATTAATCCATAATCCTCCACCTGGCCGGCGCCTTCTATTACTGTACCATTAATATTGCATGGACCGGGCTCCGGCATGGCAGGATTATCGGCTACCACACGCAACCGCAATGGGATGCGTAACGGCAAGTTGGTAGTGGGAACGGTAACCATACCGGATACCTGGCCATCATAACCCGATAAAACCATTTCCCCGGCATCACTAAAACTGCCGTTGTTATTATAGTCAATAAAAACTTTTATGCGATGCGGATTCAGGTAACTGCCGGTTACGGTCAACGGATAAATGCCGCCCTTTACTATTGTGGTTGACTGGTTACAGCTACGATCAATGTAAATACTGCTGTCTGCGCCGCTGGTATTGGAATAAACCTGCAGTGTATTAAACTCAAATTTCTCTACCCCATAATATGGAGACAGGCCATGTACTGCTGTGGGAATGCAGGCAGCTACCGGCGCTAAAACCAAAGGAAGGTTAACAGCACCGGAACTGATGAGGCCATTCCGGAACGTAAGCAAAGCGGCTCTTGCCCTGTCTTTCTGATCCTTTGTAAACATCCACTGACAATCCGTATAACCCATATAATTATTAAGTACGGTGTAACTATGCGTAATATCTGTAACAATATAAGGCTGGCCCGTACATGTATTATTCCCGTTGCTGCAATCATATTTTACCAAACAAGGTTCCGTATCACATATCCGGTCACCCTGGGTGGTGCAATTGTTGTTTACGGAACAGGTAGTTTCAAATCCATCATCATAAAAGGTGTGGTACAATGAAAAATAGTGGCCCATCTCGTGGGCAATCGTTTTATTGGAACTATCCACCACGGAAGCTAACAACACAATACCATCCGTGATAGCGGAATTGTATTCAGGAAAATAGGCATATCCACCGGGAAACACGGAGCTGCCGTTGATTTTATTTACAATCCATATATTGATGTAATCGGTATTGGGCCAGCGGCTGATCCTTTTCACTGCTTCCTCCGGTGCGCTGCCCGGTGCATTGTAATTGGTGATTCCACCATTGGTATAGTTGGGTATGGATGAACCATTGACCCGGTTAATTCCCGAACTGGAGTTACAGAAAGGCGATCGTTTCGCTAATGTAAATTGAATTTTCATATCCACTCCACCGTAAAACAAGCCGTTTTTTCGCCATGCCTTGTTTAATCCATCCATCATTGCATTGATCTGGATATTTGAAGGATTGTCAGCAGTGCCAGGTGCACCGCCGGTATGTATCACATGCACTACCACAGGCAAGGTGTACACAGTATCGTTCGTACCGCTGATACCCAATGGCTTCAATACCCTAACTTGTTTTGAGATCAAATTATTTCCTGCTACCGAAAAAGACGGACGAGCTGGTAACAGCTTCCAACCGCATTGATTTACCTGGCTACATAGATTGGTAGTACATGCCGGTGTAAGTAACACCGCCAGTAAGAGCCTATTTAAAAAACAGTTCATAAGTATATATTGAGGTGACCTGAGCTTAATAACCATAATTACCAAAACACGTTAATGCACCACGTTAATTGTAGAACCACTATTTACCGTAATGGTTGCAAATGGATTTACCCGGATACTCCTGCAAATTCCATTTGAATTTACCACCACCGTTCCACTGTTAATGATAACGTCTGTAGTGGCATCGGGTATATTATTACAACTCCAGTTAGCTGCAGTTTCCCATGCATTGCTAACGGTACCCTTCCAGTAATTGGTAAAACCTAAAGTGAATATGGTGCTGTTAACTCCATCAACCACGCAGCGGTATTGATAGCCATTCCAGGAGGAAGGTGCATTATTGATCTGCAGCGTTCCGGTGCCTGTACCGGCATAATTAACATTATTGGTAAGATTAGTAAAACCGCTACCCGTATTTACCTGCCATTGATAAACCGAACCGTTTATATTGGATGTAAGTATGGTACTTGCCACGGGCCCGCACAACTGGGTCCATTGGGTGGTGGATATTGGGGTAGCTATAAAAATACAGTTATTAAACCCAAGGCCCCATCCGTTTAAACTGCCACCGTCCTTGTCGTAATGGTCTTTAATTGTGATGGTCCAGGTTCCTGCACTGCTTTGCCCGTCAAAAGCAGCCAACGGATTTGATGGCTTTGCAGTTTGATTACCCGTTGGAGGGCATGGAATAGTAACCAACGCGGCTTCATCATCCAGGTTGATATTAAAATCGGTAGCACTATTACAAATTTCATCAAATAACACCACGCTGGTTCCTGCCGGACTGGTCAATGTAACAGTAAGGTCACTTACATAAGAATGAGTACCTGTTAACCCCAGTACATTCAGGTCATTGATAGTTACTCCAATTGCCGCAGGAATGGTTAAAGTAGAAAAAACAATGGATGAATTTATCTCAGGAATGATGACCGGAACATTGGTACTGCTTTTACAGGTAGCAATCCCGGTTTTAAAAATACCCGCAACAGAAGCTATACCTGTTGTGCAATCATTGGTAGTGGTAACCCGCCAGTAATAAATGGTATTTTCTGCCAAAGGCAACGTAAGCATTTTTGGTAAAGAAGTAATATTGGTAAGGGTTTGTGTGGTAGTGGCAAAAGTGCTGGTAGTTGAAATTTCCAGGGTATAAAAGTTAGCCCCGGGAACCGTACTCCAATTAAAAGATGGCTGCGTTGATACCCCTTCAGCATTGTAAGAGGGCGATGAAAGAATGGAAGGTGCCGCAGGAATGCTACCTGCAACAATAGTAATAATCCTTGATTTAGTTACTGCTCCGGCAATTCCATTGATAGTAATATTGTAGGCGCCAGCAGATAATGCACTGGTATTATTCAGTGTAACTGTTGAACTGTTACCAGGGGTTACCGGATTAGTGCCAAATGAAATGGTGGTGCCGGCAGGGATACCGGTAGCAGATAAATTAACCGGGGTAGAGAATCCGTTAAAGGAGCCTGTTTTTAATACTACAGCAGCACTATTTGCACCGCAGATAGTAACAGCAGCCGGGTTATTAAACACAAATTCAGTTAAAGGCGAATTTTGAATGGAAAAATTGGTATTGGAAATATCATAAAAGATATTGCCCACCGCAGTAATTCTAATCCTTGCCGATGAAGTAATATTATTGGGTACCTGTATTTCTTCTGTTCCATCATTTGGCGTACCGGCTAATATTACAACAGGGAAAGTAAGTCCCCCATCAATAGATAATTCAATGTTAACACTGGTACAATTGATGGGTGCTGCTGCTGTGGAAGATGGATCCCAGGTAATGGTTTTAAAATCATTTGCAAACCAGGTAATGCCGGATGTGTTTGGATAGGTAACCAGGAAAGGGCCTGCATTTCCGTCAACCGTAACTGCCGTTTCATCAAAGCATACGCCGCCGCCATTTGCACGGTTGTCTCTTACGGTAAGTCTAAAATTAAGTGTTCTTCCGTAAGTGGGCAATATTTCACCAATTGTATCTGCATTTTTTATGACGTCTGAAATCCTGGGAAAGAACCGGACAGGCGTTGCTTTGGGTATAAACGAACGGAACAATGGTGCATCCCCGGAAGGGTTATTCCATGTTCCAAAAGGGCCTCCAACATTTACCTGTTCCCAGCAATAAGTTAGTGGATCTCCGTTTACATCCGTTGCACTGCCGGTTAAGCTGAATGGTGTTGACCGGGGGATGATATAATCTGGACCGGCATTTACCACGGGCGGGGTATTGCCGGTAGCTGTTTTAACGGCGCAGTTATTTCCAGGCCCGTTTACATTGGAAGCGATTATTTCATCAAAACTGACCGCATGAAAATAGGCATCACTATGCGGTTGCAGGTCATCACTTTCACATAGGCTTGCGTATGCCATAATCGTACTGCCACCGCCCGGTTCGGCATTTGTTGATGACACCCCATTGAATTCACAAGGACCGGTTTCTGAATTAAAGGTATGATTGGCGCCAAACTGATGGCCTAATTCATGAGCTACATAATCAATATCGAATGGGTCTCCTACAGGTGAGCCGGTTCCTGTAACACCTTTCGCTTTATCTCCTTCAATGCACACTACGCCAAGACTGGCCAATCCGCCGGCGCCTGTACTAAACACATGACCAATGTCGTAATTATTTCTTCCAATTATAGTATCAACATTTTTCTGGTTGTCTGCTATCATAGCATACGGGGAGCTATTATCGGTATAGGGGTCAGTCGCCGCATTGGTATAAATCAGCAGGTTGTTATTGGCCACCAGAACCATCCGGATAGCAAGATCACGTTCATAAACCCCGTTCACCCGGTTAATGGTGGTAGCTTGTGCTGAAGCAGCACCTGCAACCGTACCGCCATGGAATGCCGTGTATTCGCCATTTGCTGCCAGTGCCAGCCGGTAGGTGCGTAACTGGCTGCCGATGCAACTGCCGGTCAATACACCTGCGGGGGATGCTGTGCGAGTGAAGCTTCCGGTTGGCTTCAAAGGAGGCAGTTCAAGGTATTTGCCCGCTTTTATAAAATCCTTTTTATGGTATGAAATATACGTAGACGTATTATTTGCTGCATAAGGATCAATAAACACTGAACCGTTTAAAGCAGAAAGGATCATGGCATGAAATCCCTCAACGGTCCAATCCAGCTTTATAATCGCAGAAGGGTCATCAATCCCCTGACCGGTAAATGTTTTAATTTCAGGAAATTTTGCTGCCAGCCCGGGCTCCATTACCGAACTTTCCCAAATATGAAATTTTGTGGTACCCCCCTGTGGCATGGGTATTTCAATGATGGGGCTGCTGTTGCTGTTAATGATACTATTTTGGGAGGGAACCGAATTAAGAAAATTCAATAAGCCTGTTTTACTCAATTGCAGCGTTCGGTATTTTTTAGGGACGATTACCCGTTGTTGGCCTCTAGCGGCAATTGATTTTTCGGGTATATCTGCAAAGAAACTATTTTGGGCTATACTATTATAAAAAGCAAGGGAAGAAAAAACTAATAAAAAAAGCATTTTAGCGGTCCCACAGAAGTGCTTATTGCTGTTTTTTTTCTGCAAAAAATTTAGGCCAGGATTAAAAACAGCGGCGAGGTTTCCGGGGTTGTCTTTCAGTAAAAATTTCATAAAAATGGAATTATAAAAAAGTTTCATAAAGCGATTAATCAATCAACACCAGGTTTCACATCCTGTTATTATTGTTTCAGAATATGCAATTATTAACCAGTTAAAATAAGTTTCAATGCACTGTTCACTTCCTCCGCCTTATTCATGATCATTAAATGGCCACCGCCTTTTATAACATGCGTGGGTATTAGTTTTTTAACAGGAAAAATCCGGTCTGCATCACCATGCACATGGAAAATAGCCGGCGGCTGCCAGTCATTTCGCCATTTAAATATCTGATCAATTGCCCAATCAATATATTCCTGCCGGGCGTTCTTGCGATAATTACGTACCATTTCTAAATCATCCGGCGTAGTTACCCCAATAAAAAGGTTTTGAAACGGCTCTGTTATTTTGTACGAACGCATGGGAAATATCCGGTTGAGTCGTAAAACGCCTGCGGCCCTCATCCACCGGGGTAATTCTTTTACCGACTTTATACTGGATATCAGTATCACTTTTTCCACCGGCATCAGCTTCGCTATTTCTATACATATCATGCCGCCAAATGAAAGCCCCATCAAAATAGGTTTTTCAACCTTAATCTCTTTGCTCATACGGGCTGCATATTGTTCAATGGTCTCCTGTGGCAAAGGCGTAAGCCAGGGCAAACAAGTAAGGGTGTACCCATCCACCAGTAAGCGTGAAAACGCACGTTCGTCTGCCCCCAATCCGCTGATGCAATAAATTGTTTTCATAATTAACTTCGGAATTTTCAATTGGAATTCACTCTCACAAAACCGCGACCTGCATCCTGAATTTTGATTGAATATGCGTTAACTAAACAAACATCCTCAATCCCATTGTTTTCAGTAGCTGCGTAAAACTTTTCAACGAATGTTATTTCCTTGGTAACACATAGGTCTCTACATCTTCCAGGGTAATATTTTTGCCGGACAGTATAATAAGCCGTTCTACTACATTTCGCAGTTCACGGATATTTCCCGTCCAGTTGTAGCCGGTTAACAGATCCATCGCATCTTTTTCAATTAGTTTTTTAGTTTGCCCATACTCTGTAGCAATCATATCCAGGTAATATGCAATCAGCAGCGGTATGTCATCGCGGCGCTCATTCAGCGAGGGTACATGAATGATGATAACACCCAGCCTATGATAGAGATCCAACCGGAAATTCTTTTCATCCACTTCCTTCAGCAGGTCTTTATTGGTAGCAGCCACCACCCTTACATCCACACTAATATCCTTATCGGCCCCTACCCTGGTAATTTTCCCTTCCTGGAGTGCCCGCAATACTTTGGCCTGTGCTCCAAGGCTCATATCGCCAATCTCATCTAAAAAAAGGGTTCCCCCATTGGCCTGTTCAAATTTTCCAATGCGTTGTTTAATAGCCGAGGTAAACGAACCTTTTTCATGACCAAATAATTCGCTTTCTATTAATTCGCCTGGAATGGCGGCACAGTTTACTTCTACCATTGGCCCGCTGTTGCGATTGCTTTTTTCATGTATCCATCGGGCCACCAGTTCCTTACCAACGCCGTTTTCGCCGGTGATTAACACCCTTGCATCGGTAGGTGCTACTTTTTCCACCGTCTCTTTTATTTTTTGAATCGGCCCGCTGTCGCCTATCATTTCCTGTACCTTTCCAACTTTCCGCTTGAGTACTTTTGTTTCGGTAACCAATGTTTGTTTATCCAAAGCATTGCGCAGCGTAATCAGCATGCGGTTAAGGTCTGGTGGTTTGCTGATATAATCAAAAGCACCTTTTTTTACAGCTTCTACGGCGGTTTCTATATTACCATGCCCGCTTATTACAATGATGGGTACATCGGCATTTACCAGCCTGGCTTTTTCAAGAAATTCGATCCCATCCATTTTAGGCATTTTAATATCGCACAATACCACATCAAATGTTGCATTGGTGAATTTCTTTAGCCCCTCCTCTCCATCCGCTGCCTCTTCAATTTTATACCCTTCGTAGCTTAATATTTCGGATAATGTTTTGCGGATTGCTTTTTCGTCGTCGATAATTAAAATACTGGCCATTGGTTTTAGCGTTTTTGTGGATTCAGCACCTGACTGCATCCTTTATGAGTAACGTCAAAATTAATGATTTATGCACTCAAAAACTTTTATCCTTTGTTCCGTGGTAATTAGCCTGTCCTGTAATTTTGACAAAGCAGGTGTTGTAAAATCAGTTCATCTAAAAAACAGTTCTGTTGATCCCGTCACAAATGTTTCCCACCACTGCAAAATCATTAACGAAATCCCTTTACCGGATGGATTTAAACGACTTCAAAGCGGGGATAATTCATTTGCTTACTGGCTACGATCCGTGCGTCTAAAAAAATCCAGTACTGTCTACATTTTTAATGGAGAGCCGAAGCGTAACCAGTCTGCTCAGTATGCCGTGCTGGATATTTCTGTTGGAGATAAAGATCTGCAGCAGTGCGCAGATGCGGTAATGCGGTTAAGGGGGGAATATTTATTCGCTCAAAAAAGATACCAGGCAATTCATTTTTCAGATAATGCAGGTAGGGTGTACCAGTTTAACGCGCCTTATTCTTACAATAATTTACAATTGTATTTCCAGAAGGTTTTTGGTATGTGTGGTTCTGCTTCGCTGGCTAAACAATTAAGCAGTATCTCCCTGAAGGATATTGCACCCGGTGATGTGCTGATCAGGGGCGGGTTTCCGGGCCATGCAGTAATTGTAATGGATGTGGCTGCCAACAAGGATGGGCAGAAAATATACCTGATTGCCCAAAGTTATATGCCTGCCCAGGATATTCACGTGCTGCTGAACCCGGCCAATAAATCAAAATCGCCCTGGTATGAAGTGGATGAAAATAAACTGATTGAAACCCCGGAATATACTTTTAAAAGGGAGGAGTTGAAGCGGTGGTGAAAGGATGGTGGATGTTCGATGTCTGATGTCTGATTTTTTGATGTTCGATTTTTGATGTTTGATGTCTGATTTTTTGATGTTTGATTTTTGATGTTTGATGTCTGATTTTTTGATGTCTGATGTCTGATGCTTGATGTCTGATTTTTTGATGTCTGATTTTTTGATGTCTGATGTCTGATGTTTGATGTCTGATTTTTTGATGTCTGATGTTTGATTTTTTGATGTCTGATCTTTGATTTTTTGATGTGCCGGTAGTACGATCTATTTTATGAAACCGGGTGGATGATTGGCTTGCTTCTATATTCCATAGCTAACTCACCAGGGTTTCAGATGTTTTGCTCCTTGGCAAGGGATATGCTTTCATTAAATTTTATCGATTATTTTTTATCTTCTGTAGACAATTTTCCTGCGAGATTCGGTTATTTACTTTTAGCTGGCCTGTTGAGCATAACCTCAGATGTAACACGTCGGACCGGATATTTTAAAACCTCGTTTTTCAAAATTTCAGGGGCAAAAAAAAGCCCGAAACGAAGTTTCAGACTTTCTTACAGTAATTTACTCAAATACCTTATTTATCCTATTTACTTTTTTTACCTTATTTCCCTTATTTACTTTATTTCCTTTACTTACTCCTTTGCCCAATTAAAAAACCTACTTCTTCATATACATCACTTCCTTTACCAGTTTCACAGTCCTTGAAATATCGGGTAAATACAGTGCTACCAGGTTTGGCGCATAATGCATTGGTGCATCTACGGAGCATATCCGGCGGATGGGTGCATCCAAATAATCGAACCCTTCCTTTTGAATGCGATAGGTAATTTCTGAAGAAACAGAGGCAAATGGCCATTGCTCTTCTACTATTACCAGGCGGTTAGTCTTTTTAACGCTTTCCAGGATTGTAAACCAATCCATGGGACGAATGGTGGCCAAATCAATTACTTCGGCTTCAATACCTTCCTTTGCCAGTTCTTCCGCAGCACCCAGGGCCACTTTCATCATCTTATTAAACGAAACGATGGTTACATCTTTTCCTTCCCGTTTTACAAAAGCTTTGCCGATGGGCAGCAAATATTCTTCTTCCGGAACATCGCCTTTTTCGCCATACATCACTTCACTTTCCATAAACATCACCGGATCGTCATCCCTGATGGCGCTTTTCAATAAACCTTTTCCATCGTATGGATTACTTACTGAAATTACTTTTAACCCGGGAATATTTGCATACATGGGTTCAAATGCGGTTGAATGCTGAGCACCCAACTGGCCGGCACTTCCATTAGGCCCGCGAAACACGATGGGACAACCAACCTGTCCGCCGCTCATTGCCAGCATTTTAGATGCGGTATTTAATATCTGGTCCAATGGTAAAACGGCAAAGTTCCAGGTCATAAACTCCACAATGGGCCGTAACCCGTTTTGAGCGGCTCCCACTGCAATTGCAGCAAAACCCAATTCTGCAATGGGTGTATCAATTACTCTTTTTTCGCCAAACTCATCCAGCATTCCCTGGCTTACTTTGTAGGCGCCGTTGTATTCGGCCACTTCTTCTCCCATTAAAAAAACCGATTCATCCCTTCTCATTTCTTCCTGCATAGCTTCTCTTAAAGCTTCTCTGAACGCAATTTGTCGCATGTGCTTTGATGGTTATTTGGTTAATAGAACCGGTGAAAGTTCTTACAAATGAATGATATTGATTTTTAATAACGTGCAAATTTATTCTTTCACAGTCAGATGAACAAATTGAGTTATTTACCCTCCAAAAGATGGGGTAAAGCATTTTAATTTGAACTGGTGGCCTATTATTTCATTTTCATTTGTGCAAAATAAGGATGGTCTGGGTTTACAATCAGTTCCTGCCTTAGGGGATGAATCAATACATCTCCCGATTAATCCATAAATTTAATAAAAGGTATCGGGACAGGCATGTCTCTCAGAGGAATTGCACCTAACAACAGTTCGTTATCCCCTTTTAAAACCATTGCATCTACCCTACATCTTTTGTTCTTACATTTTATTTCTCCCACCACATCATACTCTACCACGCTTCCGTCTGCTGATTGCCCCTTAATTTTTCTATAAATGGAAGATCCAATTGCTCATGTATGGTTTCGTTTATACACAAATAATAAGAGCCTGTATCAACCAGCATATTGATCGTCATTTGTTTTACTTCTTCTTCACCTATGATATGCTTTTTGGCAAGCACCAGGTGTGCACCATTGATTAATGTAATTTCCGCATACACTAAACCCATAAAATAATTTTTATTAAAGATACAAATTTATAATGCCTGTAGAAGAGGTGGAAACGAAAATGATCCCTCTAAAAAATTTTATAATTTATAAACATGCATAGTAAATTCAGCATCATTATTTCTACCTTAAAAGGATGACTTCGCAAAAAAAATCCCGGCCTTCGATAGCCGGGAGAACCAGGAATTATATATAATCAGTTATTGAAACCTACTGCGGAAGAAGCACCTGGTCAATTCTTAAAATCACGCCATTTAAAAAATGCTGATCCGTGGCAATTGGATTGAGTGGATTAATCACCACATTGGATGCCGTTGCATTGGCCAATCCTTTTACCGTAGCGGATGTTACAAAGGGTCCAGTAAACGTAGCCCTTATTATTAAACCCGGATGCAGTGCCGCTACAGAAGCAGAATTCAGTAAGGTTTTAACTGTTGTTGCCGTTGTTGGAATATTAACAGAAAAAACCCTTATTCCAGGTGGTGTAAAAGGGGAGGTTTGGGCACTAAAAATATGGTAAGCCACAATTCCTTTTGCAAATGTAGGAGTAATCACATTCCACAAAGCCGGGTTGGTGAAGACACCCGGTGTAGACGCCAGGAACGTTGCTTGTGCCAGAGCCGTTGCCAGTGGCACTCCCTGTGCAATTAATCCCTGTGCAATGGCCCCTGTAAGTGCTTGTTGAAATGCAAGATCGGTAGGCGCAAAAATGGTAAGGTTTGCTCCAATATTCGTTAAAGCATCCACCAATTTAGAGCCTGGTGCTACACCACTATCTGCCCTGCTGATGGCGGCTTTGAGGTAGGTAAGATCAGGAGCTGCAAAAATGCTATTGTTGAGGCTGGTTGGTGTTGAAGGATTCACATCCCACAAGTACCTTGATGGAGGTAAAATCACTGCGGCCACCTTGTGCAACACACCATTTACTGCCAGCATATCTGTTGCAGTGATAGGTATATTGTTTACCCAGGCACCATTGCTGCGCTTACTCGGGAATAATGTTAACCTTAATAAAGCGCTCAACTGCGGCGCAGGATTTAAGATGGATGGATATTGAAAATTTGGAAATGTAGCAGGAATAGATCCTGAACCGATTACCTGCGGAACTACATGATAACTAACAATACTTCTGACTGTTGGCGTATCCAATGAAGCCAGGAAGGCCAAAGGAGGAAATGGTGCAGTTGATGCAGTAAATGCAGCATTATCTGGCGCAAATACTGTAAAGCGCAATGTTGGCACAGATAAGGTGGTTAATAACCCGCCCTTTTTAACCGCTTCTTTTAATATACTAAAATTTGGATCATCCAATAGGGTAGCCAATGTAGGTGTAGTACCCTGCATAGGTTGTGCAATGGGAACCGGAGGCAAAGGCGTCTTATTACAGGCAGTGAAAAATAAGCAAGTGGTAACAGCTAACAGGCTTGCGTTTAATATTTTATTGAATATTTTCATATAGAATTATTTTTGAAAAAGAGATAAAGAATTTAAAAAACGTTGTAAGCAAAGCTCACATAATACAATCCACCAATGATAGAGTTACCTGCAGCATTTGCATAATATTGATTTAACAGGTTATTAGCGCCTAGCTTCAACATCGATTTGGTGGCAGGCAGCCGTAAGCTAACCTGTGCATCTACTGTATGTATTGCGGGCATGTCCGCATTGGTTAAATCACCCTGGAAGTAAAATGCATCCTGCCAGCGGTATGCTACATTAAAGCCCAAACGTTTTTTAAATCCAAAGCCTGTATTGCCAAAGCTTAGGTTGGTGCGGTATTTTGGTGTGTTAAAGGAAGCTACAAAACCGGCGGGTACATCCTTCAGGTCATCAGATGAAAGATTGGCGCCAATCACAAATGCCAATGGTAACCGATAATCTATACTGATACCAAATCCAAAGGTTTTAACTTTAGATGGCGAGTTGGCAGGTATGGAATAAATGTTGGCAACATTGCTAACGTTTACGTTGGTTGAAATGGCGTTGGCAATATCATTCACATTAAGACCTGTTTTTGGCTGAACCAACAATATACGGGTCAAAAAGTCCTGGTACTGTCCATAATAGCCATAGATATCAATCAAGAACTTATCCTTCAATGCCAGTCCCTTATAACCCAGTTCATAAGTACTTACGGATTCAGGTTTAAAGGGAACGATTGAATACTGAGTTTTTACGGAAGGCAAACTGGTCAACAGGTAGGTATTGTTATTGAGATTATATTTTTGTGTAAAGAAAGGTACACCACCTAACAGCCTTGTACTTGAACCTACATCCAAATCAATCCATTGCTGTTGTGTACTTGGAAAGCGGTAAGCAGTCTGGAAACTCACCCTGATATTATTGTTTTCAGCAATTCTGAACAATGCGGTTGCTCTTGGGGTAAACCTTCCTTTAAAATTTTCATTCTTATCATACCGGCCACTAACCGTTAATTTAACAACATTATCAAACAAATTCCTGGTAGCCTGTATATATCCGCCATACTCACCAATACCAATAATTCCACCACCATCGGCAAATAATGTTCCTTTACTATTGAGGTTGTATTTTTTATAATTGGCCCCTACCAGTATGTCTGCAAATTTTCCAGTGAGATGGGTAAGATTATATTGACCCTCTACCATATACAGGTCAGTTCTGTCAACAAATAAGCCACCCCCTGGATTCCCGCCAATTGGAAGACTCCTGATTTTGTCAAACCCTGATTTAAAAGCAGCACTGCCCGGAACCGGCCTTCCAACATCCGCAGTACTTCTTGCCAATGTTTGTGCATTAAAATCAGTCAAGCCGTTTAACCGTCCACCAAGATAGGTTTGGGCATACTGGGAAAACCAACCGGTTGCCCCGCCACTCGGCTTCCAATTCTCGTTGAATAAACGTGCGGTAACGGTTGCATTGTAACTTTCGCCGGAGTTTTCCTGGGTGGTGTACCCTCTCAACATCCAGTTTTTATGATTCAGTTCCAGTTTGTACTGGCCTACTTTCAAAGCCCTTAAACTATAACGCTCACTACCGGTATAGATGGTATTACCGGTGCCCCAATAACCGGATAAAACTGCTTCTATGCCCGGAGTCAATTTATAATGCAGTGCCCCTGATAATTTATAATTCAATGTATTAGGGCTTACAATTTCATTCTCGTCATACCCTGTTCTTGATACGTTAATCGGGCGTCCGTTGTTTAAGGTATCAATAAAATTCTTTAAAAATGGTGCTGCTGAGGCCCCGATTGCATTCAACACTGCAGTTCGGATGTCTGTGGTAGTTTCATCACCATATATATTTACACCATCATAGTTTGGATCGGTTGCCCTGTCACCACCCACAATTTTGCCGTCTGTTCCGTTGCGTAAATAATTCCTTTTATCGTATCCCATCCAATCTTTAGCGGCAATAATTTCGGAGCCAATTTTAAAGGCGAATTTTTCAGACACTTTTTTAGCCCAGCGTACCGACCAGTTATGATAAGGCGAAACATCGCGGTAACGGCTATCTGTATTCATAACACCCAACTTAACCTGGTACGATAACCCCTGGTATTTAAACGGGCTTTTACTGTTAATCAAAATGGTTCCATTCATCCCACCCGGGCCATATAATGCAGAGGAGGCGCCTGGCAGTAATTCGATATTATCAACATCCAGTTCAGTAAGGCCAATTACACTACCAACGGAAAAATTTAATCCAGGGGCCTGGTTATCCATACCATCTACAATCTGGTTTACCCTTACACTACCGCTACCATTAAAACCACGGGTAGAAGGCGTTTTAAAAGTAAGCGAAGAAGTAGTAAAGTCAACCCCTTTCAGGCTACTCAAAATGTCGTAATACGATGAAACGGCTGAGTTGCGGATATTTGCCGCACTCACTCTTTCGATAGAAACCGGCGACTCCAGTATTTTTTGCGCCACTTTGGTTGCAGATATAACCACCTCCTGGCCCAGCGAATTGGAAGGAATAAACTGCACCGTTACTGGTTGGGAGGCGCTGCTTACTGCTACTTCCTGCAGTTCGTATCCAACAGAGGAAATTAATAAAGTTACCGGTAACTTTTGATTGATCTGGATTTTAAAGTTTCCCCTGTCATCAGTAAAAGTACCGATCGTGGCGCCTTTCACCGTAATAGAAACAGCGGAAACACTTTCTTTGGTAAGGCTGTTTACAATAGTACCACTTATGGTGTTGCTTTGTGAATAGGCAGCAATCGTTAAAATGTTTGCTACAAACAAAGCCATCATATAGCTAGCAATTTTTCTCATGTTGGTTTTATTTAGGTTAGAAATGTAGGGCAATGTAAGCATTGTTATTTTTTCTTAGAAATTTAATTTTTTAAGTTTTACAGTAATCTTCGTTTGCATAAAATTGGGTGGATAAATTGTATGCCTGTAATTTAGCATTATGGCAAATTTTCAATTCCCCGGACAATCAAATTTTCATAGTGGTAAAGTAAGAGATGTATACACTATTGCCGATACCTGGCTGGTAATGATAGCAAGCAACCGTATTTCAGCATTTGATGTGATACTCCCAAAATCAATCCCGTATAAAGGACAGGTTTTAAACCAAATAGCTGCATATATGTTAAAAGCTACCACGGATATTTGCCCTAACTGGTTATTGGCTACCCCTACCCCCAATAGTGCGGTAGGGAAAAAGTGTGACCCTTTTAAAGTGGAAATGGTTATCAGGGGCAACCTTACTGGCCACGCCTGGAGAACTTACCAGTCTGGCAAAAGGGAATTGTGTGGAATACAAATGCCCGAAGGATTAAGAGAAAATGATTTTTTTCCGCAACCGGTCATTACTCCTTCCACCAAGGCAGAAATAGGGCATGATGAAGACATTAGCAGGGAGGATATTTTGCAAAAAGGTATTGTAAGTGAAGCCGATTATAGGGTGATTGAAAATTACACCCGGGCACTTTTTGAAAGAGGTAAGCAACTGGCTTCCCTGCAGGGATTAATATTGGTAGATACAAAATATGAATTTGGTAAAATTGGCGACACCATTTATTTGATGGATGAAATTCATACGCCGGATAGCTCCAGGTATTTTTATGCCGACGAATTTGAAGAAAGACTGGCGGCAGGTGAAAAACAAAAACAACTCAGCAAAGAATTTGTAAGGGAATGGCTGATAGAAAATAATTTTATGGGGAAAGAAGGGCAGGTAGTACCAGCCATGAGTGATGAATGGATTGACGTAATCAGCAAAAGATATATCGAATTATATGAAAAAGTGATTGGTGAAAAATTTATACCACAGGATTTAAGTGATGAAGAAACAATCGAACAAATCACCACAGCGTTGGCAGCAATTGACAATACCAGTAGTTTTTGATCAATGTTTTTACAAGCCAGTTCAATATTAATTTGCTAACACACAATATTACCCAGCTTAACCTTTTTTTGCAGGGCTTTTGCCTCAAACCCGTTTTGTAGCGACAGATTTAAATTGGTCGTTTCAAAATTCATTTAATTATATTCGACAAATTGTATTTTTAAAATAACGTACATTCAAAAAAAATAAACTTATGTCAGCCAGATTGCTTTTTTTATGCCTGTTTTGTTTCAATATTGCTTTTGCACAAACCAATACTTATTTATTAATTGGAACGTACACCTCCGGAAAAAGCGAAGGAATCTACGTGTATAATTTTAATACTGCCACCGGCGACAATAGTTTTGTAAGTGTAGCCAAAGCAGCGAACCCCTCTTACCTTACCGTTTCACCAAATCAAAAATTTGTGTATGCCGTTGCTGAAACGGATATAGCCAAAAAAGAAGGAACAGGCGGCTCAGTAACAGCCTTTTCTTTTGATAAAAAAAATGGCACGCTTGGTATGATCAATCAACAATTTTCGGAAGGTAGAAACCCCTGTTATGTGGCCATTGATAAAACGGGAAAATGGGTATTTGCAGCCAACTATAGCAGTGGCAGTGCGGTGCTGTTTCCGGCAAATGCGGATGGATCCTTGGGAGCAGCAAAACAGGTAATGCAGGATGCCGGCACCGGCCCAAACAAAGCCAGGCAGGAAGGACCACATGTACATTCCACGGTATTGTCACCAGATAATCAATTTTTATTTACACCCGACCTGGGCACTGATAAAATAATGATTTACCGTTTTGATAAAGTCAATGGCAAATTAAATGCAGCATCCCCTGCGTTCGTAAGTTCTCCTGCAGGAAACGGACCAAGGCATTTCGATTTTCATCCCAATAACCGGTACGCCTACCTGATGGAAGAAATGACGGGAACGGTTGCAGCCTTTAAATACAATGCAGGGAAATTAAATCTTATTCAACGTCTCAGCGCATTACCAGCAAATTTCAATGGCGTAATTGGTAGCGCAGATATTCATGTATCGCCCGATGGTAAGTTTTTATACTGCAGTAACCGGGGCGAATCCAACAGCATCACTATTTTTAAAATAAATTCCGCAACCGGTAAACTAACCGTTGTGGGCCATCAATCCTCTATGGGTATTATGCCACGTAATTTCAACTTCGATCCTACAGGTAATTTCCTGCTGGTAGCCAACCAGCAAGGCAATGTCGTTATTTTTAAAATTGATAAAAAAACCGGCCTGTTAACTGATACAGGAAAAAGAATTGATGTGCCAAACCCGGTTTGTATTAGGTGGATTAAGTAAATGAGTAATGAGTGATGAATAATGAGTGGTATCCGCAGGCGTAGTGTTAATACCTTGCCTGGCGTTGTTACAAATCTTTGTATTGCCTTGTAGTTCATAAATATGCATTAGCATCCGGCAGCAGGCCCGGCTAGTAAGCAACCCAATCATCATTTATCATTCATCCCTCATCATTCATCATTCATCCCTCATCCCTCATCATTCATCCCTCATCATTCATCCTTCATCATTCATCCCTCATCATTCATCCTTCATCATTCATCCCTCATCATTCATCCTTCATTATTCATCCCTCATCATTCATCATTCATCATTCATCCCTCATCATTCATCCCTCATCATTCATCCCTCATCATTCATCCCTCATCATTCATCCTTCATCATTCATCCCTCATCATTCATCACTCATCATTCATCCCTCATCATTCATCACTCATCATTCATCACTCATCATTCATCCCTCATCATTCATCACTCATCATTCATCCCTCATCATTCATCACTCATCATTCATCCCTCATCATTCATCACTCATTTCTCCCCCAGCCTCGGTCTCAATCTTTGTTTGCTTTTATTAAATACCATCCGCCCTTTTTCAATGCCCTTTCTTAATTCTTTTTGTGCTTCTATCGGTAGGTTGTAGGTTGTTTGGCACGCTACCGAACAACAGCCATCATGCTTTGCCGCACAGGCCGCACATTGAATAAATAACAGGTGGCAGCCATCATTTTTACAGTTGGTGTGGGTATCTGCCGGCTGGCCACATTGATGGCACCTGGCAATTACATCTTCTGTGATACGCTCCCCCAGCCGGTCATCAAACACAAAGTTTTTACCAATGAACCGGCTTTCCAATCCCTGTTGGTTGGCTTGTTTGGCATAATTGATGATACCGCCTTCCAGGTGAAAAACATGCTGAAACCCGTTGTGCAGCATATAAGCGCTGGCTTTCTCGCAACGAATACCTCCGGTGCAATACATGATGATATTCTTGTCCTTTTTATCCTGCATCATTTCCACGGCCATCGGCAATTGATCCCTGAATGTATCGCTTGGTATCTCCAGCGCTTTTACAAAATGCCCCACTTCATATTCGTAATGATTGCGCATATCAATCACAACGGTATTGTCATCCTGTAATAATTGATTCATTTCTGTTGCATTCACATATTTGCCTTTTTTCTCCATACTAAAATCAGGATCACTGATACCATCTGCTACAATCTTTTCCCTCACTTTTATCTTCAACACCCAAAATGATTTCCCCTGCTTTGTTTTGTCATTTAGATTTGATTCAGCCTGCACAGCGATATTGAGCCGGATACCATTTAACGGCTCAATGGAATAGAGATAATTTCTACAAGCATCTAAATTACTATTAGGTACACTTACCTGCGCATTGATACCTTCATGGGCAACGTAGATTCTGCCAAATACTTTTAGCGCATTCAGGCCAATGTACAATTCATCCCTGAACTGCTGTGGATCATTGATAGGGAAGTATTGATAAAAGGAAATAGTGGTGCGGGGTTCTGTCTCTTCGTATAGTAATTTTTTCAGCTCCGCCTGGGAGACCCGGTTGTGTAGTAAAGCCATAGTTTTTTTAATTTGATTCCGCCATGGCGGAAAATTTATTTGATGAGCAGGCGAATCGCCATGTCATTCATACAATTGGATGCTTGCAGGGCAAACCAAATTTCCGGCAAAGATAATACGGTGGAATTAAAAAGTACCAATGCGGGTGCATGGGCTGTTTCTGTAAAAAAGACAGGTTAGGTTACGAAAAAGAGGTGACACCTTTCAAAAAAAGTGTCACCTCTATGCTAAGGCATTATGCCAGGCTGTGAACTGGGCCAGGGATTCATGATAATTCGTGCATTGGTGGCATGCAGACATTAAAATGACATCCCGTTCGGGTTAACGCTTCCCCCGCTGGTGGACGTTCTCTTAATACTGGCGCCTAACAACCCGCCGGTTCCAATCCGAATGCCAGTGATGCCCCTCTTGCGATCCTGGTAAGCTGCTACAAAATCTACCCTGAAAACTTTGAGGATATTTTCCAACCCCACAAATATTTCAGCATAGTTGTTATTTTCATTGATAATAAATGCATTGCCGCCCATTACCAGGTTCCAGTTTAACCGGTTAAAGAGTGGGATTTTATTGGTTAGCAAACCATTTAAATGATGCTCGAGGTGTACAATACTGTAAAAAGTGGCAACGGTACTGTTTTCGTAATAGGGTGCCAATTGAAAACTATTCAGGTACTCGCTGGCCGCAATGGAGCGGTTTCCGTTGAAATGCTGGTAGTCCTGTATAAATACAGTTCTCCGGTTAATAAAACCACCTACTCCCACTTTGTAATTTATAGTACCAGCAAGGTTTAAATTCCTGTCGCCGAAAATAGTAAACCGCCACTTATCAAAATTCACGTCACTACCTGCAATACCATTAAAGCCCCTGGTATAATTAATACTGAAGGTGGGTATTTTTGAACCAATCGATATTTTCCTGTTGGGGAATTGTATAAATTTCTGCCCTGGTTTAATGCTTAAGTCGATACTGAGCAATACCGCCTGGTGCCGGGTAAAGTCGCCGGCGCTGATTTTTTCAAAGGGGTAGTTGGGCGTAATGTTTACGCTATCCTTTTTACTAAAGGTAAACCTGGTGGTATTGCGCAGTGGAATGCGGTCTTCGTACAAAGCGTTCACATTGAAGTATAAGCCGCTTTCAAATCGCTTGCTGTAGCCAATATTCGTGAAAATATTTTCATAGGTTTTCATAAAATTGTCGCCAAAGAACAAGGTGCTGATACTGTTTACCAATGGAGTGATCGGGCTTTCTTTATTGAATTGTGAAACCCGTTTACCGCCAGAAAAAGCCCAGGCATGCCGCCGCAGCCTGTTATCCGAATCCAGGTCACGGGTACGAACGCCAATATCAACCCATGCGTTTAAATGCTTATTATTAAATCCATAACGAATGTTGGGCCTTATGGACAGATCGTGCTTTGTTTGTTGAATGTATTTTTGAAAATAACCTTCCGCATTCCCCACTACTCCTTCGGCAGTATTGTATTCCATCTTTTGTATCAGCGAGGCTATTCCCCACCTGTAGGTATTGCTGCGACTATAATGCGTTCGGTTAATGCCACTCCAGAATACATTGTAAGGCTTTAATTTTCCCTGTTTCTTTTTTAATGAGTCAATGGATTGTTTGCTTAGCATGGAATCCTTTCTTACTTCGTATAAGCTGTCTTTCACCTGGTAATCTTTTACCTCTTCTTTTTCCAACGGCATCGGGCGTATGCTATCCCAATATACTTTTGGCTTTTTATTTACACCGGTATCATACTTAATGATCACTTTATCAAAATACTTTTTGGCGAAAACAGGACTGAGGTTATAGTTGGAATATACGCTTACAAAATTAGCTACTGCGTCTATCCCAAACTGGCTAAAAGTAAAATGCAGTACTTGATTTTTGATGCGCCAGGCATCATTGTTTACCGGCACATGAAATTGGGTGATTTGTAAGGTATCAACAATTTCAAGCTGCGATTTTTTTGTTAGCAGCAGGTCCACACTGTGTATTCGCCAGTCGCCCTCTGTAATATTGATAATGCCCGAAAATAAGGGTTCATAATTGCGGCGGGGCGTTACCCGGATACTGTTGATCTCCTTGCCGTTTTCAAAAAAACTTCCTAAAAATTTAAAGCGGTAAAACCCAATAGCGCCATCCGCCACGGGCGATACAAATCCACGGGGGTTTAGCCGCTCCGTGAAAACAGTCACGTTGTTTTGATAAAAAGAAATAAAGGTGGGAAAGGTAAACCCAAATCCGCCACTGCCACTCAGCCGGCTGCTCTTTACTTCCAGCTTAAATTTATCAGGCAGTTCGGTAGCAACCCTTGATATGGACTCTGATAAATAAATGATCCCCTGCCCCATGGTATCCAGCCCCATTTCTTGCCGGTCCTGGTCCGGTACTTTTCGGCCCAGTATTTTACGTGGCAACCGCCGAAGTTTCATCATATCCTTCGTGTACAGTTCGCAGGTAAATGCGGTAACCTGTTTATTGTAAAACTCCCTTTTTTTAATTGCCTCTCTTATAATGGCATAAGCCGGATCTTCATCTGTATTTTTTATCACTACTTCTTTTAGTACTAATTTTTGTTCAGCCAATACAAATATTATTTCTTCATCCTGTGTTGTTATGGTAATTTCTTTTTCCATGGCTGTATAGCCAATATGCTGGCACACCACCGTGTACCTGCCCGGCGAAAGGGCGATGGAAAACCTTGCCCTGTTGTTGGCACTTGCACCATTAGTGGTTCCTTTGATAGTGATGGATGAATAGGATAGCAAATCGCCCTTTTCATTAAATACAGTTCCGAAAATTTTTTGTGCAGACAGGTTGAACGAAAGCATAATAAAAAAAAGCAATAAATATATTCGCATAAGTGGTATTGTGTAGATAGCGAAATTAAGGGGGATTTGGTTTATAAAATGCAAAAAAAGAGCGGTGGGGGATTTGATGGTGGAGGTTGGATGCTGGATACTGGATACCGGATACTGATACTGGATGCTGGATAGTGAGATATTTTTTGTCGGCAGTAGGCATTTATACTTTCGCAAGGGATAAAATTTGTGGTAGTACCAGGTGGAGGTCTGACGAATAAAGAAATGATGAAGATATGGAAGAACCAATGTTCAAATGAGGGATAATGCACCGCCTCCTCTCTTTTGGAGAGGAGGAAGGGTGGAGAGGTCAGATGGCGGCGACAAGGTTTAAAACAACTCACATTTTTAACCTTGTGAAGTATAACTGAATTTGGTTATCAGCCACGCCGGCGCCTGAGTAGTAAACCGGACTACGTCATAAATGCTTGTTGCTTGCAATAGCGGCAAGTCACACCAATTCACTTTATATTATCAAAGAAGCTCCTCGTTTTATGGGTGTCGTAGATAATCGTCAGCATTTTTATTTTACCCAACTCATTTAGCTGAAAAACATCCACACACTCAAAGCTGGTTGCCGTTCCATCTTTTAAGGTCCAGTGGTACCTAAAGTGTGCAGCGCAGGTATCCAGCTTATCGATGGAGTTGAAGATATCTATTAAAGATATATCAGACTTATTTGTGTCAGCCACAAGGGATTTAAAAAAATCTTTCGCAGGCATATCTCCATACAAAGGAGAGTGAACAATGGCATCATCCGAAAACAATGAAACAATATTTTCAACATTGCCCGATTCAAGCCCATCAAGATATTGCAGAATAATCTCCTTCATTTTTATCGCCTGGTAAATTGTAAAATAAAATGGTTTTGCTTACAAAAACAATTTAGAAGAAACGGAATTGCGACATATTAAAGGAAGGTTCCATTTTACAACCACCATCATCCCTTTTTCCTTACATAACTTCCTGCCAATGCAGCAAAGCCCGCTACCAGCCCGCCGATTAATGCGGTAACGGCAACTAATAAAACGGCGCTGTTCTTTTGTAAAATTACCACGGATAATTTATGGGCGAGTACATGATTGTTATTGCTGCTTAAAAACCAGGCCAGCACACCCCATAATAAAAACAGCGCCACAAAGCCCGATAGAAAAGATTTGCCGGGTTTTTGAGGAATAAAGGCTGCCACCAAAAAAGCGACCACGGCAATTATCCACCAGGGTAAGTACAAACAGGCGGCCAAACTTAGTAAGGCGGTAAGTACGATTGATACAATCAATTTCATAAAACAATTTGAAAATTTGGAAATTCGAAAATGCCTGGACTAAAATAATGCGCTGCGGCTTTACATTAGTCAAATAGCTAATTAGCTATTTGGTAAAACTCATCTTCCACTTCACCCGTTTATCTTTCTCTTCTCCTTTAGTCATCATCCATAACGGATAATATTCTCCGGCTGCCCATTTATCAATAAAATTATCATAAAACCTGCTGCCCGGGTTTCCGCTCTGGCCACCGGGATAAACACCATAGGCTTCAGATTGTGGTGTAAGACTCACAATCATTCTCCAACTGGGACCATGATCAGATTTGGTAGCATTGATGGAATGGGTTCCTCCTCCTACCGGAATATTCACACGATTAAACGGCTTCAACTTCAGCCCGAATAAGTGGTTGATGTGGGTTGATTTAAATTTAGACCATTCAAGCCTACCCTGGCTTTCAAGTTTTTTAATATCTGCCAGCGAGTTTTTAAATGCTTGTGTTGCGTCATCTGCCAGTGTTTCTGTTTGCTGCGTTTCAATATTGTCTAAATATTTGTAAGCCGAGTCGTGTAAAATACCCTGGAGCAAATTACTTTCAAAGGGGTGAAGTATTACATCCGGCGCATTCTTAAATTCATCATCAAAAACCGCTTTGTCGAAATTACTCCACAGTAATGAAAATACGGTAGCCGCTTTAGAATCCGGGGAATTATTGAAATCCCATGATTTTAATAAATTGAGATATTTGCTTTCTGTTTCGTTTAACCCGATTGACGGGATATTATTTAAAAATAAAGGCATCACCATTTCTGCAAATACATTGTAATTATTTGTTTGTAATGCCATCATATCCTGTGGCGTAATATTATTCATTGCCTGCAAGTTCCTGTTGATAATGATACCCCGAAAGATTGGATAACCCCGCCCAAGGTAATAAGGATAGGTAGAGTCGGCCGGATCCTGGTTGGCGCTGCTTACAAAATTTCTTTCCGGGTTGTATTGAAAAGGAGTTTCGTCAAAAGGTATCATTCCCTGCCACATGTAACGGCTATCTGTTCCCGGCATGATGAAATCGCCCTGCCCCTTCCATTTTGCCGGCCAGCTACCCTGTGCACGTAGGGCGATATCGCCGGTTTTAGAGGCAAAGGCAAAATTTTGCCCCGGTGTTTTCATATTGCTGACAGCGCTTAAATAATCATCATAGTTTTTTGCCTGGTCCAATTGTAAAAAAGCCTTTAATTCATTGCTGTGATCGTGGGCTTTCCAGCGCACCGCAAAATATCTGCCATTGGAAGCCCGCCCGCCGCTAAAGGATTTATCATACATTACCGGGCCGAATACCGTGTATGCCACCGTATCGTAATAAGTTGCCGAATCTTTTACATTAAATGCCTCCACACGAAATTCGGTTTTCTTCCAGGCACTGTCAAACCAGTACTCCTTTCGGCTATCATCTTTAAATTTTATTTCGTAATAATCCCTCACATCCCTGCCGCCGTTAGTTACACCCCAGGCAACATTATCGTTGTACCCGATAATTACTCCCGGAGCGCCGGGGAAAGTAGCGCCATACACATTATAGGTGGGCGTACTCAACTGCATTTCAAACCAAAGCGAAGGAAGGCTTAAACCCAGGTGGGGATCATTGCATAAAATGGGCGCTCCTGATTTTGTTTTGGCACCACTTACTGCCCAATTATTACTTCCATTACTTTTATCCGGCTTCTCTTCCCGGGTAACGGTTATTTCTTTATTGTTGAAATAAAGAGAATCCGCATCTGCCGGTATGG